>DUCH01000144.1 GCA_012959865.1 Myxococcales bacterium | reverse complement strand
CGGGTGCTGTTTGCTCCCACTGGATCCCGCCGCTCGCCTCTCCGTACTGAAAGCGCTCGCTCAAGCGCGTTTCAAGCTCCAGGACAGCCTCCTTGTTCTCTCGCGCTTCGAACAGGGGGCCTAGATCCTCCCCTTCCAGATCTTGAGGGAGTGGAATACCCGTCCAGCCGAGGATAGTGGGAACAAGATCCACGATGGAAACCGGTAGAGGAACCCGCCTGCCTTCGGCGATCCCCGCACCGCGTACAATCATGGGAACACGTAGGGCTTCCTGGTAGGTGGTTAGGACGTGGTAAAAGCGCCCGTGGTCTGAAAATTCTTCGCCATGATCGGATGTAATGATGACTTTGGCATTCTTCATCAGGCCACCGTATTCAAGAAAGCGTAGAAGGCGGCCCAGTTCCGTATCGAATTGTCGAATACCCGCATCGTAGAGCTCTTTCAGATGCTTGAGGTCGGCTTGCTTGAACACGAGTTTTTCTACGGAGGTGTCGACGGAGTGGGACCCCTCTCCATCGCCAAAGCGGCACCGTTTTTCATCGTAGTCTGTCTGGCAGCTCTCGATATAGGAGTCCGGCATGCTGGCGACGTTGAGTTGCCAGGTTGTTCCATCCACTTTTCCTGAATAAGGGGAAACGAATAATTTTTCGAATTTGGGCAGAGATGTGTAGTCGCTGTGGACGTCGTAATAGTGAAGGAAAAGGAAAAACTTTGAGCCCCGTGCGTCATCGATCCACTGAATGGCCTTGTCGGTAATAATGCGCGTGGGCAGAACCTGCTCGTAATCTTCCTGGACATACACAAATTGGTCGAAATCCCGGGTGATCTCAAAGTTTTTTCTCAGGAGCCAGGTGGAGTTCACGATGGCTCCGGTATTCCAACCGCCTTCGGTCAGGAGTCCGGCCAGGGTGGGCACGGTGTCGGGGAGCCTTCGTGTTGGTTCCACGAGGCCATGGCTCAAGGGATAGAGGCCGGTCAGCATGGAGGCGTGGGCGGGAAGAGTCCATGGGGCGACTGAGCTTGCATCCTCGAAAACGGTGCCCTCCAGGGCGAATAGGTCGAGGTTGGGCGACGTCAGTCGATCATGCCCGTAGAGGCCGAGGTGATCCGCGCGAAGCGTGTCGATCGAAATCAGAATGATGAGCCGAGTCGGGGGCTCTGGGTGGGCGACGGGTTGTTGTTGTGTGTACTCGGGGCGGGTGAGGGAGGGGCGGGTCGGCGTGTCGTCATCGCAGGCTATGGGGAAGAGCAGCGCCCCGAAAACGACGATCCTTTGGAGGACACGATAAAGGCCCCTGGCCGATGCCGAGGCATTCGTAGAACTTAGCCGCCCGCTCACGGCACATAACCCAGCGCGCGGAGGTGTTCGAGTTCTTCGCGATTGAGTTCGACACGTTCTGAGGGGGCCGGAGAGGGGTCGAACCCTTCATATCGCTGGGCCATTCGGGCAGCGAGCGCCTCTACGAGTTCGGGCTTCTCTTGTGCGACATCTCGAATTTCCTTGGGGTCCTCGCCCAGATCGTAGAGGGACCAGCTTTTTGTTTTGGAGTTGTGGATTAGCTTGTGATTTCCCAATCGAATCGACCGGAAGACGGGAAATATTTGATCCATCATCAGGGCGTAGGTAAGCCCGCCCGATGCCTCTCCGAAAATCTCTCTTTCGTTGAAAGCAGAGGGAGCATCGCCCCGAAGAAGAGGCGAGAGGTCGAGTCCGTCCGTGACAAAATTGGAGTCTAACCCGGCAAGGGAAAGGATCGTGGGCGCAAGGTCGACCAGGGAGACGGGTGTCTCGATGCGTCGACCGGCGGGCACGCCTGGGCCGTGGAAGATCAGGGGAACCCGAAGAATTTCTTGGTACATCGTGAGAAAGTGATCCATACCGCCGTGGTCGAGGAACTCCTCTCCATGATCCGATGTGATGATGATCAGCGTTTCTTCGAGGAGACTTTTTTCTTTAAGCAAAGAAAAAAAGCGGCCCAACTCGTTGTCCAGTTGACGGATTCCTGCGTCATAGAGTTCTTCGAGGTGTCGAATGTCATCCTCATCGAATTCTATAGTTTCGAGGGAGTGATCGATGGCGAGGAAATTATCGGGCGTACCTATACGGCACTTTTTTGGGTCGTAGTTCTTCCGGCACATGTCGAGGTAGTCTTTTTCGAGACTTGCCCGGGCGATCTGCCACGCCGTTCCGTCGGCCTTCCCCGTGTAGGGGCTGACAAAAAGTCTCTCATATTCGGGGAGGGACGTGTAGTCGGTGTGGATATCGTAGTAGTGGACGAAAAGAAACAGAGGCCGCTCCTCGTCTTCGGAGAGCCACGAGACGGCTTGATCGGTGATCCATGTGTTGGGCCCGCGACGATCCTGGGTGTCGTCCACGAAGAGATATTGCTCGAAATCTCGTGTGACTCCGTACCGATCTCTCTTGAGCCAAGTCGAGTTCACGACCGCTGCCGTCCGGTATCCGGCTGCGCCCAGAACGTTGGCCAGGGTCGGTATCTCCTTTGGAAGGGCGGAGTCGAACGTGAGTACCCGGTGGTTGAGGGGGTACAGCCCAGTCAGCATCGAGGTATGAGCGGGCAGGGTCCAAGGCGCCGTCGAGCTCGCGTCCTCGAACGTGGTCCCGCCCGCCGCGAAAGCATCGAGAATCGGCGAAGTGGGCCGATGGTGCCCATAGGTCCCGAGATGATCCGCTCGAAGTGTATCCAGGGAGATCAGGACGATGGATTTAGGGGCGGGGGAGGGAACCACTGGCTCGTGAGCCCCGCTGCAGCCCCAGCCGCCGCCCAGGAAGCTCAGGGCTGTGAGGGCTGCGACGGCGAGTGCGCTTGCGGAAGCCCGAAGAGCACCGAAAGGGATAATCCGCATCGCGCGATTCTAGCGGGGGGCATTGGAGCGAGAAAGTCCAAGCGCTCGGTCAACCCGTGCGACCGAGCTCGCTTCCCCCCGGGATAGAATTGTTTTGCTTCTCACGCTTGCCCATTCAACACATGGGGACATAGACTCCGGCCTCAGATTCCCTTGAGTGGACCGACTCTCGTGCGGCCTCTCGTTGGGGGAGATCACGCCTTAACGCCCATCGGCGCGCGCCGATGGGCGGGTCGGACTCAACGCTCTTTTCAATTGGTGACGGAGTAAACAAATGATTTCAAGATTTACGATGACAGGGATTCTTCTGGCGACCATTGGATTTTCAGGGCTGCTTCTGGCTTGCGGTGGCGAAGATGCGCCGGAAGCACCTTCTGCTCCCGCAGCCCAGAGCCAGCCGGCACGCGAGGTGCACAAGTCGGCTGAGCCCGTCATGCCTCCAATTCCTTCGGCGAGGCCGTCCAATGTCGAGGCAGAACTCGCCGTCAAGATTGAAATGCCTGATTTCTATCCCGCGGACGCGCCGGTTTTCCCGGGTACGGCCCCTAGCAAGGTTTTCGTCGAGGGTGACAAGATCAACATAATGTTCGGTTCTCAAGCTTCAGTTGAGGATGTGCTTGGTTTCCTCAACGAGGAATTGCCGCGGCTGGGTTGGGACAACCACTTGGTTCAGCGTATGTCGAATATAGTGACGCTTGAGGGCAGGAAAGGCGACCGCGATTTGACCATTGTGTTGACTCAGTTTTCGGGGGACCAGGAAAACCCGACCTTGATCGCCATCGCGGTGAGCGCAGATTAGCCTGGCAATCGGGAGTGCTGGATTGCGTTTCGACCGGACGCTTCCAGCGTGGAACCCTTGACTCGCCGGCGAGGGGGTTGGCTCCTTGTCCTAGGGATAGGGCTAGGGATAGCGGTAGCGGTGGGCTTAGCCTTGGGTGTGTGGGCACCGGGCACCGGGCACCGGGAGGAGCCGCCCCGGCCGACTACGATCCTGCTTATCTCCGTGGACACTCTTCGGGCGGACCACCTAGGGGTCTACGGCCATCATCGATTTACCTCTCCCCGAATCGATGCATTGGCCAGCCAGGGTGTAGTTTTCGAAGACACCAGCGCCACCACCGCGTGGACGCTGCCCTCCCATGCCTCGATGCTCACCGGACTCTTCCCCCAGGCCCACGGCGTGGTGACCGCCAAGAATGCCCTCTCCGAAGAGGTGCAGACCTTGGCCGGTTGGTTTGGCCAGGGGGGTTGGGAGACCGGGGCGATTGTGAACGTTCTATGGCTGAAGCGTGAAAGCTATGGATTAACCCGAGACTTCGAGCGGTATCTGTTTATCCAAGAGGACGACTACACTCGTCGGGGCCCCTCTACCTGGGCGACAGACCAGGCAATGGAGTGGATTTCTGCCCGTAGCGATCGTCCACTCTTCCTCTTTCTTCACTACTACGATATTCACGCCGACTACGCCTCGAAACCCGAGTACGAGCGCTTCTTTGTGGGACCCTATGCCGGGCCCGCGGACGGCACCGCATGGCAGATCGAGCGGGCGAATTTCGCGGATGCCCACGTCGCGCGGTGCCTCAAGGATCCTGAGCTCGCGGCGTGTTCCTTCGGCAGCCCGGAAAAGCCTCGAAGAATCGATTCGGAGATGGAGCGAATTGTCTTCGACGAGACCGGCGTACGGCATCTGGAGGAACTCTACGATGCGGGCATTCGTCAGCTCGACACAGAGTTGGGAAGGCTGTTCGGCTTTCTCGAAACCAGTGGTCGCGCCGCCGAGACGCTCGTCGTCCTGACTTCGGATCACGGTGAAGAGTTTCTTGAACACGGGCGTGTAGGCCATTTCCTGACGACCTATCAGCAGAGTCTCAGAGTTCCGCTGATCATGCGGGGGCCCGGACTTCCACAAGGACTTCGAGTCGATGTTCCTGTTTCCCTGGTGGATCTTGCCCCTACATTGCTCGCATCGGCCGGCCTGCCCCGGGAAACCGGTCTGGACGGTTTGGACTTATCACCGCTCTGGAGGGATCCTGACCCCCGACCTTTTGAGCAGCGCTATCTCTTCGGGGAAGCCAGTGGGGGCGTTCAACAGGAAACGCATTTGCCTGGTATCTACCCGATCTATCGTTCGATCCGTCAAGGAGATTTCAAGCTTGTCGAGCGAACCCTTGGGCCGACGAGTGAGTACGAACTCTATAATCTGGCGAAAGATCCAGAGGAGCGTCGTGACATCGCGGCCGAAAATCGCGGCCATGTGACCCGACTGGCGGCGATCCTCACCGAGCGCCACGCTGGATCCGAAAGTTCCGTTCCGACCGGAGCGACGATCGAACTCGATCCCGAGGAGACCGAGCAACTCAAGGCACTGGGCTACGTGCCTTGAGGCCTCCTCGAGAAAGTCACTCCAGGTAGCCGAGGGCTCGCAGCTGTTCGCGCAACTTGGGGTCGGTGACGTCGAGAGCAGGGGGAGCATCAGGCGGAGAGGGTGTCGGCACGGGTGTGGTGTCCACCACGACCAAAACCAGGTTGGGTCGATCGGGCTCTTGGCGGAGATCCTCCTCGCCCACAGAAAGAGCGAACCAAAAGAAAGCCCCCGCACCGAGGTGCGGGGGCTAAAATTACATTCTACCCGGGAA
>DUCH01000143.1:2722-5513 GCA_012959865.1 Myxococcales bacterium | reverse complement strand
GAGCGACTCCACGGGTGGTATAACCGGATGGCGGCGCGCCCCAGTGTCGGGGACACTCAGCGCTAGGCGCTTGCTGCAAGCGTCGTCAATCCCTCGGCCGTCCATGGCCGACAACATGGCCGACGACATGGTTGAAATAAACCCGGAGGTTGGATCCGGTGGCAAACTTGGAGTCCAAGCGCTCGTCCCTGCAACCGGCGCCTCCGGAGGCCAGTCGTGCGAACCGTATTACGTCCGTCCAGAGCGGAGCGCTGAAGGTCCTGTCCGCGGATCAGCGCGTCGCCTACGAGCGCGATGGATTCATCGCGCTTCCCGGTCTGATCGGATCCGATTGGCTGAAGCGGCTTCAGCAGGTCACCTCAAAATTCGTTGATCAAAGTCGGTCGCTGACCCAGTCGACGGCGGTCTTCGATCTCGAAGCCGATCACACCCCTACTCATCCACGGATCCGTAGGCTGGTTTCACCGGCGGATATCGACCCCACTTTTTGGCAATTCGCGAGTGAATCCATCCTTGTCGATGTTGTCGAGGATCTGCTCGGTCCCGATATCAAATTCCATCACAGTAAGCTGAATTTCAAAGCGCCCGGAGGCGGCGAAGAGGTCAAGTGGCATCAAGACATCCAGTTTTGGCCGCATACCAATTACAGCCCGCTGACCCTCGGAGTTTTCCTTGCAGATGTGGTTCCCGAAATGGGCAACGTAGGCTTCGTTCCCGGCAGCCACCTGCTGGACCTTTTTGATCAATACAACGGCGATGACTGGGTGGGCTGCCTCAGCCGAGAGGACTTGGGAAATCTCGATCTGGATGGCGCGGTTTATCCCTGCGGGCCGGCGGGCACTGTGACAGTTCACAACTGCCGAACCGTTCACGGCTCAGCGCGCAATCAGTCGAATCAAGAGCGGCCGTTGCTGCTCCAGACCTACGCGGCTGCGGACGCCTACGTGTATACCGATCTCCTGCGCAAGAGTCCTCGGGGCGACAGCTTGATCCGGGGCCGGCCAGCACGCTGGGCCCGTCACGATTCGAGGCCCTGCCAGGTTGGACCGTCCCGAGTCCGGACAATTTTCGAAGTCCAGCAATGCGAGGTGTGAAGCCAGTGGCAATCCCTTCGGCTTCCCCGAACAGATTGACTATTCGGTGCAAGTTCTCAGACATTCGGAGCAGAGTTTCGGTCGCCCTGTGATCGCCATGTCACTTGCTCCATCCGGTGAACTCCTTAGGGTTTGCTTTCGAATTTAAATCCTCTTGGAACTGCGATACCCTGAGCGGTCCTGCCAGTATTACGTCGGAGAAAACCTGTCGGCCCGAGTATCAACCCCTCGGACCACTCGACTAGAACTATGCCGGAAACGCCTCTCCATAAAGATGTTTCGGACGAAGAAGGCCTCGCCGGGATTTTCAATCCCATAGCCCAGCGCCGATTCATTCAGATCATTGCGTATTCAGCCACGGTCTCGCTGTGCGTGGGCTACTTCTATTCGGCCACGCAAGTCGATCTCGATCTCACCCGGAGAGTCGCTTTTGGCTTCGGACTCGCTGGCTTTCTTGCCGCGGCAATACTGACCCGACTCACGGGATCTGCCCAGTGGGGCGCCGCCATTCTGGTGGTTGTGGGAATTGGGATCACTCTTCTTCCCGCCTACTACGAAGGAGGGCTCAGATCGCCGTACGCCGTCTGGTTTCTCGTCGTTCCGGTCCTGGGTGGGCTCCTGCTTGGACCCCGTATCGCCTATCTGGCTGGGAGCGCGGGGATAGCGGCCATGCTTCTGCTCGCTCTCGTTTCCGAAGATTTGCCTCAACCCGAAAGTGGGCAGGACAACACTGCGATGCTGGCCCTCAATATGGTACTCGCGATCGCGCTCTGTACAGCGATTGGCTCCATCGTTTCGCGGATGATGACACGGTCTGCCTTCGAATTGACTGAATCCCGAAACGCAGAGATCGAAAAGAATCAGGCGCTCTTGCTCGTCAATGATAAGTTCAAGGGGAGCGTGAACCTGTCTGCCGAAGCGATTGTGATGGTCGACCAGGGAAATATCATCACGGTCTTCAACCCCGCCGCTGAAGCGATGTACGGCCATTCCGCCGAGACGGCCATCGGCCACACCATGCCCGAGTTATTGATTCCCCCTCGCCTGCAGCCCGACCATTTGTCCGGATTTAATCGCTACGCCGAAACGGGTATGGCCAACGTACTGGGAATCAAACTTGAAACTTTCTCCATACATGCAGACGGGACCGAGTTCCCGATACGATTGATGGTCCAGGAAATTTCGGGAGGCGAAGAACCTCAGTTTATCGCTTATATTCGAGATCTGACCGAACGCAACAAACTCCGCGAGGAAATTGCACAAAAAGAAAAACAAATCGGACTCAAGCGGCGTTTGGAGGCCATCGGACGATTGTCTGGAGGAGTCGCCCACGACTTCAACAACCTCCTGATGGCCATCAACGGGTACGCCGAGTTGCTCCTACTCCGCGAAGACCTGCCCGAAGAGGCGAGGGCGGGCCTCACTGAGATATCCCGTGCAGGGGACAAGGCCAACTCCATCACAAAACAGCTTCTGGCTTTCAGCCGCCGGGATAGCTTGTCGACGGAGAACATCAATCCGGCGGCAATGGTCGCTTCACTCGTCGACATGGTCTCCAAGGTTCTGCCCGATTCGATTAGGCTTGATCTCAAGAAGGAAGGCAGCTCTTGGTTTGTGCGAAGCGAACCTGCTCGGCTTGAGCAGGCCGTACTGAACCTCATCCTCAACGCAGCCGATGCCATGCCCGATGGCGGGAA
>DUCH01000143.1:0-2589 GCA_012959865.1 Myxococcales bacterium | reverse complement strand
GAGACCCTGGAGCACATTTTCGATCCATTTTTCACCACCAAGGCCACAGGAGAGGGGACCGGACTGGGCCTCTCCACTACCTACGGGATTGTTCATCAAAGCGGTGGAGCCATTGGGGTTGAGAGCCTACCGGGGGTCGGGTCAACATTTACGATCCACCTCCCGCGAGCCGCCGAGGTCGAGGGGTACTACACGGAGCCCGGAATAGCCAAAACATCGGGCTGGGAGGTGAATGAAACCGTGCTTGTCGTCGAGGATGAGCAGTCCGTGCGCAATCTCGTAGTTCGCACACTCTCCAACCAGGGCTACAGCGTAATCGAAGCCAACGACGGTGTCCGGGGATATGAGCTTGCCCTTCGCCACGCAGCGGAGATCGATCTGATCATCACCGATGTCGTGATGCCCAAATTGGGCGGAGCCGAGATGGTCCGCCGCTTGCGAATTTCGATCCCCGATCTCAAAGTAGTTTTCGTTTCTGGCCACTCCGCGGACGAACTCGACGCGACTGATATTGCCGCGCCTGGCACCGCATTTTTGTACAAGCCCTTTAACCTTGAGGCCCTCTCTTCCACGGTTCGCGGGTTGCTGGAAGCGGATTCGGATCCAAGAGTTCGGGTATAGGAGTGCGGAATGAGCGAGTCCGACCGGATCAATCGAAGCGCCGCGGCCCATGCAAATCCTGTGACCATCCCGTCATTCACCGGCACCCTGGCCGAGGGCGTTCACGTCGTGGGTGGCATGGGAAATGCGCTTTCGATCGAAACGAATCTCGGTGTTGTCCAGATCGATACGGGCGCTTCCTCCGCTCAGGCTCGGAAAATGCTGCACGAGCTGCGGAAGATCACAGATGCGCCCATTCACGCTATTGCGTATAGCCACGGTCATCTCGGTTACAACAATGCCGTGAAAACATGGCTTGCTGACTCATCCGCGAGGGGAGAAAACCCGCCGAGACTTATCGCTCATAAAAATCTGGTTCGCCGCTGGAATCGGTACCGGGAAACTGAGGGGCTCCAGCAGTTTTTCGTCGAACTCCAATTTCGCCTCCCTGTGGGCACCATGAATCAAACCCTCAAGCTCAATATGCCCAGCGAGACATTTCAGAAGGCTTTGCGCTTAGGGGACGCCCGCAGACAGATCCAAATCCTGTGGGCTCCTTCGGAGACCGATGATGCCCTTGTGGCATGGCTGCCCAAGGAGCGGCTGCTTTATGGGGGAGCGGCCATTACCCCCAGTATCCCCAATGTGGGAACGCCCCTGCGAAGTCTGCGGGACCCCATTCGTTGGGCCGATACCCTCGAACGGCTCGCGGGGCTCAAACCGGAGATCGTTGTGATGGAATTTGGACCGCCCCTCGAGGGACAGGACAAAATTCAACGCGTTCTCCTCGGCACTGTTTCGGCGCTCCGCTGGCTGCGCCGGGAGGTTGTCGCCCGAATCAACAAGGGAATGGGCGCGGTCGAGATCCTCCACGACCTTGATTACCCTAGCGAGCTATTCGGCGTCCCCTGGATGAAACCGCTCTACGGAAGCGCTGACTACATAGTTCGCGACATTTTCCGAAGCGAAACCGGTTGGTGGGATCGCAATCCCACCCATCTGCATCCAGCCCACCCCGATAATGCCGGCTCTGCGGTTCTCTCTGCAGTCGAGAATCCTGATGCGGTCCTCGCCAGGGCTAGGGAACTCGCAGAGCAGGGCGAGACCCAGTTGGCTCTGCATGTTGTCGATTTACTGGCACTGGCGCCCGAACAGAACCGCCAGGTCTCTGAAGCTCGAGAGCTTAAAGGCGATCTATGTATGAAACTCGCAGAGGAGGCGAGTAGCTTCGTCTCCCAGAGCCTCTATGTTTCAAGCGGACGAATCATTTCCCGAGGCGCGCCGAAACCGACCGGGGTGCGTTGAGGCCCGGGGAGCTCCGTTTTCGCGAGGACACCGGAATCCCGACTCTTGCACCGTTGGGATCAGGAATCCGCTCTTCGTCGAGTCCATGAAGACAGCACCGCCAACCCAAAGCCGACCAGCAACACGGATGAGGGCTCCGGAATGGGTTCTGCCGAAAAGCGCATCTCAACACCCGCATTTCCCGGGCTCTCGAATTCACCGTAATCGTCTTCATCACCGTAGCCATCATCGTGATCGTCATCGTCTGAGCGACTGCCCGCTGGGGACAAGAAACCGTCAACACCCACCACCAGATAGGCAAGAATTCGGATCTCCGAATAGGGGTCCGTCAGATTCGTCGCCGCGAAATCGGTGCCTCCCGGCCGTGTAGAAGCTTGAACTTCTCCGAGCGAGTTCGCATGCGCGTCGTCGTCTTCGGAAAAGGCTTCCATTCCGCTAGACAATGGAGAGTCCAAGAACGATGTGCCCACGATGCCGATGGACATGGATTCCAAGGGGCGTCGCGGTGGACGACCCTGTGGACGACTCTGCGGCCCGAATCGACCGCTCCGGCCTCTCTTCTTGCTCTCGACCGTGTAGCTGAGGACGAGTTCGGTTCCCACCGGAAGAGGTGCACCGGACTCGACTTCAAGCCGGAATCCGTCGACGAGCGGTACAAGGAGAAAACGCGCCAAGTCGACGCCG
>DUCH01000142.1 GCA_012959865.1 Myxococcales bacterium | reverse complement strand
TCGATGCGATCCCAACACGCCCTACGAGCCCGGGCTTGAGGTCGAGGAGGCCACCGCCAAGGCGCGCAAGAAGCCCGCACGCTTGGTTTCTCGTCCCAACTTCATAGAAATTTGTTACCGGCTGATCAATGACGACGAAGACTATTTCCGTGCCCTGTTTCATCGCCTCGGGCTTTCCGTGGACTGGGAGCAGGAATACCAGACCATCGATGATCATTGCCGTCGGACCGCCCAACATTCATTTTTGGATCTTTGGGAAAAAGGTCTCATCTACAGCAGCGATGCGCCGACGATGTGGGATGTCGACTTCCAGACCGCAGTCGCCCAAGCCGAAGCCGAGGATCGGCCGATGCCCGGTGCCTACCACCATCTCGAGTTCGGCGTGGAGGGCGGCGACGATTCTTTCGTGATCGCGACCACACGGCCCGAATTGTTGCCAGCCTGCGTGGGCGTGACCGCGCATCCCGGGGATGCCCGGTATCAAAAGCTCTTCGGAAAGCGAGCGGTGACTCCGCTATTCAGGGCGCCGGTCCCCATCTTTCCGAGCGAATTGGCCGATCCCGAAAAGGGCAGCGGGATCCTGATGGTCTGCACTTTTGGAGACTCAACCGATGTCCAGTGGTGGCGTGATGAACAGCTGGCCCTGCGCCAGGTAGTCGGGCGAAACGGGCGCATGCTTCCCATCGAGTTCGGTTCGAACGCTTTTCCGAGTCTCGACGCCAACGAGGCGGATCGTTACTACGCCGAGTTGGCGGGCAAGAATGTCAAGCAGGCCCAGAAGCGAATCGTTGAATTGCTGGGTGAACCCGAAGGCAGCGCAACGGGCCGAGGCGCACCGTTGCAATCCGATCCCGAGCCCATCGAGCATCCCGTGAAATTCTACGAACGCGGGGATCGCCCGTTGGAACACCTTCCCACGCGCCAGTGGTTTGCGCGGCTGATGGACAACAAGGAAGCGTTGCTCGCCAAGGGGGAAGAAGTTGCCTGGCACCCGCCCTTCATGCACGCCCGGTTTCGCGATTGGACCGAAAACCTGAGTCTCGACTGGTGCCTCAGTCGCCAGCGTTATTTCGGAGTCCCGATTCCCGTCTGGTATCCGCTCGATGCAGCGGGCGAGCCCGACTACGACCGGGTGATTGTGGCCGCTCTCGACAGCCTTCCGGTGGATCCGACGGTGGACCTGCCGCCGGGATACGAGGCCTCCCAGCGAGGAGAACCCCATGGGTTCGCAGGGGATTCGGATATTTTTGATACCTGGTTTACGAGTTCGCTCTCGCCCCAGATCAGTTCGCATTGGGGGAGCGATTCGGCCCGCCACGCGAAACTATTCCCGGCCGACGTGCGGCCCCAAGCGCACGACATCATTCGAACCTGGGCGTTCTACACCATTGCCAAAGCGTTCCTCCACGAGGATACGATCCCTTGGAAGAATGCGATGATCTCGGGTTGGATCCTCGATCCGGATCGCAAGAAGATGTCGAAGAGCAAGGGAAACGTGATGACCCCCCTGCCCTTGCTGGAAAAATACACCGCGGATGCAGGCCGCTATTGGGCAGCTAGCGCCCGCCTAGGCTCGGATACGGCTTTCGATGAAAAGGTCTGGAAAATCGGCAAGCGCCTGGTGACAAAAATTTTCAACGCGGGAAAATTTGTTCTGGCCCAGACGGGAGAGGCTCATCCGATCAGCGCCGAACTCGATCGGGCCTTTGTAGCCAAGCTGCGGAGCCTGGCCGAATCCAGTGCAAAAGACTACGAGTCGTACAGCTACGCCCATGCGCTCCAGGAAACCGAGAGCTTTTTCTGGACGCACTTTACCGATACGTATCTTGAACTCGTCAAGGTGCGCGCGCGCCTGCACGCCGATGGGGCCACGGGTTCGGACCTGATGGAAAGCGCTTCGGCGGTGGCGAGCCTTCGTTTGGGATTGTCGGTTCTCCTGCGTCTTTTCGCGCCGGTATTGCCTTATATCACCGAAGAAGTGTGGTCTTGGGCTTTCGCAGGGGAAACCGGGCACACGAGCATTCACCGGGCTCCGTGGCCCTCAGAGGTCGATTTTGAGGCGGTGCCCGCTCCAGCCGATGCCATGAGTTTCGATCTCGCCGTGGCCGCCCACGCGGCGATCAACAAGGCAAAAGCCGATGCCGAGGTTTCCATGGGTCGCGAGGTCGAAACCATCACCTTGGTGGCCAGCGCGCGAACCCTGGGACGCCTGGCGCCGGTGCTGGCCGATGTGTTGGCTGCGGCCCGTTGTCTCTCGCATACCACGAAAGCGCAGGAAAATATCGCCGATGGTAGCTTCGAGGTCGAGGGCGCGGTCTTCGCCCCCAAGCCCGAAAAATAAAACTGCGCCCCTACCCGCCTGATGGTTCCGTCGGCACGTCGAAGTATTCCTGATAGCGTTTGACCCTTGCGCGCTCTTCATCGATATCGAGCCCGGTTTCTTCCAGGCGATGTTTGTGCGCGCCGTCGCGATCGCTCGGGTTCTCGCGCAGATAGCTGAGCATTCGAGCCTCAGTTTCGGGCAAGAGTTCGAGGTCGAATCGGTCGTAGATTTTGCGTACGACCGGGATCGGGTCCGCAATGAATTCGCGGAACTGCAGATCCGCCACCCGGGAATCCGGAATTCGACCGCTCTCGCGAAAGTCCACCGAGCGGTCGTAGGATCGGGCGAGCCAGCCCGACCACTCGCGTGCGATTTCGACGGGGATATTCGCGTCGCTGGACATTTTGCGCAGGACCATTTCAAGACTGGCCAAGGAGGAGAGAATCCGAAGTGGATCGCGGTGGGTTTGAATGAAACAGGCGTCCGGGTACTCGTCCAGAACCGCATCGAGACACCAGAGATGGCCAGGAGACTTCAGGACCCAGCGCTCACCGGGGCATCGCCATGCGAGCAGCTGCAGGGTCTTTCGGTGGAGCGCGTACGTCGAGCTGAGATCGGCCTCGTCCAGGAGCCACCGCGTGTAGGTGGGGACTCGCCAGGTGGCGGTGAAGATCGCGCTCTTGCAGTCGCTGGCCGTGATACGCACGCATTCCTGGGGAACTCGCGCACCCATGCGGTGCATGCGCTTGAAGTCGGGAATCAGGCTTTCCGAGCGGTCGATCTGGCTCTGGCTCCGGGCGATGCGGGGATCGCTCGTGTACTGAGCCCGCTCGGGGGGAGGGAAAGGAAAATCGGTTTCCCAGGTCAAGGGCACACGATTGTTCGGATCCAGGGCGAGGAGTTCGTGGAGAATCGTGGTCCCCGTGCGACCCTGGCCCACGATAAAGATTGGCCGGCGAATGGGAAGATCCCCGATTTCCGGATAACGGCGATGCCAGTCGACTAACTGCAACCGGTTGGACAGGTGGCCAACCAGGTCCTGGCGCGCAATAAAGCGGCCGATGGCGCTCAGCCTGGCCTCGGACTCCAGCGATTCCACGAGCCGGTCCAGGCCTTCGCGAAAGCTGTCGTCGCCGAAATCGGCGAGCCCGGTCTGTTGGCGGGCGGCCTCGAGCAGGCTTTGGCTGCCCAGGTTCCCGGGACGAATCCCGATCCGGGCGAGGGTTCGCCCCACGGCGTTCAGGGATCGAGGGAGGAGAGGCAGGCGAGGATCAAACATGGGTGAGGTCCGAGCGCGGCCGACTATAGGGAAGCCGAGTGTGGGAGGCAGGGACAACGAGTTGGCTGGGCGGGGCGGCGAAAGCGCGAGGACGCCGGGTGGGGAGAGGCTTCTGCGAGCGGGCCGGCGAGGGTGGTCGAATTCATAAAAGTAAGTAATATATATAAATAAATATAGTAGAATATTTGATATTAAGTAAATAGTGAATTGAGTGAGAAATTTGAATGGGCTTGCGCGAAGAAAAGCAGGCACGGCAGCGTGCTCTAATCATTGAGAATGCAATCGCATTATTTCGTGAACGAGGGTTCGACGCGGTGCGGATTCGCGAAATCGCCGAGGCCTGCGCGATCAGCGATGCCACTTTCTTCAATTATTTCGGCACCAAAGACGCCTTGCTCCGCGAATGGGCCGAGCTCGAACTCGACACCAGCCTGGTTCTTGGGACTCGCCGAGCCGGGGCCGGGGGTCTGCGGAGGGTAGTCGGGCAGTGGGCCGCCGAATGGGCTCGCCGAATTGGCGGTGAGCCCGAGTTGATGGCAGAAGCGTGGTCGAGGATGCGGTTCGGCGATCTCGGAGTCGGAACGGATTCGGCTCGGGGCCGCTTGTCGCGCACCGATTCCCTGGAGGCTCTCGTCGCCGAAGCACAGCGTGTCGGCAATATTCGGAGCGATTTGGAGCCCAGGCTTCTGGCCCAATTGATCCGAAACTGTCTGGCCGGGTCCGTTTCGAGTTGGCTCGCCGAGCCCGAAGGCGAAAGGGCCCAAACCCTTCAGAACCGGCTCGTGCAGGGAGCCGGCGTGCTCCTCGACGGCTTTCGCAAGCGGAACGAGCGGGTGCCGGCCCCCCGGGCTTCCCAGAAGCCGAATTCTTCGCCCTCCGATTCTTAGCCCTCGGATTCTTCGCCCTCCGATTCTGAGCGGCGTCCTCGAACCAGCCTCCGTCCCCCCCTCCGGTCGAGAGCCCGATGGAATCGGCGCTTTCGGGGCTCGAAATTCTGTCCGAAAAACCGTATTCGCTGATCCGATTCGGAGGGGACCATCGACTTATTCCCCATGCAAGAACAGGGGAATAACGAAGAACAGGGGAATAACGGAGGCGCGAGCGGCTCTTGGGAACTCGCAGCGAAACCGAAGATGCGGGCAAGAGATTCCCGCTGGATGCGCGCCCAGACGGACGAATCGCTTCGTCTTGGGTTGCGGGTGGGGGAAATCGAATGACCTACATGCAGGCGTGGGACCACGTCGAATCTGCGGAATCCGGCAACCCTGTTTGGACTGCGAGCATCCTTCGGCAGCGCCAGTCTTGGAAGCGCAGCGTTCCCGATAACGTCTCCGCTGAATTTTCGGATTTTCTCGCTGAACATCCAAACTGTGTAGAGAACATCGAGGACACCGCGTTTGTTCTGAAGGAAATGCCGGAGATGAGCCGATTTGGGGGGTCGTTGCGGGAGAGTCTTCTCTTCGGTGACGGGGTCGCGTGGGTGAAGGGGCTCGATTCAACGGCCTTTTCGATCGCCGAGAAGAGATTGTTTTTCGCGTCCCTGGGGATGTCGATGGGGCGGGTGATGCGGGAATACGGTTGCCTTTACTCTGTGCGAGATCGTGGTGTGGACTACACGTTGGAGTCGGTTCCGGTTTCGATGACACGGGATGAAACCGGGATGCATACCGACAGCAGCGCGCTGAACTCGGTTCCCGATCTCGTGGGATTGCTATGCGAAGTACCCAGCAAAAACGGAGGAGATTCGCTGATCACGAACGCGCTGAATATATATTGGCGACTGCGGGTGCATGCTCCCCGGGTACTGGAAATTCTGGAAGGAAATTTCATCCGAGATATCGTGACGCCGGGAGCCGAGCGGAACGACCAAAATCTACTCGAAAACTCGTTTCCGATTTTTTCGTCGGATCTCAAAGGGAAGAGTCGAACTTTT
>DUCH01000141.1 GCA_012959865.1 Myxococcales bacterium | reverse complement strand
TTCCGGTGTACGCACCCCCAATGTCCTCCAGGGCTGGCAACCCAGGAGTCTAGGGGACGCGACTCCTATCCCCCATACCGCGAATGTCGCCTTGCCCCTCACCTCGTGCCCCTCACCCCACACCTAAACGCGTTGTCGGGCGAGGCGGGCCAGAACCCGGGTCGTGGCAGAATCGGGAAGCAAATGGGTCAGCTCGTTGCGGACTCGGCAGGCCAGGGGATGGCGCCACTGACCCACCCAGCCGATTCGACGCGATTGATTCTGGACCCAGCGAACTCGGCGCTTCCGGCGATCCATCCAACTCGCCAAAGTCTCTTCGAGGGGCAGTTCACTCGCGATGAGTTGCGAGAGAACCCACACATCTTCCAGGGCCATGGCGGCGCCCTGGCCCATATCGGGCATCATGCCGTGGGCCGCGTCGCCCACGAGAACCACGCGTCCGCGATGCCATGGACGGTGAACGATTTCGTGAAGATCGTTCTTGATCAACTCTTCGGGTTGACGAAGCTGATCGAGGAGATGCGGGACCGGACCGCCGAATTCGCTGAACTCTTTTCGGAGCCGGTGGATCCGATCTGAGGCGGGATCGGGTTCTTCGGCCGGGGCATTGACGACGGCGAAACAATAGACGCGATCCCGATCGAGGGGGACCAATCCAAAGCGTTTGCCAACGCCCCACATTTCCTGGCCTCCGACCTCGGTCCCCCCCCCGTCCACGACCGTGCGCCAGCAGGTGTAGCCCGAATAGCGAAGGGGCAGAGGTCCGAAAGTCAGCTCGCGTACCCGCGAATGGAGGCCGTCGGCTCCGACCATCAGGCCAAAACGAGCTGTGTCTCCGCTACTGAAGCGCACCTCTACGGACTCCTCTCGTTCCTCGGCGGACTCCACGGTGGTTCCCATGCGGATGGGCACGTGCCGGGCATTTTCCAACAGCACATCGTGAAGAGCCGAGCGGTGCAGAGCGAGGCTGGCTCCGAAGCGAGGTTGTAGATCGGCCAGATTGGTTCGGGCCAGAATCCGGTTGTCGGAGTCGGTGATGGACATGACCTCGAGGAGTCTTGCGTTGTTCTCAAGCGCATCGGCCAGACCCAGTTCGCGCAACATTTTCATTGCGTTGACCCCCAACACGATGCCGGCCCCCACCGGTGCCCACGCCGGCGCACGTTCGACGAGCTCGCAGGGCACGCCCTGGCGGTAAAGGGCTCCCGCGAGGGCAAGTCCCGCGATTCCCCCCCCGACAATGAGGACGCCGTCGTTGCGCCAACTCTCCAAGTTCATCCGTCGGGCCTTTCCCGGGTCGGAACCATCGAAGAGTCAGCCCGAGTGCCGGGGCGAAAGGTGGAGCCAGCCGAAGAGACGGGGTGCTGCGATTCCCATGAAGAGCATTAGGATGGCGCCGTTGACGAAGGTCAGAAGCGCCAGGGAAACGCTTGGCTCGGCGGGCCAGCTATAGCGAATGCCTTGAATCAAACCCAGGAGCAGGGGCATTCCGACGAGGAAGCGGGCCAGCTTGAGCCAGATGCGGTCGCGTCCCTCAAACCAAGCAACCGCCGAGGGGGAGGCGAGGCAGAAGATCGTTCCGCTCACACCGCCCGCGATCAGATAGGTGCTCGGATTGTCGAAAAAGAAGCCGTGCACGGCCGCCAGGGCGAAGGGTAGGACAACACCGAGCAAACCTCGTTTCTCCACCGAGAGCCCGCGAAAGAAGCTGGCGGTTGAGTCTTCCAGGGTGAGCCACACGTAGAGGAGTCCGGCACCGATGAGCCAGCCCCCGATTACGTCGTGGGGATAGTGAACTCCCAGATAGCTTCGCGAAATACCGATGAGAAAGATCAGGATGCCCAGTCCAACGGTGACCCAGCGACGGGCAATCGCGGCGGCGATCAACCCGTAGTAGACCATGGCTCCCTGAGCGTGGCCGCTGGGGAAACTGAGACCCCACTCGCCGTCGGAAATGATTCGCGCGTCAACGGTGAAGGGGCGCGGCTGTCCAAAATAATCCTTCATCACGATTACGAAAAATTGGGCCACCAACATGGCGAGGGCCGCGCGCAGACCCAGCCGAGGGGCGAAGCACCAGATCAGAAGCGGGATCAGGAAGAGGTAGGCTCTCCCGCCGAATTGGGTAATCAGATGGAAGAACTGGTCGAGCAGGGGCGAATGAAATGATTGGATGAAGAGGATGAAATCGATACCCACCTGCTGAATGGCCTGCATACTGTTGCTTCACTCCTTCTCGGATCTAAAATCTTGCCCGTCTGAATTCCGAAATTCGCGTCCACTTGAGACTCGCCGAGCGCCTAGGCGAGGGACGCGTAGACCGCGCCGGCGATGCCTCCGCCGCGCAGATCCCCTAGCAAGTCGGCCTCCATTCGGTTCATCACGTAGGCGATGGAAACCCGGGCGTCCAAATCGATTACAGCCAGGGAGCCTCCCCATCCCCCCCAAAAGAAGGCCCGGGGGTTCGGACTGATGGGAAAAATCGGATCGTTCAAGCCAAATCCCATTCCGAAGACCAGGGGCGCGCCGAGAACCATGTCCTCTCCCCGGGTCTGCTCTTCGAGGATGCGCGCCACGCCCGCCTCGGACAGGATGGAAACACCGTCCACGCCACCCCCACAGGCAAGCGCCGAATGCACCCGAGCCACCGAGCGTGCATTCCCGATACCCCCGGCGGCAGGAATTTCAGCGCGTCGCCACGCCGAGGTCTGGGGCTCAGTGGCGTCAAGCGCGGCGCCCGCGAAGGTTCGGGCGGCGATCGACTCGGGATCTTGGATAGCGCTGCCGAGTGCGACGCTCGGGGGAACGAGTTCCCCAACCCGGGAATCGTGAACCGGGTCGAGTCCAATGTGAAAATCCGCGCCCAGGGGTTCGGCGATTTCCTCGCGGAAGAACTGGCCGATGGAGCGTCCGGAAACCCGCCTTACGATTTCGCCCTGAAGGTAACCCTGGGTGATGGCATGGTATCCCGAACGGGTTCCGGGCTCCCACCAGGGCGCCTGGGCGGCAAGGCGATCACATATGGCCGCCCAATCGTAGAGCTCTTCTACCGCGGACAGGGGAGGGTCGAAGCCCGCGAGCCCGGCGCTGTGGCTCATCACGTGAGCAACTCGAACCCCGGCTTTTCCATTTTGGGCAAACTCCGGCCAGTAGTCGGCTACAGGCGCCTGCAAGTCGATTGCTCCCCGATCGGCGAGTATGAGGACACAGAATGCCGCCATGGTTTTCGTGGTCGAGTAGACATTGACCACGGTGTCCTGCGTCCAGGGATCGCCCTTGGGACTGGCGTCGCCGCCCCAGAGGTCCACCACGGGCTCCCCATCCAAAGTGACCGCGACACTGGCCCCCAATTCGGCGCCCTTTTCAAAGTTCGCCTCGAAGGCCGCTTGAACGCCTTCAAAGCCCGGCTTGCAGAAGCCCAGGGTGTTCATCGCTTGCCTCCTCGATGCGTGTGGAGCCCGATGCTATCGCAAGCCGGCTCGGTTATGGGAGCATGGCTCGCCGGTCCGTAGCCTGTACCCTTGCCGGGTCCTGGCCGACTCCGGACCCGGGCGATAGACGAGGGGGTGCGTACTGTGCACGATCTCTTGATTCGCAATGGGACTGTGATCGACGGCAGCGGAGCCCCGGGCTTCACCGCCGATGTGGCGATCGACGGCGATTGCATTGTTGCCGTGGGTGAGATTTCGGGATCGGCCCGCCGCACGCTGGACGCCCAGGGACGGCTGGTCACTCCCGGTTTCGTCGATCCCCATACTCACCTCGACGCGCAGTTGCTCTGGGACCCCCTGGGCACACCGGCATGCTGGCACGGAACGACAACCGTGGTCGTGGGCAATTGCGGTGTCGGGTTCGCGCCCGTGGAGGTCGAACACCGGGAATTGCTGGCGGAAACTCTCGAATCCGTCGAACAGGTTCCGCGCGCGAGCATCATGGCCGGCGTCGACTGGACGTGGCGGGATTTTGGGGGCTATCTGAATGCCTTGGAGTCGCGAGAGTTGGGGGTCAATGTCGGCGCTCTGGTAGGCCATGTCGCTCTCCGGGTTGGCGCTCTAGGCGAAGGCTGTGCGGACCCCGGGCGTACGCCCACCGGGAGTGAACTCGATGTTCTGCGCGGGATGGTGGACGAAGCCATGGCATCGGGTGCGCTGGGCTTTTCCACCTCGCGCACCCGAAGCCATTGCATGCCCGATGGCACGCCGATTCCGGGGACTTTCGCCCAAGATGAAGAACTCTTTGCGTTGGCTTCGGTGTTGGGCGAACACGGTCGCGGTGTCGTGCAATGGGTCGCGGGTTTTGGCGAACTGGACTCCACTGCGGAATTCCCCGAGGCGTGTCGCGAGGTGGCCCGCATGGGTGAAATCAGTCGTCAGGTCCGGCGCCCGGTCATTTTCAGCATGTTCACCCACAAATTGGTTCCAGCTCTTCACGGCAAGGTCCTGGCCACTGCCGATGCGGAGCGCGCGGCGGGTGCCGAGCTTTGGCCCATGTTTAATCCACGGGCGGTGCTCAGCTTCGTGGGCCTCTTGAACCAGTCCCCAGTCCGCGCGTCGGCATGGAAGCGCCTTTACGAAAGGCCCCCAGAAGCGCGGCTTGCCGCTCTAGAGGATCCCTCGGTTCGGCGGGAACTTCTTGATGTTCGCCCCGAGGTGGATACCCAAATTGGGGCGGAGTATACGCTCTTCGGTCCCGACCACTGTGCGTACGAGATCTTCGAGGCCCAGCGCCTTGCGGATGTCGCCGCTGCTCGTGGTCAACGCCCCATCGAGGCCATGGTGGATCTCTTTCGCGAAACTGCGGGCCGTCAAATTTTCGCATCGGTGGGGAGCAACCAGGAAGCCAGTCATATAGAAGAGGTCTTTGGGCACCCGGGCACACTTTTTGGTTTGGGCGACGCCGGGGCCCACGTGACGGGCATCTGCGATTCGAGTTTGACCACGTACCTGCTCAGTTACTGGTGCCGTCAGCGTCAATATCTTACGGTCGAGGAAGCGATTCGGCGACTCACATCGGAACCCGCGGACGCTTTCGGAATTCGTCGGCGTGGCCGAATTGCGTCTGGCCAGTATGCGGACATAAACGTGATCGACTTCGAGGCTCTGGAAATCGAAGTCCCGGAATTCGTTTTTGATTTTCCAGCGGGGGCTGGGCGTTGGACCCAAAGATCGTCGGGTTACGACTACACGTTGGTCAATGGGGCAGTTGTGGTCGAAGGCGGCGAACACACGGATCGCTTTCCTGGCCGGGTAATTCGGGGCGGATGAAATAGGCAGGTGTGGCATACTTGTGAGCGGAACTCAAAAGAGAACCCACAGAGGAGTGACGCAAGATGGTGCTCAGGCCTAAATTTATCGAGGGTACGATCCGCAAGGAGTTTCTTTTTGCTCTGTTGATTGCGTGGACAAGTCTCGCGGTGCCGCAGCTTGCGGGGGCGAATGAAGTCCAGCGGACGTCCGCCGAAAGCGGAGCGTCTTTTGCGATGTTCGATTCCTCGGGGCATGGAGGGTTTGGATATGCGATGGCCCAGGACACTCTGGATCTCGAAGCGCCCGGTGGCTACACCAACGAATACGTATTCGGCATGACCAAGGC
>DUCH01000140.1 GCA_012959865.1 Myxococcales bacterium | reverse complement strand
GTGTTGGCTCGCTGCCCGAACGACGTCTCAGCCGTCTGCGGAGCAACCCGATCAGGGGAACGATCAGTCCGGCTTCAAAGCCGAGGCCGCAGCTGGAAGTGTTGTCAAAGACAAGGATGCTGTAGCGGTTGCAACTTCCGGCCCCTACACCGTGGACGCGCAAATAGTAGGTTCCCGGGTCGAGCGTCACCAGCAGTGTTTCGTGATCGTTGCCCGAATCAGCGCTGGCCACGATAGCTCCGGTGCTATTTTGGACCTGGATTGCGAGGTTTCCCCGGGCGTGTTCGAAAGTAGCCACCAGCCACAAGCTTGTGGACTCTGATAACTGGATCTCGTAGTAATCGACTTCGAAATCCTGGTCGACCGTGAGGTTTCTTGCGAGGAAGGGGAGTGAAACCGCTTCGGCAAGAGCCATGGAGTCGTTGGGCTCGTAGATGTCCTCCGCGAGGCTGATGTTCAGTGAGGTGCGTGTATAAGTAGTTCCGACGTAGGGCCCGCCGTTGATCATATCGATAGTGTTATTGGTCCGTAAAACTTCGCTCCAGTCATTGTTCGGATCCAGAATGGCTCCGGCATAGTAGCTACCGCAATCATTCACTTCGGGTACGGGGAAAGTGATATTGAACGTACTGAATGTCGCGGCCTGGAAAGACGACCAGGTAGCGCTGCCCATGCGCGTATCCGATGTGGCGATATCGGCATCTTCCGAAAGGTAATATGCGACCTCGAGGGTATCATTCAGATCATTCGTACCCGTATTCTCGACCGTTACGCCGTTGAAGCTGATGAGGCCTCCTTCACGCAGAGTGGTGTCGCTCATGGTCATCCACTGCGGCTTGGCACCGTCATGCCACTTGTTATAGATAGCGACGTCGAGTTCGAGGACATGGGATGAGTTCTCTCGGATGCCATCCTTGTCATCCATGTAGAGCACTTCATCGCGGAGAAATTTGCTCGTGGCGCTGTTTTGCATGGATTGGAACGAATTGAAGTGTTTTAAACCGCGGCAGTGCCCCAACTCATGGAGGATCGTGCTCTGGAACCAGAAGTTGAAGTCAGGGCTCGTCCTCCAGGCGATCGCGGGATCCAGAAATGCGTCACATTCGGTCAGTTCTCCGGAGGGCAAGGAGATAGAGGTCAAGGCCCAGGCGATTGCGTGCCGCTTTTGACCAGGCCCGGGGTGAGTATAATTGAGTCCATACTCGCTGAGGGCACTCTCCTCACTCAGAAAACCCAGGGTGTTGTCCCCATCATTCGCACCGAAGCTGAATTGTGGCGCGCTCGAGACTCTGAACGCATGCGAATTGTCGTTGCTATCGATGGCGTTGTATTCGGACATCTGGAACTGTGCGGGATCGCTGAAGCTGCTGGACGGAAGTAGCACATCATCAATGACGATGTCTTGATTGTCGTTCCATGATTGGAAGTCCGCCCAGGCACTCGCGCCGGCGGCTGGCAAGCTCAGGAAGAGTGCGACAAGAGATTTCATCAAGATCTTCATGGTTGTTCTCCTTGGAAGCGTCTTCCGACACTGGTGTTCTCAGGTGTTTTAGAGGCGGTCGACCAAATCCATGAACTCGGATGGGCTGAGCGCGGGCTCTCGCGATGACCAGAATCGTGTTTGCGGTAATCTGCTTTGTGTACGGGTGCCTTCATCCCTAGCCACGGGTGCCGGCGTCCAGGCGACTTCGAATTCCTCCAGGTCTTCCTGGGATGCGCGGACGATGACCTCTCCGTCTTCGATGGCGATGACCGGCCGGCCATGCGCATCGGTGACCGCTTCGCGTCCGCTTCGTTCGTCCTTCACGATTGGGAAAACACCCTGCTCGAGCCCCACATAGGGAACTGCGGTGCCAGTGAGGTCGGGGTAGAGAAAGAGGATGTAGGCCTGGCCGACGTCGAGTTGTGGGATGCCCATGACTCGGGTTTCGAAGTTTCCGCTCTGTCCTCCGGCCACGAGATAGATGAAGCTCCAGCCCGGTCCAGAGCCCTCGAGGTCGCCGCGCATGTCGTGGATGAAGATTTCGACGAAGGTGAAGGGCATGAGCCCGCTCTCTACGCCAACCCCGATGGGCCCGTTGGTGGCGTCGTCCGTAGCGGGAGCACCCGGCAGCAGGGAGAGATCGAAGCGGGGGTCGGACGGATTCATCGGAGACGGGCGCAATTCAGAAGCCCCGATTCCGGGCCGCACCGTTTCGATCGGTTCTGCTTGCAGACCATCCGCCGCCGGCGGCTCTCCTTTTTCCGGCGGTAGGGGCCGAATCTCTCTTCCCCGCGTGGTGTAGGTCAGGTTCCGGACCTGTGCGACCACGATCGCTCCTGAGTACTTTTTGATCTCGGCCAGCGTCATCGGAGTCACTGTCGTGGCCCCGCCTGTCGAAGCGCCGAACAACAGGCCCACCATCAGTGCGAGACCGAGAAGTCGCCTCGATGTGACGCGGATCAATGTGTTGGGTTGGTTCCGTGGCGCAATGACTCTGGCTGTCATGGTCAAACTCCTTGCGTGTGGGTTGGCTTTCCGATTCGAGGGCCTCGTTGGCTGGATTCGATCAACTCGCACGTGGCAGAAGTCAGTCTTTTTTGATCGACTCAGTGCTGTGTTGAATCGGTCTCACCATCAATGCGGCCAGCGCGTGTCTGATTTTGTGGTAAGTGGGTTCGATCGGTTCGGCGGGTGCATGATCTTTGATCGTTTGTGCTTTGGCTGTGAACTACTTCACAGGGGGCGTCGCCATGCGGCCGCTGCCTCGGGTGGCACGGGAGTGGCCTCCCCCATCCCTTCGATCTCTACGGTGAGTCGATGACCAGGGGGAACTCGACAGATCGGCCTTCGGGAACCGTTGGAGTCATGGGTCCGGGATAGGGGAAGCCGCCTTGGTGGCGGCAGCCTCCGGCTAATCTCGGTGTCCGCGCGCTGACGGCGGCTGCATCGATGGCGATGCGGCGGGACTCCCGCTGACCATCACTGCACCCGGGATCTGCCAGTTGACCACGAATCCCAGAACACTCGGGCCCGCCCACGGGCTCCCCTAGGGATTTAACATAACGCCCAGGCTCGGACGTTGTGCCAGAACACAGCTTGTATGTCCTATCCCCTGGGTCTCCTCAATATCAGGCGGATAGGAATTCCAAAGGCCCATTCTCCACCCTTGGCCATGTAGGGTACAGGCAAAAGAGGGGACACAGGGGCTCTCGAGAGCGGGCTGGTGTCCGTGGGCGGAGGCTCACGATGCCCCCAAGCTTTCCACAGGCGACGGCCGGACTCGCGTTTCATGGCTATGGGGATCCGTGGGGGAGCGAGGATTTTCGAGTCTTTTCGGTTCTCGATGAACCAGAGGCGGCGGCTCGTGCGACTCACCCAGGAAGAGTGCATCTCCAATCCCCGGACTTGCGCTTGTACTGGAGGCAAATTCAATGTCAGCAAGAAAAGTAGGTCGGCCGCCGGGCGGTCAGCCTTCGGACACTTCACCCATCGGGAATTTTCACCTCGGCATCAATCTTGGCCACGACCGGGCGGCGGCGCTGGTCTCGGATGGGCGGATCCTGGTCGCCATCGAGCAGGAACGTCTCGACCGTGTGAAGCACAGCCCCGGGCTTCATCGCACGAGCGGCGGGCTGGAGCTGGAATTGCCCTGGGAAGCGATCGAGTACTGCCTGGATGCGGTCGGGGCCAGCGGGCTCGATCTCGCCAGTGTCACCGCCAATACTCCGGGCCTGGATCTGGGCCCCCAGCTTGCGGCCCAGGGGTTCCCCGACGTACCGGTGCACTCCATTCCCAGTCATCATCTGGCCCACGCCTACTCGGCGTGGTGGCCGAGTGGCTTGGACGACTCGATCGTGCTCGTCGTCGATGCCACGGGAAGTAGCGATGAGCACGGCCGAACCGAGTCGTATTCGCTCTATCGGGGTACCCCGCAGCACTTGGTTCCGCTTCACTCCGAGAAGGTGGAGTCCCACCTCGCCGGGATGACGACGCTTGGAGGTCTCTACGAGGAAATTACGCGGCGAATCGGATTCGTGACCCGCTTCGGGGATGGCCTGAGCCACGCGGAGGCAGGGAAGACCATGGGGCTCGCGCCTTACGGGGGGGCCGCCCGCAATTTGCGCCCCTGGATCGAATACTCCGAGGGCTCGTACTCCATCGACATCGCTTCCTACGACATCCTGCTCGAGGTCGAAGCGCTCCTCAAGCGCGACGGTCAGGACGGCAGCAAGGCCTGGATGCGTCCGGAACTCGTCGAACTCGCGGCCAAGGTTCAATATGAACTCGAGGAAGCGCTGTTGCATATCGTTCGGGAAGCGATGCGTGAGACCGGCTGCAGGAATCTGTGTCTGGCCGGGGGCGTGGCACTGAATTCGGTGGCGAACCATCGCCTCGTTCAAGAATTGGGGATCCGGGACTTCTTTGCATTCCCGGCGGCCGGAGATTCGGGAATCGCGGCGGGCTGCGCTTTCTGGGCCGAGCATCGCTATGGAAACGGCTCGGCTTCGCGCAAACCCCTCGCCACGGCTGCGCTCGGCAAGTCAGCCAGCGATGCGGAAATTCTCGGCGCCCTCGAGTCGGTGGCCGACGAGGTCAGTTTCGAGCGCCTGTCCAGTGATGCGATCATCGAGAAGACAGCCGCTGCTCTCTCCCGCGGCGAAATCGTGGCCTGCAGCCGAGAGGGGTCGGAATACGGTCCGCGAGCGCTGGGCCATCGATCGATTCTCGCCGACCCGATGTTCGAGCGGATGCGAAATGTTCTCAACGCGCGAGTCAAGCACCGAGAGTCCTATCGCCCCTTCGCGCCGGTGGTCCCAGTGGAAGCGGCCGAGGAGGTTTTCGAACTCGGGTTGGAATCTCCGCATATGCTGCTCGTCGCACCCGTTCGCCCGGAACTCCGTAAGGTTCTGCCGGCCATTACCCACCACGACGGAACCGGACGGGTCCAGACTGTCAGTCGTCAGGACCAGCCCTTCTTTCACTCCCTATGCATGCGATTGAAAGCCGTTCGAGGCGGTCCGCCAGTGATCCTCAATACTAGTTTCAATCTGGCCGGTGAGCCCATCGTGGAAACTCCCGAGGACGCATTGCGGACCTTCCTGGCCACGGACATCGATCATCTTGTCCTCGATGGTATGTGGGTCACCAAGAGCCGGGTCGAAGCGAAGAAATACGAGGACCATTCTCGCGATCTCGCCGAGGCGATCTTGCCCGTTGGTTTGGCCGCCGATGCCCCCTCGCTTGAGGTCGAGATGGCGGAGTTGGACGCGGCCCTTTTTCATGGCGCCGAGCAGTGCGCCTGGACGAAAAGCGAATTGCGGGACATTTCCGCTCGAATCGGTCGCTACAAGGAAACGAGCAGAACTTTTCACCAGAGCGAAATCGGAATTCCCCTGCGCTCGGTCCTGGGGGATGGTCGCCTTCTTCTTCTCGACCCGTTGAACGGTTCGGAACTAATCCAGCGCAGCTCTGGAAAAGTTGAGCACCTCGATATGGGGGCTGTTGGCCGCCTGCTCGGTCGCTCGGATCCAACTCAGCCGAGACGGTCCGAAAACGAAACGATAGAGGGGGAGACTTCGATGATTGAAGGAACTCCTGGCACCTTTGCTG
>DUCH01000139.1 GCA_012959865.1 Myxococcales bacterium | reverse complement strand
CGGCCCGTTCGGCGAGGCCAATCGAGCCTGCGGCAACCCTCGCGCGCCGCCCGCAGCTTGAAATCGTCCCGCCATGGGGCTCCCCATGGCGGCTTAACCCTACGCCCCTGCCCGGACGTTGTGCCAGAACCCAGCTTGAATGTCCTATCCCCCGTATGTTCCACCGCAGTCTGATGTGCGGCGAAAATTCTGTCGGAGAAATCCCCATGTGCACGCCCGTTCTTCGAATAGATCCGGCCGTGGCACGAAAACTTTCCGGAATCAAAACCCTTAGGCGTTGGATTTGCGTTGCGCCGCCACGCGCGCGTAGGCGGCCTTGAGCGTGTAGTCACGCTCGAGTTCTTCTTTCGAAGGTTGCGCCTGCAGTTCCCTCACGCGGACATACTCGCCGCGGTCGTAGGCTTCACGAAACTCCTTGAGGGATCCAAATGCGTCCCCCACTCGACCCTGTGCACCGAGCCCGAAGCCCTCGATGGTGCCTCCGTAGGTGAGCGCCTGCAGGCCCATCCGATGAAGCAGCTTCGGGCTGGCCTCGGCGAGCACGTCCGGAGCCACCGTCATGATCCAGTTCTCCTGCTGCCGAGTCCAGGCCGTGACATTGCTCATGGTGGCCACAAAACGCTGCCGGTCGGTTCGGTTCGCGCCCGTGCCGTGGATGAGCCGACCATCAAAAATCAGCAGGGTTCCAGCTCGCGCTTCCAGGTTGATGGCCGGCGGAAGTTCACCCACCTGTCCGCCGCTGCCCGCTGCGGCCATGATCTGATGAGAGCCCGGGATCAACAGTGTTCCGCCGTTCTCTTCATTGACGTCCTGGGGGATGTACATGGTGTTGCAAAGAACCGGGGCCTCCTCGGTTTGGAAGGGAAGCAGCGGGGCCTGATCGATGTGGAGACCCTGGGGATAGCCTCCGGGATCCGCCCCATTGGAGAGAAAGCTGTGGCAAATCCAGCCCTTCCCCAAAGTCTCGTCCATGATTTCTTCGATGAGAGGTCCGGCTTGAACACCTTCCGGATCTTGCTCGATGCACTGTACGAAGCAGCGTCCTTTATTGACCAACGAATTGACATACTGCCCGGAGGGTGTGGGCATCTGAACGCCCGCACTCCGCTCTCCTGCAGCCTGCGCAAAGAGCCGCTCGCGAAAACGCGTGCACTGATCTTCCGACATCCCCTCCTCGACGAGGCAGAAGCCCCACTGCTTGAGGTCGCGACGCATTTGGTGGATGTCCTTGGTTGCAATGGGAAGGCCCTTGTCTTTCCAGTGCGGGTGCTTCCGCGCCACCGTGGTGTCCCAGTACTGACCACTCCCCCATTCGAGGGGCTTACGCATATCCGGCGGAGCGAGCCAGGGATTGTTGCGGTACATGGATTTCCAGGGCTCACCGGAGCGAAGAAACTCCGAGTAGAGCTGGTCTTCCCGAGCGGAGTTGACCTTGACCGCCGCTTCTGTGAATTCGTTCGGGATCGTCATGGGTCTTCCCCGCTCGTTTCGGGCCCCGCTGGGGCGTGTACTTGCACCGGGAACAACAGCCACTTAAAAAGATAGGCGAATCTACCCTTCCGAAGCTCCCCCGAAACTCACACCCCCCAGGCGCACTCCTAGAGCTGCTGGCTCCTCGAGTGGATAGAGCTTCGGCCGATGTGGGTCGGCGTCTGCCTGGCCTTGTTCCGGGCCCTTCCCATCCGTATGACCGTCTAGGGAAGATGCGGCTACTGGACGCCCGGCTCGAGTCTGTGCGCGAATGGCCCTTCGACGCACCCAGCCTGGTGCGGTTCGCCCTCTATGTGGCCCTGGGCCTGGGCTCCTGGCTGGGGGCGGCGGCCGTCGAGCGACTGCTGGATTTCATTCTCAATTAGAATCGATTCAGCTGGCCGTGGCCAAGCGCAAGCGCAGGGTAACGAGACCCCCTGCCCGCACGTCCAGTTGAAGTTCATCGTTCTGCCAGTCGAAATCGACCGGAGCAGGCGACTCGTCGAGCCGGGCTCCCTCCACCGAGCGGATTCGCTCTCCCAGCAAGGGCGCCCAGCGAACCTGGGCGCGCGCGGCGTGGACCGAAGGGTTGAGGAGCCGAAGAATCAACCCGTCGCCGTCTTCGGCGGGCTTGAGGGCCGAGAGTTCAACCTCTCCTTCCGAACACGTGAGCAGGGACACATCGTCCGGACAAGGCGCCGATGTGCCCGCGGCCACCGCCCACAACCCGAGTTCCTCGGACCGCGCGTTGCGCGCATTGTTGACCGAGTCTGCGGCAAAAAGGCTGAACGTCGCCTGAAAGGAGCCGGGCACCTGAGCGAGAGGGGTGGGAAGAGAAGGTCCCGCCTCACCGGGGCGTGTGGAGAGATCGGGGCGAGAGAGCCAGCCGGTGGCGCGCAGGGCGGTCAGCGCGAGCTGACCATCCGGGAGGACTTCGCTCTCGAGCAGTCCGGGCGCGGACACAGTGAGCCCGCCGACGGACACCCATCCCTGGTTGGGAAAGGTCGTGGGGGCAGTATGGATCCAGGCCTCTCCGTCTCGCGGGGCGTTGGAGCGAGCCGCCTTTCCGAATGTGGTGGCCGCCTCGAAGTCGACCGGAGCATTACCGCTCTCCGTGCAAGCAAAGAGCACGCGAAGGCGATGGTCTTTTGCGCGGTTGTCGACACGTAACTCCACATCGAGCCGATCGACGCCGCGTGTGAGGCGGGCGATCAAAGTTATCGGCATCTCGACACGTTCTTCGAGCCGGGAGCCGCGATCTTCGTTTAGGCCGGCCGGTATCTCGAGAAAGCCGCGAACCTCCAACTCCGAAAGACCGACCGAATGGCAGCGCCGCTCGACCTCGATTCTCTGCAACGGCGTCTTTCCGCCAATGGGGACATCACCCGGGACCGGATCGAAATCGTAGGTGTCGCCCCGATCCCCCACGGCTTCGAAGCCGAAGAGTCCCTGCCACGTGCGGCCGCCCAGCTCGAGCTGCAAGCGACCGTCCTCCATGACGTCAACGGCCACACGCTCCGCGCCTTCTCCCTGTGCGATGCACCGCTCGCTGTCCACCGTGGGCTCCACGCGCTCGGCGGCCCTCAGTGTCATGCGCTTCCAACCGAAAGCCGGTACATCCTCGGCAACAAATTCAAGATCGTTGACGGGCTGCCCCGGCGCCAGACCCGGCCGCACGGTCCCCTGGTAGCCGCGCACCCAGGCGGGGCCTCCATCCACCGAGAGTCCGCCCCCCTGATTGATCTGCGCGTTCTCGAGAAGCAGCGGGTGAATGCCCTTCTTCGTATACGCGGGAAAACCATCCAGCGCGAGTCGGACACGATCCGTCCGGGTGTACGGCGTCGGATTGAAGATGGCGATGGAAATCCCCCCATCGGAATCGGCCTGATCGGGTTGGCGCGCGGTTCCAAGACCCGTCAAGCGTTCGAGAAGCCGCTCAGTCGTCTGCTCCGCCAGATCGACGATCTCGTCGTAGCGGGTCGCCATGTGGACATGCACCCGATCTTGCGAGCAGCCGCAAATCGAATCATGGGCCTGGTTGGGCAGCAATGCGCGCCAGGCCAAACGCAGAGAGGCCCGCTCATCGTCGGCACCCAGGGCCAACGCCAGTGCCGCAAAGGGCTCGACCCAACCCTGCAGCAGCGCTTCGCAGCGCCGATTGGCGATCTTCAACGTCGAGTGGGTCGACCAGACACCCGGCAAGAGATTGGCGATGCGTCCACCCAGCAATTCGCCCTCGAAGCGCGGAAGCACATCGACTTCAGGCGGCTCCGATCCGGATCGGCTCGGGGGAAGGCCTTCGCTGTACTGGTCCAGCAAGCCTCGCTCGACCGTCCAGCCCGTGGCCTTCGCCAGAGCCTCGGCGACCTCCCTCGTATTGTCATCGGGCAACATGTGATCGATGCCGTTCATGAGTAAGACGGTGTCGCGCTCACTGCGGTCCGCGAGTTCCCGGGCCAGCGACTTCACTCGTCTCACCGCCACATCGACATCTTCGTTGAGCCCCCAGGCGGGGAAATATCCCTTGCCCATATGGCTCGCTGTCACGCGGCTCCCGTCGGGCGCCTGCCAACTGTAGTCGGCGGGAAGCTCCGCGATCTCGTCGGCGTTCCCTCGCCAATAGATGAAGGGGCCCAGCCCGAAGCCCGCGAAGAGCTGAGGAAACTGCGCCGGGTGGCCGAAGGAGTCCGGCGTGTAGGCGATCCGGCTGCAGGCGCCGAGTGTTTCGGTGACGCGCCGGCCCTCCAGCAGATTGCGCACATGGGTCTCGCCAGTGGGGATCAGAGAATCGGGCTGCACATACCAGGGACCGGCCGCCACTCGCCCCGCCGCCATGGCGGCCGCCAGCAGCTCGCGTTTTTCAGGACGGATCTCGAAATAATCCTCGATCACAATGGCCTGACCGTCCAGCTGGAAGTGGAAGCCGGGGTCGGATTCCACGAGCTCGAGTATCCGGTCCACGGTATCGACCAGCCGAGCCCGAAAGGCCTGGAAGGTCTTGTACCACTCGCGGTCCCAATGGGTGTGTGAAACGAGAATGCAGCGCATCGCTCAAGCATACACCTGCGAGACGATCTCATCCCCTGCTTTGTCGGTCTTCCGCTCAGAGGGTCCGCTGCATCGCCTCATGATCCCCCACCCCCTTTATTTCTGCATCCAAGTGCCGTCATCTCCGTGAGGGCATTCGCTGAAGCGGAAAGTCAGGAAGCGGCCCTCCGAAGAACTTCGTTGGCAAGAACGACTTCCGTACCCGCCAACCCCACCGAGCAGTAAAGAGTAATGTCATCGGGGTTCGCCCTGCCGCGAAACTTTCCCGCAATGATTTGCTCCAGACCGATAGGAGCCGGGCCCGAGGTGAGGAAGAAACGACCGTAGGCTTCGACTTGCTTGAGAGAGTCCGTGGTCACGACCGCGCAACGAGCCCCAAAGTCGGATGGAAGTTCCTGCGCGCCGAAGAGCTTCGGGCCCACAGTACTGACATGTGCCCCCGGCTTGATCCACCCGGATTCGAGCACTGGCGAGGTGCTCGACGTCGCACAGATTACGATGTCGGCTTCAGCGACCGCATCTCGCGGAGAGGTCGCGACCATGCAGTCCAATTGATATTGCTCAAGGATCTCATCTCGCAAAAGCTCCGCGCTGGCGACCGTGCGGCTCGACAAGAGAAGTTGAGACACCTCGCGTACGGCCAGTGCGGCCTCGATTTGTGAGCGCGCTTGAGCACCGGCACCCAGGACAGCAAGAACCGAAGAACTCGGGTTTGCGAGGTGCTTGATGGCGACACCCCCCAATGCCCCCGTTCGGAGAGCGCCGATCCGACTCCCTATTACCAGTCCCTTGAGTTGGCCATCTCTCGCATCAAAGACGGCCACAACCTGGTCCGTATCCGTTCCAGCGCCGCGAAACGTGTCATACGCCCGGAAGCCAAGGACCTGCTCGGTTCCAGTCGCCGCTCCCGCCGTGAAGACAATGGAACCCGCATCGATATCGAGTGAGAAGCGAGGAGGTGCAACGAGATGGCCCGAGGCCTTTAAAGGCGGGAAGCCCGGGCTTGCGCCAACGAAGGCGTCGCCGTTGGGCGGCCGGACCCATCACCTCGGGTCGCGATCCCTCCCCCCCTCCGACTGGTCGA
>DUCH01000138.1 GCA_012959865.1 Myxococcales bacterium | reverse complement strand
CGCGGCTGACAGTCGCGAATACGGCGGTGGGTGACATGGTGCGCCGGGATTATCCGACCGGAAACGCGCGGCTGCTCCTCTACGACGAGCAAAAAACCGCCCAAAAAGAGGTTGCAGAGGCAGAGCATTGGGTGCAGGAGTTCGGCGGTTAGATCGATAGTGCGCCAGCCCTGGGTTGCCTGCGCGGCGCGCCGGCAGACTGTGCTACGCGTGGTTCCCTACAACCCAGGAGTTTTGGATGTTTCGAAGTCGTGTCTTTATGGCCGTGTGTTGTTTTGGATTGACCGTGTGCGCTTCTTCGCGACCGATGGGGATCATGGCGGCGAACTGGGTCCCGCCCGCAAAGTCGACGTTCCCAGAGCAGAAGGTGATGATCGCCTGGGAAGCCGAGTCCGCGATAACCGGCAGCATGACCTTCACCTTGGGCAAGGGAGGCCAGCGTTTCGTGGGCCCCTTCCTGTTGATCGAAAAGAGGGTGGGCCATGTGGTGCCCCAACCCTTCTACGATGCATGGGACTCCACGTCCTATGGCGCCTGGGATGTGGCTGGGGTCAATCCCTGGTTCGAGCCCGGCTGGGGGATTTCGGTCTGGGTGGATCGTTACGACGGCCGCATCGTTTCCACCCTGCAAGGGAATCGTGGCGGGAGTGCGCGCTGCCACTTCACGCTGAGCAATACCAGCGTGGGACTTCCCGCTGGGGGGAGCGGGGAGTGCCAGGTGAGTGATGGTGGTTTACTCAAAGCTTCTTTTTGAGTGGGGGCCGATGCGTGGATTCGTCGATGGGCGCTGGGCGGTCTACACTCGCCGTTCAGTGAATCCGACAAAGAGGGACTGATGACCGGCCAGCGAGTCACTTCAGATCTCGGTGCGCTCGTTGAGCGCGCTCGGACCTTCATTTTTCACGACCTGTGGCAGTTCGATCTGGGCGCGCGAAGCATAACCGCGTCGCTGATTCGGTTTCTGCAGTTCTCCGTGATGGTCGGGCGGGGGTTCGTGAACGATCGATTGCTCTTGAGGGCGAGTGCGCTCACCTTCATGACCGCGCTCTCGGCGATTCCTCTCTTGGTGGTGGTGGTTGCCTTGGTGGGGCTTGTGGGCGGCCAGGAATCCCTCGTCGATATGGTGGTGAAACAACTAACTGCGGTCAGCCCCGAAGCCAATCGCTGGATTATTTCGAGAATCGACGAAGTGCATATCGGCAGCCTCGGAACTCTGGGTGGCGCCACATTGATTCTTTCGGCGGTGCTGGCCCTGCGACATCTCGAAAGCACGCTCGGGGATATCTGGGGCGTGACGCAAACTCGGAGCTGGCCGCGCCGATTCGCCGATTACTTGGCGGTCTTGGTCGTGGGGCCGATCCTTACGGGCGTGGCCGTGTCGCTCTGGGCGAGCTTGGCGAGCGAGTCCTTGGCGCAATCGCTGCAGGCGCTGCCCTTCGTGGGGTGGTTGCATGAGTTTCAAGTCATCCAGCTTCCTCAGGTTCTTGTCTGGGCGGCGTTTGGCTTTCTCTACTGGTTCTTTCCCAATACGAATGTGAAATTGCGCTCGGCGGCGGTTGGAGCACTCGTCGCGATGTTACTTTTTTCGGCGACTCGAATTTTCTATGTGGATCTGAGTGTCGGGGCCGCGCGTTATAGTGTTCTGTTCGGAGGGCTGGTCGCGTTGCCCCTGGTTCTGACATGGCTCTACATTTGCTGGGCTGTCATTCTCTTCGGCGCAGAAGTCGCATTTGCGCATCAAAACATTGCCCACTACCGGGAAGACCTGCGCCGGGCGCACATGGCGCCCGCCGAGAGAGAGTTCCTGGCAGTACGGCTGATGGTGGTCGTCGCCCGAACCTTCAAGCGCCATTTGGAGCCGAAAAGTGTCGACGACTTATCGTCGGATCTGGGCGCTCCGGTTCGGGCCCTCCGCGAAATGCTCGATGAGTTGGAAGGGGCCGGGCTCGTCGTCGCGAGTGGCCGGGGCGACCGAGAGCCCCGATATCTTCCGGCATGCCCGGTATCGGATACCACGGTGGCCGACGTCATTCAGGTGCTGCGAAGGAGTCGGCGGAGCCCGGGCGAAGCATCGTCATCGGAAATGCCGGGCCATGGCGGTGGAGGGCCGGAGGAGTCGCTCAACGCGATTTTTGACGACCTCGACTCGGCGTTGGTCGAAATCGCTGGCGCGCATACCCTGGGCGAACTCGCAGACTCGCCCCGTCCCTCGGCGGGGCTCTCTATCGTTTGAGTTCGAGGGCGCTTCTCGGGCAAGCGCGTGGGCGGTCACGCTCCGCCGATGGGATTTCGAGTCCTTCGCGGCAGCGCGTGGCGACTCAGAGTTGACCGACTATGCGACTTGGGCGGAGGGCAGGGGGCGTTCGGCCGAGGTGAGCTCGTGATTCGTCAAGAAATCGAGGACATCAGCTTTGAGTTGTTGGGTAGCGGGCCGTTTGCTCCTGTTGAAGAAGCCATGGTTTTCGCCTTCGTAGAGCATGTAAGTGACGGCGTGACGCTCCGCGAGAAACTTTTCCCGGCAGAGCGAGGATGACTCGGCCAGAGGGTCCTTGGACGCGGCAGCGAGGAAGGTGGGCGGGCACCTCTCGAAGGAAAGGTCCATTGGCGTGATGGCGAGGCGAGGCCCGACGGTTTCTTCAAAGGCCGCTTTGCCCGCGTAGCTTTGGAGCATCAGGGAAGCGCCAGGAAAACCGTTTCGGATCCAGCTGAGGCGATCGAGGACGCCGTACAGAGAAACCACCGAGAGGGCCGAGAGCGTTGGGCGGCGGTTCACCTCGACCTCCAAGCCGTTCATTTGCTCGGGATTTGAGCAGAGAATGCCGAGCATGAGGGCCAGATTTCCCCCGGCGGAATCGCCCATGAGATGCACGGAAGGGTATTGGGGAAAAGTCGTTTCGATCCAGCTCAGGGCGCCGAGCAGGGCCCGTAGAATTCCGGGGTGAGGGGTTTCGGGGGCCAGGGGATACTCGAGGTTGAATACCGGGTAGCCCGCTTCGGCCAGGAAAACGAGTTCGGGGCTATAGAGCTCCTTCTTTCCCATAATCCATCCGCCTCCGTGGATGTAGACCACGGGAGCCCGATTGGGCGCACCTTTGGGGGGAGGGAAATATTCAAGAGTCTCTTCCCGGTGGGCACCGTACGCGTAGTTGCTTGTCGGCTGAGGGGGAGCGGGAGACCTTCGAAGCCGGGCCAGCGGGCCCAACAAGCGCATCATGCCGCGGAGGAGAATGACACTGAGGCGCTGAAGAATTGAGAGCGAAACGGGTTGATCGAGGGCAGTCACCGAAGGTCTCCTTTGCGAAGTGGCACGCGCGCGGGGCGCTGCAATTGCTTTTTTCAGGCGGGACGCGCGCTATTCGATTCGGCCGATCAGCAGGTCGGCCAGCTTGCTCCGTTGGTGGGCACCGTCGCCGAGTAGGGCTTGATTGTGCATGCTGCGTTTGAAGTAGATGTGAATGTCGCACTCCCAGGTAAAACCGATCCCCCCGTGGAGTTGGATCGATCGGTCGGAGATAAAGGCCCCCGCGTCAGAAGCCGCGCTTTTGGCCATATGGGCCGCTTGCTCGGCTTCGTCGGATTGGCTGTCGATGCAGCAGGCAGCGTGATAGAGAAGAGAACGCGCCCGATCGATTTCCACCATGGCATTGACGAGAGGGTGCTTCACCGCCTGGAAGAATCCAAGGGGGTGATCGAATTGCTTGCGGTTCTTCGCGTACTCTACGGTGGTTTGGAGTTGCCATTCGCTGGTTCCGCAAAGATCCGCGCTGATCAGCACCAGGAGCGCTGGCCAAGCCCGCCGGAGTATTTCGGCTCCCCGATTGCTGACGACGTCGGCATCCGAAATGCGGACATCCGAAAGTCGGAGCGTGGCCTGGTCCCGGGTCAGGTCGTGGATATGGTTCTGCTCGAGGGAAAGACCGCCGGCATCCGAGGGCAGCGCGCAGAGGAGAAGTTCGCCGTCGATGCGCGCGGTGGCGACAAAGAACTCCGCCTTGAAGGCGTCTTGGACGAAATGGGCCGCACCGTTGAGGACGTATCCCCCATCCTGGCGGGTTGCCGTGACTCCGCATGCGTCGGGTTCCCAGCTGCCGCATTCCGGAGTGATCGCCAGGGAGGCCGACATCCCCGCGGCGATTCGGCCGAGTTCGTCACGCCCGGATCCGCCGCCGGCTGCCCGTAAAACCAGGGCGGCGCCAAGGGTCGGGATCAGTGGCGACGGCAAGGCGTGGCGACCGACTTCTTCGATGAGACCCGCTATGCCCACCATCGAGATGTCCGCGCCCCCGTCGGCTTCTTCGACGGCTAGGCCCGCCCATCCCAACTCGACGATTTCTTTCCAGAATCCGGCGTCCCAGGCCGGACGCTGGCCCCGGTCATAAACGGGTTCAGGGGACTCGGCCACCAATTTCCGGAGGGATTCAACGGGGAGACGTTCGTCGAGGAATTTCCGGGCGAGATCCCGGAGCATTTCCTCGTCTTCGCCAAAGCCAAAATCAGGCGGAGCTTGCGCTTCGCTCATTGTGATCTCCTTTGCGGCTCCGGTCACTTTGACTTCGCGAGGCCGAGCACGCGCTCGCCCAGGATGTTGCGTTGAATTTCATTGGTGCCTGCGGCAATCGTATGGCCGTAGGAGTTCATGTAAGCCAGGGGCCAGTAGCCTTGGGCGGGCGCCGATGCGTCAAGTTTGTAGAGCGTCGAACTCGCCCCAGCGATTTCGACCCCAAGCCGAGCGTTGTGCTGGGAGAGTTCGCTGCCCACGAGTTTCTGCTGCAGGGGAAGCCGCATGGGGTGGTCGCAGAGAGCGGGCACCCGCGCGCGTCGAGCGTTCTGGGCCAGGCCCTCGGCCACGATGGCGCGTTGCACGATGGCATCCCGCGTGATGGGGTCATCGGCGGCGCGAACGCCGTTGCGCTGGGTCTCTCGTGCCAGGTTGATCAGCCTTTGGATGGGGCGCAGCGCTTCTCCACTTCCTCCGCCGGCGCTCTCCGCCGCTCCACGTTCATACGTGAGTGTGGTCATCGCCACAGTCCAGCCTTTTCCCGCATCATCGAGCCGGCATGTATCGGGAACAACCGCATCTTCAAAGAGCACTTCATTGAACCCGCTCTCGCCGGTAATTTTGACCAGGGGCCGGACGGTGACACCCGGGTGGCCCTGAATGGGGGCCAGGAAATAGGTCAATCCGTCGTACTTATGGTGTTTGCTGGTGCGCGTGATCAAAATCATCCAGCGAGCGAAATGCCCCAGGCTCGTCCAAACCTTGTGGCCGTTGATGATCCAGTTTTCTCCCTGCTTGACCGCCGAGGTCTGCTGGTTGGCCATGTCCGAGCCGGCTCCGGGTTCGCTGAAGCCCTGGCACCAGATCTCGGCCCCGCTGAGTGCTCCCGGGATGAATTTCCTTTTTTGGGCCTCGGTTCCGTGGTGGAGAATCGTAGGCGCGGCCATGTTGAGCCCGACGACGTTGATCATAAAAGGAACACGAGCCTGTCCGAGTGCCTGGTTGGCGATTCTCTGAAAACCATTTTTTCCGCGCCCTCCGTACGCCTCGGGGTAGTCGCACCCGATCAGGCCGGCCTCGTAGCAGCGACCCTGCCAGGCTTGCAGGTAGTCCCGCTGGCCCAC
>DUCH01000137.1 GCA_012959865.1 Myxococcales bacterium | reverse complement strand
CCGTCGTGGTCGCTGGGTTGTTTCGCGTATCCGGTGTGGGTGTGAATTCGAATGGGCTCAACAGTCAATCGCTGATCTCGACCCGAGTGGTCAACTCCGATTCCGAGTCCGATGCGGGTGATATCTCGATTCGTGCGGGGAGTTTGGAACTCATCGACGGAGGTCTGATCTCTGCGCGTACAAAGACGGCACCCGGTTCTGGGTTCGGAAACGCTGGGGATATAGTGATCGCGGTGGATTCTCTCCTGCGGGTATCGGGAGAACACGTTCTGCCCGGTCCCGATGGAGTCGGTTTTTCGAGCGAGATATCTGCTCGAGGTGCTGGAGGGGCGGGTGGGCAGATCGACATCACCGCGTCGACGGTAGAAATCAGCGATACCGGACGAATATCGGCATCCAATTTCGGGGAGAGCAATTCGGGATCGGTCAGTGTGGATGCTGTAGACACGATTTCCATGGTGAACGGAACCATTTTTACCGAATCGGGTCGGCGCGAAGGAGGGAATATTACTCTGGATGCCGGAAATCTGATTTCCCTGGTGGACTCGGCGCTGGAGACCGAGGTGTCTTCGAGCCAAGGCGGAGCCGGCGAGATCAATCTCGGACAGATAACCGAGCCCCGCCAAATTGTTCTGAATTCCAGCAGTCTGATCTCCAACGCGGCTGCGGGGGAGGCTGGCGATATCACGATCTCTGCTGGCTACCTGATCAAATCCGCGGACACCGTCATCGACGCGGCCTCGGACAACGCGAGCCTCAACGGAACGATCAGAATCGACGCCCTCGAGCAGGACCTCAGTGGGCGATTGGTTCCGCTGGAACTTGCTTATCTCGATGTGAGTTCGCTTCTACTCCCCCCTTGCGCGGCGCGAGTCGATGCGGATCGGAGTTCGCTGATCGTCGGTCGCCGTCCCGGGGTGGCGAACGACCCGGGGGGGATGCTGCCCTCGCCCATTCTTGCCCTGGACACATCCCCGGCCAACGGAGGTCGCCCACTCGGTTCACCCGTTCGTTCGGGTGGGAGGAACCATCCCTCCGAGTTTGCCCAAGCCTCCCTCTGGCTGGCGCCCAGAATTCCGGGGGCGGGGGAAATCGGTGGTGTGGGCTGCGGCGACGGCTGGTCTCGGGCCGTGGGCCCGTAGAGCGCCCCCGTCCCTGACCCAGTGTCCCGGGGTCCACAGGTTTGTCTCCTGGATTTTTCAGCTTCCCTGTTCGGGGTCGCTGGCTCCCCTTTCTTCTCGAGACCGCGGGAGCCCCAAGGTTTCCCCGCTGAGCCCTGTGCAGGGGCGGCGCAGGAATTCCGCACTGGGGCACCACAAATTACCGAGCCCCGCCTCGATTTTTGACCGGCGCTCATTTTTTGCGTCAGCGCTGAATATTCCTCTGTTTTTCTATCAACTACTGGGGCTGGATCGCCGCTAGGAGAATCAGATTTCAGACAAATGGAAGAGGGGTGGGCAAGATGGCGGTACCCGTGACCCGACTAATGATGGGTCTTTTGGCGAGTTCGTTCAGTACGATGGCCGCGGCAGACGAAGGCCGAGTTGGCCACTCCTTCGCGAGCGATCAGGTCGCCGTCATTGAAGAACTCCGCAGGGATCTCAGCATGAGCCTGCGTGACGATGTGATCGCCGCCATGCGGGTCGAGATGAATCAGATTGTCGCAGTGATTCGAGCCAACCCACCGATAAATGGTTTTGAGCCCGAGTGGGAGCTCGCGGCCCAGGTGGACCAGGATTAGGTGCTCTTGCGGCTGAATTGAAAGCCGTACGGGGTTTGGGGAAAAGGGGGGCGCCTGGCAGTGAGCCGGTCTGGCCCCCGGCCCCAGATCCCCGGGCCCCAGATCCTCCGGCCCCAGATCCTCCGGCCTCCTTGACGCTGACAGTTAGGGCCTCCACCATGTTTCCCACTCTCCCCAGTTCCTCTTTGCGGATCGAGGTGGCGCACCGGTTGTGGTTTTTTTGAGCAGGGCGTGGCGTCGATTTAGGTCCCCAGATGAATCAAGCGCTTTTCATCGTTGCCACGACGATCGCCATGGTCACAGGGGTTGTTTCCCTGCTGATTGTGGCGATCAAGGCACGCTCGGATCGTGAGGCGCGCCGTGTTGGCCGTCGAAGGCGCACTCTCTCCCGTCGTGTGGAAGCATACCTCCGAGGGGAGAGGTCCAGTATCGGCGAGGCCTTGGCCGATGGGACCCGCTCACGCGACCGGGCCGTGGTGGAGGATATTTTGCTGCGCGGCATCATTGGCCGCGAAGGGACCGACTTTCGCAAATTCGCCTTGGCCTTCGAAGAGTTGGGCTTGGTCGCTCTCTACCTCGAGAACATCGAGCGAAGGGGCTGGTGGCACCGTGCTCGGGCGGCAGAAAACTTGGGGTTGGTCCGAGTGCGTCGGGCCCAGGATGCGCTGACGCGTTCCTTGCAGGACGAGAATCCGGAGGTTCGTTTTCGAGCCGCAAGGGCTCTCGGGCGGATCGCGGATCCCGCAGTAATGCCTACCCTCATCCTGACCCTCAACGAGCCCGACCGGTTTTCCACAATTCGAATAGCCAACGTTCTCGTTTCCGTGGGCGCCGGGATCAATGAGCCCATCATGGCCTCTTTTGAGGAACTGAAGCCTGGCGCTCGAGTGGCCGCGTTGGACGTTCTCTCGTCGATTGGGTCGGTGGAGACCGGCCCCTGGCTTCGGAAACGCTTGAAGGATGCCGATTCTGACGTCCGCTCTCGAGCGGCTCGGGCGTTGGGTGCGATCGGAGATCTCTTCGCCGGGCCCATGCTTGTCGAGGCGCTCAAAGATCCAGAATGGCCCGTGCGCGCTGGGGCGGCCAAGGCTCTCGCGACCCTTCGCTACGCACCCTCGGTTCCCGATCTGTGTGTCGCGCTTCGCGACTCCGAATGGTGGGTTCGTTCCAACGCCGCCGAGTCGCTGCGAGCAATGGGGGAGGTTGGACTCACGGCCCTGGAATCGATGCTGGACGATTCCGACGCGTATGCGCGACATCAAGCGGTTTTTATGTTGGAAGAAGCGGGAATTTTGGATGAGCGGGTTGGCGATATCTTCGCCGCCTCCAACAGGCGCCGAGAAAGGTCGCGCACTTTTGTCGATCAGGTGATCGAATCGGGGCAGTGTGTTCGGCTTTCGGAGCTGGCTGGAGATCATGCCGATCTCGAGGTTCGTACTTTCCTCGCCCACATGCTACGAGAGGTTCGACCTCCCGGGGAACTCGCCAATGATTGATTCCGGGTGGATTGTCGACGCGGTTCTCGCGTTCAACGACTTTGTCATTTTCTACTTCATCAGCCTCAACACCATCTATCTCATGCTCCTTGTGCTCAGCATCGGGGCTGCGATGCGCTTTGCGCGCGAAACATTCTTTTCCGACTCTCAGCAGATTCTGGAATCGGATTTGACCCTACCCATCTCGGTCATAGTGGCCGCACGGAATGAAGAGCTTACGATCCTCGAAACAGTTCGATCGCTCATGCGGGTCAACTATCGTGAATTCGAAGTCATTGTCGTCAATGACGCTTCGACGGACGGGACTCTTGAAACGCTCGTCTCGGCCTACGGACTGCGTAAGGTCGATCGGGTCGCGAAGCGTTCGCTGGAAACTCAGTCTATTCATGCTGTCTACGGTTCGGCGTCCCAGGGAAATATTATCCTCGTGGACAAAGAGCAGGGCGGTAAGCCCGACGCGTTGAACGCCGCGATCAATTTCAGCCGCTATCCGCTGATCTGCTCCATCGATGCCGACTCGGTGATCGAACCGGACGCCTTGCTGCGGGTCGTTAAACCTTTCGTGACTCATCCCGGTGAGACAGTGGCTGCCGGTGGGATCGTTCGGATCATCAATGGCTGCCAGATCGAGGATGGAGTCGTCAAGAACGTCGCGCTCTCCAATCGGGCGCTTCCCATTTTGCAGGCCGTTGAGTATTTGCGGGGCTTTCTGGCCGGGCGGATGGGTTGGGACGCGATCCAATCCCTCTTGATCATTTCGGGGGCGTTCGGGGTCTACCGCAAGGAAACCGTTATTCGCGCCGGCGGCTATAGCGGAAAAACGGACAGCGAAGATCTTGAACTGGTGGTGCGAATGCGACGAATGCTGCGCGCGGAAAAGAAGAGTTTCCGCATGGCCTTCGTACCCGATCCGGTCTGCTGGACCGAGGTGCCTACCAAATTCGGAGATTTGGCACGCCAGCGGTCGCGTTGGCATCGGGGATTGATCCAGACGCTCTGGAGCGAGCGAAAGATGCTCTTTAACCCGCGGTACGGCCGGGTCGGCCTCTTCGTGATGCCCTATTTCGTTCTCTTCGAGATGCTCGGTCCCTTCGTCGAAACCCTCGGCTACATCACGATTCTGGTGTCGTATATCATGGGATCCCTGGACCGTGAATACCTGCTTCTCTTTCTCAGCGTTTCCGTCTTCTACGGTGTTTTTCTTTCGGCAGCAGCGGTCTTGCTGGAAGAGGTTTGGTTCCGCCGTTACCCCAACTGGTTGGACGTCCTCAAGTTGCTCGTGTTCAGCTTGATCGAGAATCTGGGCTACCGGCAAGCCCTTTCGCTCTTCAAGATCAAGGCCTTCTGGGACCTTCTGCTTCGGCGTCGGGGCTGGGGCGATATCGAAAGAATTCGTTTCCTCCCGGCCGAGCATGACGGAAAGCGTTCGCGATGAAGTCCCGACTCGTCTTTCTGGCGGTCGCGGTTTGTTCCCTGGTCATTGCGATTCCCGGCCAGGGAGAAGGACTTTCGCGTTCGGAACTTTTCCAGGAAGCTCGCTCTCTAGCTTTTCAAGGCGACCGCGCCGAGGCCATGATGCTGTGCCGTGAGATTCTCGACGAGCATCCCGCCGATCGGGATGTGAAAACCCTGCTAGGCAGGATCAACGCTTGGGAGGGAAATTATTCGCGCGCCCGAGAGTTGTTACGAGAAGTTGTTGAGGCGGATCCGGAGGACAGTGACGCGCGCCGGGCACTGATCGATGTGGAACTGTGGTCGGGCAGGCCGCAAGAGGCATGGAGGGTGGCCCAAGAAGGCCTCGATCTGCGTCCCGCGAACCCGAACTTCCTGGTGGGAAGCGCTCGAGCCTTGAACAAGCTCGGACTGCCGGAAAAGGCGCTTGTTGCGGCCCAAGAGGCTGTCGCTGCGGATCCCCAAAATTCCCGCACTAGGAACTTCTATCGACTCCTGCTCGAGCACACTCAGCCCAACAGGCTGTCCGCCGGTTATCGCCGGGAATGGTTTAACGATTCCACGGACCCTTGGGAGATGACGACTCTTTCGTATCGTCGAGAGTTCGGCTGGGGATCACTTATTCCCAGGCTCAACATAGCCCGAAGGTTCAACAAGAATGACGTTCAATTCGAGTTGGATTCTTATCCGAGGGTCGGAGAGAAAATGTATGCCTATCTGAATTTTGGGGTCTCTGGCGACGAACTCTTTCCCCAGATTCGTTACGGGGCTGAACTCTATCGAAATTTCCCCAAAGCTTGGGAAGCTTCGCTTGGGTTTCGCCGGCTGGAATTTGAGTCTGGAGGCGTCACGATCTACACCGGAACCATCGCTCGTTATATCGGGAAATTCTGGATTCAGTTTCGTCCCCAATTCGTGACGAAGGCTTCGGGCCACTCCTTCTCGGGTCGAAT
>DUCH01000136.1:13463-33071 GCA_012959865.1 Myxococcales bacterium | reverse complement strand
CTAAGCCAGACGATCAAATACCTCCACAACATCGAAGCTTCCGACCAACAACTCTCGGTCAAGGGATTGCGGATCCGGGGGAAAAAGATCGGTGGCGACGCTGAAACTCTGGATGTGACCTTTTTCGTTTCGTCATTCAGGGCGGCCTGAGTCGCCATGGCCTCTCTTTTGGATCTGCTCGAACGACCGATTCCGCGGCCCTTGCTCTATTGCGGCACGCCTATTCTGGCGGTCGTCTTGACCCTTACCTTTGTATTCCTCGGGTTCCCCTACGCGGACTTGATTCCGATGGTTTCCAGACTGGGCGGTGACCAGAACATTCGCGTGGGCGAGATCCATCCTCGGCTGACCATCGGCGGCCCGGGCTTTTCACTGCAAGAAGTTGTTTTCAGTCCTGACGAAATGGAACCCCTGGTCGTCGAGCAGTTCGACATTCGCCCCGCCTGGTCCACGAGTTGGTTCCGGGGCGAACCCGCCCTCGCTATCGCGCTGGTCAGCCCCCTTGTCCTGGCCGAGGGAGTTCTTACTTTGGGCGATGCTCGCCGTGTCGAAGGCAAAATCGAAATCCCTGACCTGGCCCTGCTCCCACTCCCCTCCGACTCTTCTTTTTCCTTTGCCGGGGTGCTGATTGCCGAGGGGGACCTGGATATCGGAATCGCCCTGGACGGTGAATCCACTGGGCTCATTCGCTTCGAAGCCACCGCCGGGGCGGTATCGCATTCGAATATCCCGATGCCCCTCGACTTCGAGAGCGTGAGTGGCCTCATCGAGTTGACGGGCCAATCCGAACTCGTTCTCGAGGAAATTTCGATCGAGGGTCCTATTTTTTCCGCCCAGGCCGATGGCTACATCGACACGCCCCAAGGCAACGTCCCCCCTACGATCGATATCGACTTGGACGTCCAAGTGAAGGCTCCAGCGTTCCGAGCGCTACTCTCCAGTCTGGGGCTGCCCTTCGACCCCGAGGGCCGGAGCAGTTTCAATCTCGGCGGTACGATCCAGAATCCTGTAATTCGCTAAAAATGCCGAAATCCTCCGCCGAAGAACTTCAGCGCATATTCAAAACCCTCTCGGATATCACCCGGATGCGAATCCTTCGACTCCTCAGCCAGGAGGAGTTGATGGTTCAGGAACTAATGGAAATCCTGGGCATGGCCCAGTCGCGGGTTTCACGCCACCTCGCCATTCTTCGGGAAGCGGGTCTAGTCAGCGATCGCCGGGATGGAACCTACGTGTTCTACCGCTTCGCGGCGCCCCAGGATGATCTATGGCTTCACGGCTGGGGGCTAGTGGAGCGCGGTCTCGACGCCGACCCGACGACCGGGCGCGATGCCGTGCTGCTTCACCGAGTCATCGAGAATCGCAACGCCCAACCGCGAAATTTCTTCGACGCCATCGGGCCCGATTGGGATGCCCTGCGCGCGGTCTTCAACGACGCGACCCTACGCGCCCAGGCCATCAGCCGCCTTGTCCCCCGGCGACTCCGAGTCGCCGACGTAGGGACGGGCACCGGAATTCTGGCCTGCGAGCTGGCGCGGCTGGGCCTCGATGTCATTGGGATTGACCAATCTGCAAGGATGTTGGAGGCCGCGCGAAGCAAGATCGAAACCGAAACATTTCCCTTGGGCGGCCGAGTCGAATTGAGGCGGGGCGAAGCCGAGGATATCCCTCTGGCCGATGGCGAGGTCGACGCGGCCCTGGCCCACATGGTGCTCCACTATGTCACTTCGCCCGATCGTGTCATTCGAGAAATGGCCCGGGTCCTCCGGCCCGGTGGGACCCTGGTCGCCGTAGACTTTGTCAGCCACGATCTCAAGTGGATGGAACAGGAACTGGGAGTCGTCTGGAACGGGTTTGCGGGCGAGACCGTACGCGGCTGGTTCTCTTCCGCCGGCTTGGAGGAGATCGCGGTCGAAGAAAGCGAATCCCTAGCCAAGGACCGCGACCTTCCCGCAACACTCATTGCCTGGGGACGCGTCCCCGAAATTCCGAGCAGTCCCCGCTAGGCGGGTCTGGCCCCTGGCGAGGAGAAGCGCCGTGCAACTTGCCGCCGTGCTCTTCGATGTCACGGGTACGCTGATCGAACTCCGCGAGACTGTCGGGGTCACCTACGCACGCATTGCGGCTCGCCACGGAGTTCGCGTGTCCGCCCACCCACTCGGCAAGGCCTTCGACCGGGTCATGGAAAGCGCCTCTCCTCGAATTTTCCCCGGTCGCAACCCCGAGCAGATTCGAACTGCCGAGCACAACTGGTGGCGCGAACGCGTGCGCGAGACCTTCGAGAATGCCGAGACGGGCCTTCGCTTTGAGGACTTCGACGCGTTCTTTGCCGAACTTTTTGAAGTCTACGCGGGCGCACAAGCTTGGCGACTGCGCACCGATGCGCTTCCCGCCCTGGCCCGCGTGCGTGGGCTGGGTCTGCAGTTGGGGGTCATCTCAAACTTCGACTATCGCCTGCCCAGAGTCCTACAAGATCTCGAAATCCAAGGGTTTATGGATGTCGTTCTGTTTCCGGCCTGCTGTGCGGCCGCCAAGCCTTCGCCGAACATCTTTCGCGCCGCCGAAATCGCTTTGGGGCTTCGCGCCCACCAATGCGCCTACGTGGGCCATGATCCGATCCTGGATATTGGCGCCGCGCGCGCGGCCGGGTGGCATGAAATCGATGCCGGCTCGGGGCTCAATTCGCGAACCCTTTCGGCACGAATCGAATGGCTCGCTAAGCTGCTCACTTGATGAATTGCCGCGCCGCTCGGCGAGAAACGAACGACCACAATTCATAGGGAGAGTTCTAAAAATGAGTTCAGCCGAGACGGGGGACGGCGCGAGCCAACAGGCCCTCTCGTTCTTCAAAGAGCGCTTTGGCGTGGACGAAGGCAGCCTAGAAGCGACCTTGGCCACGGCCTTGGAACGTCGGATCGATTACGCCGATGTCTACCTGGAATACACCACCCAGGACTCGGTCTCGCTAGAGGAGGGCATTGTCAAAGACGGCAGCCGGCACCTCGACCAGGGTGTCGGGGTCCGCGCCCAGTCGGGAGAGCGCCAGGGCTACGCCCACTCCGACGAGATCAGCGTTGACAGTGCCCGGCTCGCTGCGGGAACTGCTCGAACGATCTCGGACCAGGGCGGCGGCGCGCTCCCGGTCGCCCTGCAAGGAGGGCGACCCCAGGCCAACCTCTACCCCACGGAAAACTCTCCCACAGAGGTGCCCATCGAATCCAAGGTGAACCTGCTCGACAAGATCGATCGCTACGCCCGCGCCCTCGACCCCTGTGTAAAACAGGTCATGGCCAGCGTAATCACCCAGCACAGGCAGATTTTGGTCGCTTCCAGCGACGGTACGATGGCAGCCGATACCCAGCCCCTCGTACGGCTCAACGTGCAGGTCATCGCAGCCGATGGCGACAAACGCGAGATCGGCTACGAGGGAATGGGCGGGCGTTACGCTCTTGAAAGACTAATGGACCCCGAAAACTGGCAGTATTTGGCGCGGGAAGCCGTTCGCGTTGCCAAGCTCAATCTAGCTTCCGTGCCCTGCCCTGCCGGCAGCATGAACGTTGTCCTGGGGCCGGGCTGGCCGGGCATCCTGCTCCACGAAGCCATCGGCCACGGCCTTGAAGGCGACTTCAACCGGAAGAAGACTTCTGCGTTCTCGGATCGCCTGGGCGAGCGCGTCGCCGCTGAGGGGGTGACCGTGGTGGATGACGGCACGCTGCAAGAACGCCGCGGCTCAATCAACATCGACGACGAGGGCACGCCGAGCCGCCGAAATGTCCTGATCGAAAACGGCGTACTCGTGGGCTATCTCCATGACCGACTCAACGCGAAACTCATGGGCATGGAGCCCACAGGCAATGGTCGGCGAGAAAGTTATGCCCACATGCCTCTGCCACGAATGACCAATACGTTCATGCTCCCGGGGCAGGACGATCCCGGTGATATCATTCGCTCGGTGGATCGCGGCCTCTACGCGGTCTCCTTTGGAGGCGGACAAGTCGACATCACCAGCGGGAAATTTGTCTTCAGCGCCAGCGAGGCCTACTTGATCGAGGACGGAAAAGTCGGCGCACCCGTCAAGGGCGCCACGCTCATCGGCAACGGTCCGGACGTTCTGACCCGGGTCACTCGAATCGGAAACGACCTTGAACTCGATCGCGGTGTCGGTACGTGCGGCAAGGATGGCCAGGGGGTTCCCGTTGGTGTCGGTCTGCCCACGATTCGAATCGACGATCTCACGGTCGGAGGAACCGAAGGATGAGCGCACTCCAAGACGCCAGCGACCAGGAACTCGTAGCCCGGGCCCTGGAACAGGCCCGGGCAGCGGGAGCCGCCCAAGCCGACGCCGTTCTGGTTCGATCCGATTCCCGCGAGGTGAAGGTTCGGGGCGACCAAATCGAATACGTCAAACAAGCCGGCGAGCGCTGTCTGGGCATTCGAACTCTGGTCGCCCAGGAGGGTGGGTTCTCGACTGCGGTCACCTCCACGTGCGACCTCGCCCACGAGGCCATCGATCGGATGGCGACCGAAACTGTGGCCCTGGCTCGGGCCATGGCCGCCGATCCTCACGCCGGGCTCCCCGAAGCGGGCTTCGCCGAGGAAATTCCCGACCTCAACTTGGTCGATTCCGGAGACCGCAACGCGAGCGTGGAGGCCCGAATCGAGGACGCCCGAAGCGCCGAATCGGCCGCCCGAGCAACCGATCCCCGGATCGACAATTCCGAGGGGAGCCAGGCCGGATCAGATTTTTCCGAGATCATCTACCGCAACAGCGAAGGTTTCAAGGGAAGCTACACGAGCGCCTACCACTCGCTCTTCAGCGAGCCCCTGGCCACCGATGGCAAGGGAAAGCAGCGAGACTATTGGATGACGGTTGGGCGCCGACTCGCAGATCTCGAAGACCCTGCGGCGGTGGGACGCAAAGCCGCCCAGCGCGCACTTCGTCGGTTGGGCGCGCAATCGGTTGCCACCTGCGAGGTGCCAATCATCTTCGACGGGCTTACAGCCCCGAGCCTGCTTGGCCAACTGGCAGGTTGCCTAAGCGGTTATTCGATCTATCGCGAATCGAGTTTTCTCTCGGATTCGTTGGGCGAAATCATCGCTTCCAGCCCGATCACCGTCATCGATGACGGGCGCGTTCCCGGCGGCCTGGGAAGCAAGCCCTTCGACGGTGAAGGTCTGCCGACCCGCCGCAACGTGTTGGTCGACGCCGGGCGACTGGAGTCCTGGCTCCTGGATACGTACTCGGGCCGCAAGCTCGGGTTGCCCTCCACGGGCAACGCCTCACGGGGAGCCGGAAGCGGTCCCGGGGTGGGAGCCACGAACCTCTGGATCGAGCCGGGCAGCGGGACGCTTGAAGAGATTATTGCCGAGACCGAACGCGGTCTGCTCGTCACCGAATTGATTGGAATGGGATTCAACCCCACCACGGGGGACTATTCGCGGGGCGCCAGCGGACTCTGGATCGAAGCGGGCCGAATCTCTCATCCAGTCGAAGAGATCACCATTGCGGGCAATCTTCGCGAGATGCTGCTGAATATTGATGCGGTGGGCTCGGAATTGGTCTGGCGCGGGCGAGTGGCCGCCCCGCCCCTCCGCGTCGCGCGCATGACCGTGGCCGGCCACTAGGGGGCCAACCCCCGGGCCAAGTCGGGACAGAAGGAGACGGGAATTGGCAAACACAGACCCACCGAGCGCATCCCCGGCCCTCATGCTCGGCATGCAGATGCCCGACCTCGACCGATGGTCGGATCGGGTGGTCACCGCCCTGGGCCAGAACCCCGGTGCGTTCACAGGACCTGGAACAAACACCTACTTGATTGGAACGGGCGAAGCCCGAATCTTGCTCGATACCGGCGATGGCCGAGCCGACTACCTTCCGGTTCTCGAGCGCGCCATGGAGTTTGCAGGCTGCCAAAGGCTCCAGGAAATCGTACTCACCCACGGCCACCCCGATCATATCGGCGGCGTACAGTCCATTCTCGATCGCATGGGCCCACTGCGGGTCAGCAAAATGCCCTACCCCGCCTTCGATGCCCCCTACAGCTTTCCCATGGACGAACTCGCCGACGATTGCGTGATCGAAACTCAGGGGGCCACCCTGCGCGGGTTCCACACACCCGGGCACGCCCCCGACCATCTCTGTTTCCTGCTCGAAGAGGAGTCGGGGCTCTTCACCGGGGACAACGTCCTGGGTGTCGGGACAACAGTCATCCCTGCGGAAACCGGCGACCTCCGCGACTACCTCGCTTCCCTCGAGAAACTCCGCGCGCTCGAACCCGCAAGAATTTTTCCCGCTCACGGCCCGCTGGTGGAAAACGGCGGCGCCAAAGTCCAGGAATACATCGACCACCGACTCAAGCGTGAAGCCCAAATTCTTGCCGAACTCAAAGGGGGAGCCGACGGGGTAATCGCCCTCGTCAAGATCATTTACGCCGCGTATCCCGAGAGCCTCCACGCAGCTGCGGGACAATCCGTCACCTCGCACCTGCGAAAACTCGAAGCCGAGGGCCGAGTCTCATCGGAGCCCGGAGAAGCTTCGGACAGCCTTCGCTGGCGACTCCACTAGACCCGCTGCGGACCGCTCGTCCTCCTTTTATTTGCCTCTATTATTTACCCCTATTATTTGCCCCTATAACCCCCACCGGCCACCACTCACCGGCGAACGGCTCCCCTCATCTCATGACTCGACCCGAATCCCTCGCGGAAAATCGACCCGTTCCGGTTCCGCCGGGCAGCCTTATTTTGGCCAGCGGTTCCCCGCGGCGCCGAGAAATTCTCGCGCGAATGGGGCTGGAATTCGAAATCCATCCGCCGGATCTCGACGAGACCGCGCTCCCCGGCGAGGCACCCGAGAACCTCGTGGTCAGGCTGGCCCGGTCCAAGGCGTGCGCGGTCGCCGAATCTCTCCAGCCGAATCCGCGACGATGGGTCCTGGGATCAGACACCGTGGTAGTCCTCGACGGCGAAACCATCGGCAAGCCCCGCGATGCCGAAGATGCCGTCCAGATGCTGTTGCGCCTGACCGCGCGGACCCACCGTGTGATCACCGGAATCGCCGTGGTCGACGCCCTCAGCGGCCGCGCCGTAGCGCAAGCCGTGACTTCGGAAGTCGTGATGCGCCGCGCCGAGGAGGCCGAAATTCGCGACTATGTGGCGACGGGTGAATCCCTGGACAAAGCGGGCGCTTACGCGCTTCAAGGCGAGGGGCGTCGCTTCGTCACCCGGGTGATCGGCAGCGAGTCCAACGTGATCGGTCTCCCCATCGACGCAACCCGCGCCCTGCTCGCCCGGGCGGCGGCGGGCGGGCACCCCCCCGAGACCAATCCGGATCGGCACGGCACCCCGTGAGCCGAGGCCTCGACCCCCGGCTCCTGGCCGAAGCCGAAGCCCGGTTCGCGGATGTGCGCGGGCGCATTGAACGAGCCTGCGCGGTGGCGGGAAGGAACCCCTCGGAGATCACGTTGGTGGGCGCATGCAAGCGCCAGCCCATCGATCGCATCGCGGCGCTGGTGTGCGCGGGACTTCGTGAACTCGGCGAAAATTACGTCCAAGCCGCCGAGGCCACCCGCCCTCTCCTCGAGCAGCGCCTGAGGGAGCATTTCGCCGGTGCCCCCGCGCCCAGCCCCGCCTGGCGCATGATTGGACACCTCCAGCGCAATAAAGCCGCGGCGGCTGTGGAAGTTTTTCGCGCGGTCGACACCGTGGATACCGGTCGGCTCGCCCGGGCCCTGGCTCGCCGAGCCGAGACGCTGGGGGGAGTCGTGGAGGTCTGCCTTCAGGTCAACTTGAGCGGTGAGCCAAGCAAATCTGGCTGTTCGGAAGACAACGTGAGCGAACTGCTGGCCGACTGCGCGCCGCTTCGCGGCTTGCGGGTGGTGGGACTCATGACCCTGCCCCCAGCCGACCCCGAGGCCGCCCGGGGCGCCTTCGCGCGATTGCGCGACCTACGCGGTACCCTCTCGCGCAAGCCCGGAGGCGACACACTGCACCACCTCAATATGGGGATGTCCGGGGATCTTGAAGTGGCCATCGAAGAAGGCTCCACCGTCGTGCGAGTGGGAACCGACCTGTTCGGGGATCGTGTGGACGCTTCACGCGAACACCCAGCCGACGCAACGTGAACCGGAGGACTTCATGACCAGCCCGCTCGAAACGAAGCGGATCGGCTTTATCGGATGCGGGGCCATGGCCCGCGCCCTCGCCGGGGGCCTTCTCGCGTCGGGTGTACCGGCGACGCGAATGGGCGGAACCGACATCGACTCAGCCCAGCGCCAGGACTTCGAAGCCTCCCTGGGCATTGCAACCGGCTCGGACAACGCGCGGCTCGTGGCCGAAAGCGACGTTCTCGTCCTCTGTGTGAAGCCTGGCGTCGTGCTCAAGGTGCTCGAGGGCCTCGGGGGTCAGCCCGACCTTCAGCGACCCCTTTGGATTTCCATCGCCGCGGGCATTCGCATCGCGGCCCTGGAATCCGGGCTGCCGCCCGGTGCCCGGATCATTCGCACCATGCCCAACACGCCGGCCCTGGTGGGCGCCGGCGCCAGCGTGCTCTGCCCCAATGCGGCAGCCGGCGACGCGGACGCGGGGGTCGCGGAGGCGCTCTTCTCCGCCGTCGGGTCCACCTGGCGAGCACCCAGCGAAGATTTGATGGATCCGGTCACCGGTCTCTCCGGGAGCGGCCCCGCCTATGTCTTCCTCTTCCTCGAAGGCCTCGCCGAGGCCGGAGTCAGGCAGGGCCTGCCCCCGAATGCCGCCCTGGCGCTCGCACTCCAGACCACGTTCGGTGCCGCCAAGCTGGCCCTCGAGGACGGCCGCAGTCCCGCGGACCTGCGTGCCCAGGTGAGTTCGCCCGGGGGCACCACACTGGCGGGGCTGGCCCAACTCGACCTCGCCGATCTGAAGGGCGCCTTGAACCGAGCCGTCGAGGCCGCCGCCGCCCGATCGCGTGAACTCTCGGACGATTCCTGAGTCGATCGCGAACCCGAATCCCCGATGGCCGATTTCCCGATCCCCAAGTCTTCTCCCCCCGAGCCCCCTTCCGCGAGTGCGCTGCACGTCGAATCCGGACCCGACTGGGTTGGGTTTTGGATCCATGTCACGCCTCGGGCGCGCCAGGAAAGAATCCGGGGATGCCATGGCGATGCCCTCCGGGTCGCCGTCAAGGAGCCCCCGGTGGGTGGCAAAGCCAATCGGGCCTGCCAAGCTCTACTCGCCCAAGCGCTGGGCGTTCCTCGGGCGGCCATCGATCTGGACCCGGCCGCTCGCGGGCGGCGAAAGCGAGTCCGCGCTCACGGCGACCCCGAGCAACTGCGGATCCGACTGGGGGCGCTGGCAGCCCGCGCCCGATTGGGATAAAAACGCAGCCCAGTGCGGTCGTTGCATATCCCGGGGGGCCGCTAGCGCTGCCGGACCCCGTTGCTGCCGGCGGCCGGAACTCATGAAGGTAGAGAGAAGCGATGCCGATTTACGAATACGCGTGTGACAAATGCGGGCACGAATTTGAGCGCGAGCAGCGTATGGCCGACCCGCCGATCAAGACCTGCCCGAAGTGCAAGGGCCGCAGGGTTACCAAGTTGATCTCTCGGAGTTCCTTCGTCTTGAAAGGCGGAGGATGGTACGCAGATGGCTATGCGGATGCCAAGAAGCCCGACACCCCGGCCAAGACCGCGGAACCCTCCAGCGACGATCAGAGCCCAACCACGGATTCCTCGAAGACAAGCAAGAAAAAATCGAAGGGAAACGAGGACGCGGGAAAGGGTAAGAAAGCAAACAAGAAGAGCGCCGCCTGAAGGTGGACCGGGGCCAGCGACAGCAGCCGGGGAATTGACCCGCGCGCCGCCGACCCCCCCTCCCTCCAAGCCAACGCCTTCGTTCATCCCCCCCCTCACCGATCCCTCATCCGCCCGCCCAAGGGTGCCAGTTGGAGTCCCGCAATGAGCGAGAGCGAACCCGTCCCGATCCACACCGAGGTCCTCGACGGCCTCGCCCTGGCTAACGAACTCCGGGCAGAACTCGGCGAAACCATTACCAAGTTGGTCGGGGCCGGAAACCGAGCGCCGTGTCTGGCCGTTGTCTTGGTGGGCGACGATCCCGCGAGCCGGTCCTACATCAAGGGCAAGCAGCGAGCCTGCGGGCGCATCGGCATGGAGTCCGTGGAACACATTCTCCCCGCCTCGACCTCCCAAGAGCAACTGTTGGCACTGATCGCGGACCTCAACGGAGACGACGGCGTCGACGGAATCCTCGTTCAGCTACCGCTTCCCAGCCATATTTCGTCGGCGGTGGTCGCCGAGGCCGTCGATCCGGCCAAAGACGCCGACGCCCTCCACCCCACGACATCCGGCCGTCTCTTGGCGGGCACTGCCGAGTTGATCTCCTGCACCCCCATGGGCATTATGGCGGTCCTTGACCACTATTCGATCCCCATGGAGGGCGCGAACGCCGTGGTCATCGGCCGCAGCAATATCGTGGGCAAGCCCATCGCTCTTCTTCTCCAGCAGCGCAACGCGACGGTCACTCTGTGCCATTCCCGCACCCGAGATCTCGCCGGTCGCTGTCGTGAGGCCGACATTCTGGTGGCCGCCGTGGGCCGGCCGCGGATGGTCAAGGGCGACTGGATCAAACCCGGCGCCGCGGTCATCGACGTCGGCGTCACCGAAGTCGAGGGTAAGCTAGTGGGCGACGTGGATTTCGACGCGGCCATTGGGGTTGCGCGCCTGATTACCCCATCTCGCCGGGGCATCGGCCCCATGACGATCACCATGCTGTTGCGCAACACCCTGCTCGCTTATCGCAACCGCAAGGGCGTATGAGCGAGCCCCAGCGCACGCCCCTCTATGCGCGCCACGTCGAACTCGGTGCGCGCATGGTGGATTTCGCGGGATTCTCGATGCCCGTCCAGTACGGGTCCATCAAAGCCGAGCATCGAGCGGTGCGGGAGTCGGCAGGTCTCTTCGATGTTTCGCACATGGGCCAGATCCATCTTTCGGGCCCGGGCGCGCTGGCCAGCGCAGAACGACTTCTGTCTTGTCGGGTCGGCGATCTCCAAGAGGGGCAGGTGCGATACGGCCTGCTCTGCAATTCCGAAGGCGGCTGCGTGGACGACGTCACCCTCTACCGTGAGGGCCCTGACCGCCTGATGCTCTGCGTGAACGCCGCCAACATCGAGAAGGACCGGAATTGGATCGAGGCCCACTTGCTGGCCGACACCACCCTCCACGATCGCAGCGGGGAGACCGGACTGCTCGCCCTCCAGGGACCCGAGAGCCCGGCGCTCCTCGACATACTTTGCCAAAGCGCCAACTCGGCGCCCCCCAGCGCCCTCGGGCGATTCCGCTTCGGAACGTTCCACGGCCCCGCAGCTCCCAGCCGAATCTCGCGCACGGGCTATACGGGCGCGGACGGCTTCGAAATCTATTTGCCCGCGATCCACTGCAACGCGTTCTTCGACGCCCTCCTCGAAGCCGGCGCCGCGAAAGGGCTGATTCCTGCTGGCCTGGGCGCCCGAGACACCCTGCGGCTGGAAGCCGCCCTTCCCCTCTACGGCCACGAACTCAATGACTCGACATCGCCCCTGGAAGCCGGCCTCGCCCGCTTTGTGAAACGCGATCGCGGCGGATTTATCGGCTACGAGGCCATGGAAGAACGCGAGCAGAAGGGTCGGAAGCGCCAGCTTGTGGGCTTTGAACTTGAGGACCGCGGGATTGCTCGAGCCGACCACCCGATTCGGGTCGCTGGCGAGATTGTCGGGCGGGTCACATCGGGTGCCCCCTCGCCCAGTCTCGGAAAATCGGTAGGGCTCGGCTACGTTCCGCCCCGGCACGCCCACCCCGGAACGGCGATCGAGGTCGTCGTGCGCGAACGTCCCCTGCGGGCGCGCATCGTCAAAACCCCATTTGTCAGAAAAGTCTGAGAGAGCATCACACGTCCGCAGAGCTCGTTGAGAAGGAGGAGAACGTTGTCCGAATACCGCCTGCCCGAAGAGATTCGCTACAGCCGGGACGATGAATGGGTCCGGGAGTCCGAAGGCGGGCTCTACACGGTGGGCATCAGCGACTATGCACAGCAGCAGCTCGGCGACGTCGTCTTTGTGGAACTTCCCGCACCCGGGACAAAGTTCGATGCGGGTCAGGCCTTCGGCGTCATCGAATCGGTCAAGGCCGTTTCGGATCTCTGCATTCCCATCGCAGGCGAGATCATCGAAGTCAACGCTTCCCTCGAAGACGCGCCGGAAACCGTCAACGACGATTGTTACGCTTCGGGTTGGCTGGTCACCCTGCGCCCCAGTGACCCGAGCCAAATCGGCGCATTGATGGATGCCACCGCTTACGCGAGCTATATCGCCGACCGCAGCGACTGACTCGCCTCATCAAGAACCCTGCGCTCGGTCCGATCAGTCGTCCGAACGCGACTTTTCCGACTGAACGAGGCGTCGCCGCGCCACATCCGCCCAGGGTCCCGACGCATCGAGTTGCAGATAGCGCTTCCAATGGCGCTCGGCCTTGGGGCTCAAGCCGAGCTTCTCATAGAGAAGGGCCATGTTGATATGAAGATCGGGGTAAAGAGGATCCGCGGCAAAAGCCGCTCGGTAATGGCGTAGGGCTTGGTCATCATAGCCATCCTCTTCGAGCAGGTTGGCCAGATTGAAGTTGGCTTCCACGTGCTGAGTATCGATCTGCAAGCACCTCTCAAAGCAACTTCGCGCCTGGACCCGCTCGCCTTGGTTGTAGTACACAGCGCCCAGATTGCAGTGGCAGTCCGAGAAATCGGGCAGGAGACGAATGCCCTCCTGATAGCATTCGATCGCCTGGGCGAAGGTTTCGGGATCCGAGTCAAATCCGCAGCCGCGAGCAAAATGCTCCTCCGCCGCTTCGGCCAGGTCGACCCCCTGCCCTCGGTCAATCGCCGTTACGCCTTCTAGGTTCTCGTGCGACGGACCGAAATCCAGCACGGCTTGACCATCGGGCTCAATCAGAATCCCGTCGTGACGAACCACGACCCGATCCGACCCCTCTACCCAAAGCCGCAGAGAACGAAGCGGGTCGTCGATCTCAGGCAACCGTTCGCGAAGCGCTTCAACGTTCCGGCGAATTCGCCGAAGCGGAACGCCCTGCTCGAGCAGAGAGACAATTCCCCGCAGGCAGACAAGGTCGCGGAATTCGAATTCCGAGCGCGGCGCGACTTTTGCCGGCGTCTTGACCAACTCGGTGCGCTCCCAGTAGCGTAACCGAGCCGGAGAAACTTTCAGAATCCGCGCTACATCGCGCAGCGAATAAGTATCCACGTATCAAACAATACATCGCCACAAGGCCCTGCGGAAAGACCCGCGTCGCATTCGGCCGGAATATTGCCTCAACAAAACAGCCCGACCCCCCCTGGCGGCACGCTAAAGTCGAACATGGCGGGGTTTCCGCGGCTGGTGCCCGGCCTCGACTTCAAATCGAGTGTGGAGCGTGTCGCCACGTTCCAGGCGGGTTCGATTCCCGTCCCCCGCCGCCATTTCTCGCTCAACCCACCGCTCTCGTACGCCATTTTCGTACGTTGTTTTACCCAACGGCGGCTTCAGTAACCCACTTCAGTAACCCACAATGTGCCTGTGGTATACTGGGCGTTGAGTGATAGACGCACCCGGTACCGCAGCACGATGGGAGCCCGCTCGCCCGGCGCTCCTGATCATCGGCCGACAGACCCCCACCCTTCGGCCGCTTCGGCACCGCCCCTCGCCTCGGGCTGCTTGCTCGTTTACCTCTCTGGCCCTGGCCTCCCTGCGCGGTGTGACCGCAATCTGGCACCAAACCGGCGGCAGTTCCCGGAACTCCGCCTTTCCTACGGAGAATTTCCCCAGACGATTTTAGGCAAACACGGAGGAAAAAATGACTGAAGAAACGAATGTACTGATTCACTGGAAGGGTCTGCGAAGCGAAGAAGATATCCACAACCACCTGGCGAACCGATGTCGCCATATCGCCGCAGAATTCCCAGAAACCAATCACTACGAACTCCGCATAGAGCCCAATCGCCGAGAAATTCAATGCCACGGCCATGTCAACGGAAAGCGAACTCGCATCGCGGCCCATACAGAAAGCCTGCCCACGGCGCGTCAGGCGGCGGATTCAGTGCTCGACAAACTGGAGCGGGAACTGCGTCGCGAACACGACAAACGCATTTTCAGCCGACGGCGAAGAGCCCAAAAAGATCAGCTGAAGCGGGTCCCCTAGCTCCCGGTTAACCCTCGTTCGGACTCATCCGCCCCAGGCCGAGGGGTCTGGCGCTCCAAGCTGGCCCTAACGGGTGGCCTCTGCCGACGGCATGCCCGCCGCGCCGAGAGCTCGGCCCGTAGCCGACTCGCGGTTCGCGGCAACCGTTGAGGGGGATCCCTGAGCCACGACTCGCCCCCCTTCCGGGCCCCCTCCGGGCCCGAGATCGATGATCCAATCCGCCCGACGAATTACATCGAGATCGTGCTCAACCACCACCACGCTTCCTCCAGCAGAGATCAGTTCGTCCAGGCAGCCAAGAAGAACCCGAACATCCGCCGCGTGCAAACCCGTCGTGGGCTCGTCGAATACATAGAGAACGCCTCGCGCGGGTTGGGCCAGGGCCAGGGCCAGACGCACTCTTTGATGCTCGCCGCCCGATAGAGTGGAGAGCGGCTGGCCAAGGGTCAGGTACCCCAGACCAACCCGCCCAAAGGGCTCGAGTTTGGACGCTATTCGCGACTGACCCGAAAATACAACCAACGCTTCTTCGATGGTCAGGCCCAAAACATCCACGATGGAGCGTCCGTCCACCTTGATGCCCAGGACATCCTTGCGGTAGCGCAGGCCCGCGCACGCATCGCAGGGCGCGTGGACATCGTCCAGAAACTGCATATCAATGACAGTCTCCCCCGAGCCCTCGCACACATCACAGCGCCCGCCCGCCACATTGAACGAAAACCAGCCCGGGCCCACACCCAGGGCGCGGGCTTCGCGGGTCGCCGCGAAGAGCTGGCGGATCCCATCGAAGGCCTTGGAGACTGTCCCCGGGTTCGAGCGCGGACTCCGGACCGCCGGCGTCTGATCCACCACAACGATGCCCGCGAGATTCTCCCGCCCCTCGATACGGTCGCAATCCCCAGGTGCATCTCGGCCCGGGCGAACCGGGGCCAAATTTCCCACCAGAACCGAATCCACCAGGCTCGACTTGCCCGCGCCGGAGACTCCCGTCACCGCGACCATCTGGCCCAGGGGAATTTCCACCGTCAGATTCTGTAAATTTCGCTCCCGGGCACCGACGATCCGGAGTCGTCGGCCATTCCCCGCCGACGGCTCGCGGCGTCCACTCTCGAGTTCGCCGCGCAAGAGACGGCCCGTGGGCGAGTCGGCGCTTTCCCGAATCGATTCGAGAGAACCCTCAGCGATCAATCGACCGCCCAACCTCCCCGCTCCGGGCCCGAGATCGATCACGTGATCCGCTGCCGCCAAGATCTGGGGCGCGTGCTCGACCACCACAACCGTATTGCCCTGATCGCGGATCGCCCGAAGCACTTGAAGCAGCCGGTCCATATCCAGGGCGTGCAGCCCGATGGAGGGCTCGTCCAAGACATAGAGCGAAGCGGTCAGGCCACCGCCCAGCGCAGTCGCCAACTGGATCCGCTGGGCTTCCCCCCCCGAGAGGGTTCGCATCTGCCGGTCAAGTCCCATATAGCCCAAACCCACGGCCTCCACGGTGGCCAATCGTGTGTGCAGCAGTTCCAGCAAGCGCTTCGCGCGCTCGGTCTCGGCGGGACCGAACGAGAGCGAATCGAGCCAGACCCGAAGCGCCTGCACGTCGAGACTCGCCAGATCGCCCAGATGGCGGCCATCGATCTCAACCGAGCGGGCATCGACGCACAATCGCGTGCCCTGGCAGGCTTGGCAGAGCACATAACGTCGGTAGCGAGCGATCAAAACTCGGGACTGGACCTTGTAACGACGCCCCTCGAGCCAGTCGAAAAACCCCTGCACCCCGTACCAAGCGTCTTCGTCGCCGCCAAGTACCCACTCACGCTGGGCCTTCGGGAGTTTCTCGAACGGAATATCCGTGGGGACTCCGGCCTCCCGGCACGCCGCGAGCAAATCCCGCTGCATGGACTTCCCCATCGCGGTCGCGAAGGGGGCGATGGCCGAATCGTCGAGGCTTCGCAGGGGGTCGGGGACCACCCGATCCCAATCGACTTCGGCCCTTCGCCCGAAGCCCTGACAATCCGCGCAAGCGCCCAAGGGGCTGTTGAAGCTCAGCCGTGCGGGGTCCATATCGGGGAAACGACGCCCGCAGCCCTCGCACACAAAGCCTCGCCGAAACCGAATTGCCTCGGAGCAAGGTGCGCCCCGGAGCAAGACACACACCTCTCCGCCTCCTCGGGCAAATGCACTGGCTACAGCTTCGGAGAGTCGAATCTCTTGAGCATCGTTTTCGCTTCCTTCAAGTTCGTTTTCGGACAGCACCAAACGGTCGATGACCAGCAAGCCATCGCGAATCAAATTCCTCAAGGCATCGGGCTCGGCCTCGACCCAATCGACCAGCGTCCCATCACCACCGATCACACGGGTAAATCCCTCGCTTGCCAGACGATCGCGGAGCGCCTCGGCTTCTTCCCCCTCGCTGGACGTCAAAGGCGCAGCCAGTTGAACCGCCGCGCCCGAAAATCGCTTGGCGATTCGCTGCGCGATGCTGACGACTTCCCCCCGCTCGACCAGAAGGTTGCAGTCCCCGCAGCGCGTTCGGCCGACCTGAGCGAAGAGCAAGCGCAGATGGTCGAGCAGTTCGGTCGCGGTCCCGACCGTGCTCCGCGCATTGCTCACTCGATTGCGCTGCTCAATGGCAATCGCTGGAGGCAGGCTCGAAATCCGGTCCACTTCTGGCCTGGGCAGGCGTTCCAAAAATTGCCGTGCATAGGTGGAAAGCGAAGTCACATAGCGCCGCTGCCCTTCGGCGTACAGGGTATCAAAAGCCAAAGTCGACTTCCCCGAACCCGATACGCCGGTCACCACCGTGAGCGAGCCCAAGGGAATGGTACAGGTCACCCCCTTCAAGTTATGGGAGCGCGCGTTCTCGATGCGGATCTCGGTCTGCTGCATTGGGGGATCCGGGAGGGCAAGCATCGCGTAGGGTTCGGCCCGGGAAATCCTCCGAAGCGCGGCCTTGCACTTCTTGGGCTACTCCTCGCTGCTCCGTGCGTGACGAAAGGCCATTTCGGTGTAGCGCTCCAAACCCTTTTCCTGCGCGGCGTCCGCCAGGGTTTGCCAACGCGCTTGGCCCTGGTCTTCGCCCAGAATATCGGCAACTTGCTTGAGTAGGAAGGCGTCGCCCGCGGCTACAGCCGCTTCCGCCACCAAACCCAGCCTCGCCCGCGCCCCGGCTTTCACGAAAAACTGCAAGGCCTCGATGGTGCGCCCCTCTGCCTCGTAGGCATCGGCAATGGCCAGGCACCGGCTCTCATCAAGGTCCTGCTCGATCAAGTGACGGCGCTTGAGGGGATCGGGAATCACTCTTTTGGCCATGGCTGCTCACTTTCTTCGGGTGGATCGTGTGGGCAGCCCCCCGAGCACAAGCCCGGCGGGTCACCGTAAGACTAAGGTTCAATAGCGGGGAACGCGATCGTCCACTGTGAGCGACCACGCTTCGATGCCCCCATCGAGGTTTTCGACCCGGCTGAAGCCAAGCCCTGCCAATTTCTCACACGCCTGAGCACTTCGCCCCCCATGATGGCAGTGAACCACCACGGGGCGCTCCCGCCAGGCTTCGATCTCCGCGACCCGAGACTCGATCTCGGCCAAGGGGATGGACCGAGCGCCCGTGATGCTCGCCTTGGTGATTTCATCGGGCTCACGCACATCCAGCAGCAAGATCTCTTCCGAAGCGGCCAGTCGCGCACTCACATCCGTGGCGCGAGCCTGAACGATTTTGAAATTGCCCTCGCCTTCAAGGTTGAAACCGCAGAAGCCCTGATAGTCGATCAACTCGGTGACTGTCGGGCTGGGTCCGCAGACCGGGCATTCGGGGTCCTTGGCAAGCCGAAATTCATTCCACTCCATAGCCAGGGCATCGTAGGCGAGGAGCCTGCCGACCAGAGAGCGTCCAACGCCGGTCAAGAGTTTCATGGTTTCGGTGGCTTGAATAATGGCGATCATCCCCGGCAATACGCCAAGCACGCCGCCCTCTTCACACGACGGTACGGCTCCCGGCGGAGGGGGCTCTGGATAGAGGCAGCGGTAGCAGGGGCCCTGCCGGGCATCGAAGACGCTGGCCTGCCCTTCGAAACGGTAGATCGATCCGTACACGTTGGGTTTTCCGAGCAGCACGCAGGCATCGTTGGAGAGATACCGGGTGGGAAAATTGTCAGTGCCATCCACGATCACATCGTAGTTGCGGAAAATCTCCATGGCGTTCGTCGAATCCAACCGGAGAGGGTATTGATCGACCCGAACATCGGGGTTCAGCGCTCCGATGCGCTCGGCGGCCGCTTCGACCTTGAGACGCCCAACATCCGATGTGCGGTAGAGAACCTGACGCTGAAGGTTCGAAGCGTCCACCACATCGTCGTCCACCAGCCCAATGCGACCCACGCCGGCCGCCGCCAGGTACAGGGCCAGGGGACAACCGAGACCGCCGGCACCAATCAGCAAAACGCTGGATTCAAGGAGCCGGGTCTGACCCTCGATGCCCAACTCCGGAAGGCTGAGATGGCGCCGATAGCGATCGAACTGTTCGGGCCGCAAGCGCGGCGCGGAGGAGGACATGGCCATACGCTATCCGACCCCCTCCCACTCGGCGAGGCAGGAAAAATGGACAGTCAAGGCCCCGATCGGGGCGCAGCAGGCCCGACTCCAAACCGGGCTCCGGCGTCCCCTCAATCCTCGCGAGGGGGTAGAACTTCCACCTTGTAGGCCTTGCGGGGCTTGTCGATCATCTTCCAAGAGACCGTCACCCAGTCCTTTTGCTTCAGATCCTTCCACGTTTCCTTGCCCTCCCCAGAGACCTCGGTGGTCTCGACAGGCACGAAGGAAACTTTGTCCCCCATCCGGTTGTCGACGATCATTTTTTTCTTGTTTACGCGATCAATGCGGCCGGTGAACTCTCGCATCTGAGCCAAACTGGGCATCGCAAGAACCACGCCGGCGGCCAGAGTCAATAATACGATTGCGGAACGACGACTGAAAAATTTCATTTTCCCCTCGCTGCTTACTGCTCGACTGGACTCGGATTTTTTGTCTCTACTGTTGCGGAGCCTGGTGCCGCAGAACTGGTGCTTAGAGCTGGTGCGTAGTAATGGTCAGTAGAACTGATGCGTAGTAATGGTGAGTAGAACTAGTGCCGTAGAACTTTGGTGCCGGAGGCGGGATTCGAACCCGCACGGCCTTGCGACCGGGGGATTTTGAATCCCCTGCGTATACCAGTTTCGCCACTCCGGCAGGCGGCCCATCATACCTCACGCCTCTTTGGAATTCCGGCACCGGGGTGCCCAGATCTTTGACACCCCTAGCCGGGCGGGGTAGCCTCGGCGATTGCGTGGGGCCGTAGCTCAGTTGGGAGAGTGCCTGAATGGCATTCAGGAGGTCGCGGGTTCGATTCCCGCCGGCTCCACCACGC
>DUCH01000136.1:0-13380 GCA_012959865.1 Myxococcales bacterium | reverse complement strand
AGCCTTCGCCCCGCCAGCGTACGAGATCCCGTCCCAGATCCGTCATTCCGCGAGAACCCGTGAGCACCAAGGTGCGCTCGACGCCCTCGCGCAGGTGCGCAAGCGCATGGTCCACGCCGCGCTCGCCCCCCGCGGCCAGACCGTAGAGGTAGGCCCGACCGCTCATACACGCGCGGGCCCCCAGGGCTACTGCCTTGACGATATCGCTGCCCCGCCGCACCCCACCATCGCAGAGAATTTCGACACGGTCGCCCACCGCATCTGCCACTGGGGCCACCAGTTCGAGGGGCGGTGGCGCTCCGTCGAGTTGTCTTCCCCCGTGATTGGACAAGGCGACGGCCTCGACCCCCTCCTCAGCCGCCAACTCGGCGTCCTCCACCGTCTGCACGCCCTTGAGAATGATGGGGCCACTCCACACGCTGCGAAACCACGCAATATCCCGCCACGAAAGCCCGGGATCGAACTGACCGTTGATGTAATCGGCCAGGGATACGGCGTCCCCGCCGTCGCCCACCGAGCGGCCGACCACGTTCGCAAACGCAATGGGCTCGCCCCGCACGAAATCCCAGGTCCAACCCGGGTGCAGGGCTCCCGAAATCAGAGTGTCCAGGCCAATCTTAGGAGGCAGCGTAAAGCCCCGACGAATGTCGCGCTCTCGGCGCCCCAGGACCGCGGTATCCACCGTGATCATGATGGCCTCGTAGCCGCTGGCCCGCGCGCGTTCGAGCATTTCCTTGACCAGGCCCCGGTCCCGCCAGGCATAAACCTGAAACCAGCGGCGACCGCTGGAAACCTCCGCCACCTCTTCGATGGAGCGGGTGCTGAGGGTGGAGAGCGTATAGGGCAGACCCGCCCGCTGGGCGGCCCGAGCCACGGCAAGTTCGCCCTGGGAATCGGCAATCCGGCTGAAGCCCGTGGGCGCCAGCACCAGGGGAAATTTCAGCGGGCGCCCCAGCAAGGTGGTGGACGCATCCACTTCGCTCACGTTGCGCAACACCCGGGGTCGGAACTCCAACCGCCGAAAGGCTTCGGTATTGCGCGCGAGGGTACACTCGTCCTCTGCGCCGCCGTCGATGTAGTCGAAGACTCCACCCGGCAACCTGCGGCGAGCGATCTGGCGCAGATCCTCCACGCACGCGGCCCCGGACAGGCGCCGCAGAACCGGCGAAAGCGGAGAACCGAGCGCAGAGTGCGCACTATGGACACGTGGAACCTCCGGTCACTCCCCTCCCCATCGTGAAAGGCGATCCGTCCAGTCTACTCATTCGTCCCAACCCTGTCGTCGGACCGCCGAGGCGTCGCCCCCGGCCCGCGTCATTTCCCCCGCCTCTTGCCCCTGTTCAGATTTTAGAACGTGTTCTAGGATAACCCGATACCCGGCGGCGGCCGGGAACCCACATCTCTTGCTCGACTTCGGGAGTGCAGCATGGAAAACACGAAACCCCACGGCGATGACGGATTGTCAGCGCCCCACGTCCTCGAATATGCGTACAAGCGATCGCTCGGTCCGGTCCTGGGCCGCTTCTTTACGGGCCTGCGCGATGGGCGCATCGAAGGGGTGCGGACCCGGTCCGGCCGGGTCCTGGTGCCCCCCAGCGAATACGATCCCGAGAACGGCGAAGCCACCACCGGGGACTTTGTCGAAGTGGGTCCGGGCGGTACGGTGAAGAGTTGGGCTTGGGTGGGCGCGCCCCGGGATTCGCATCCGCTGGCCCACCCCTTCGCTTTCGCCTTGATCGAGCTCGACGGAGCCGACACGGCCTTGATGCACGTCGTCGATGGCGTCGACGAAGCCGCCATGACCACTGGAATGCGGGTCACCCCGCGCTGGGCCGAAGAAACCGTGGGCCGCATCCAAGACATCGCAGCCTTCATACCGGAGGGCCAAGCATGAGCGAAGAACGCGAACCCGTCACCCAGATCATCACTCCCGTCCGAGTGGCCTACACCTACACCCCCGGCGTCGCCTCGGAGCGTTTTCTGCGTGGGTGCCGGGAAGGCAAGCTCCTCGGCGGCGCCTGCGACGCTTGCGGGCGGGTCTACATCCCCTCCCGGGGTGCCTGCCCGCGCTGCGCGGCTCCCACCTCGACATTCCGGGAACTTTCGAACAAGGGCACCATCATCACCTTTTGCATCGTTCGGGTGCCGGCAGAAAACATCGCCGTCGACCTGCCCTACTGCACCGCGAGTATCCTGCTCGATGGGGCCGACATCTCCTTCACGGGCCTGATCCAGGGTTGCCCCTTCGACGAAGTTCGCATCGGCATGCGGGTTCAGGCCGTCTGGAAGCCCGAGGCCGATTGGGACTTCAGCGTGGGCAACATTGAACATTTCAAGCCCATGGATGAGCCCGACGTGCCCTTTGCGGACATCAAGGAGTACTCCTAATGCGCGACGTTGCAGTCCTCTCCTACGCGCAGACCCCCTATGTGCGCACCGAGCGTGTGCGCAACGAAGTCGAGATGTTGATGCCCATCATCGACGAGGTGGTGAAGAAATCCGGCCTGCCTCGTCAGGAGATCGGTTTCACGTGCTCGGGCAGCACCGACTACCTGGCGGGCCAATCCTTTTCCTTCGTGATGGCGGTAGATGCTGTCGGGGCCTGGCCTCCCATCATGGAGAGCCATGTGGAGATGGACGGTGCATGGGCGCTCTACGAGGCATGGATCAAGATTCAATGCGGCGAAGTGGACTCGGCCCTGGTCTTCAGTTTTGGGCGCTCGTCCATGGGGGAAACCGCCGAGACGATGACCCTACAGACGGACCCCTACACCATGGCGCCCCTGGGTCCGGACGCGATCTCCATGGCCGCCCTGCAAGCGCGCTGCGGGCTGGACTCCGGGCTCTTCAGCGAGCGCGACATGGCGGAAGTCGCCGTCCGCAACCGACACAATGCGCTTTCGAATCCGGAAGCCCAACTCGCAGGGGATTTTGACGCCGACGCCCTGCTGGCAGCACCCTACCGCGTGTCGCCTTTGCGCGACCACGACTGTCCGCCGATCACCGATGGCGCCGCCGCCATGGTGATCGCGGCGGCCGACGTCGCCCACAAAGTGTGCGACAAGCCGGTCTGGATCCGCGGCATCGACCACAGGCTGGACTGTCACCAACTGGGTTCCCGGGACCTCACCCAATCGCCCTCGACGCGACTCGCGGGCGAGCACGCGGGGGTCGCATTGGGGAAGGTCGACGTAGCCGAACTTCATGCACCGTTTAGCCATCAGGAGATCATCTTGAAAAATGCCCTGGGCCTCGACGGTGATGTCCGCATCAACCCGTCGGGGGGCGCACTGGCCGCCAACCCCATCATGTCCGCGGGCCTGGCCCGAATTGGCGAAGCCAGCCGTCAGATCTCGGGGGGCGCGGCAACGAGAGCCGTAGCCCATGCCACATCGGGCCCGTGTCTCCAGCAGAATCTCGTCTGCGTTCTGGAGGGTTGATTCATGCCTGAACACGCTGCCGTTATCGGTATCGGACAAACAAATTTTGACGCCAAGCGCCTCGATGTCTCTCAAGTGGGCTTGATCCGCGAAGCCGCCGAGCGCGCTCTGGCCGATGCCGATCTCGACTGGAAGGACATCGACGCCGTGGTCATCGGCAAAGCCCCTGACATGTTCGAGGGTGTCATGATGCCGGAGCTTTTTCTCGCCGAGGCTCTGGGCGGTGTGGGCAAGCCCATGCTCCGAGTTCACACGGCAGGCAGCGTGGGCGGCTCCACGGCCATCGTCGCCGCAAGCCTCGTCCAATCTGGAGTGCACGAACGCGTCCTCACTGTGGCCTATGAAAAACAGAGCGAGTCCAATGCCATGTGGGCGCTCTCGATCAAGATGCCCTTCACCCCCACCATGGTGGCGGGGGCCGGCGGCTTCTTCGCCCCGCTGATCCGAGGCTACATGGAACGCTCGGGAGCACCCGAAGACACCGGGATTCGTGTGGCGCTCAAGGATCGACTCAATGCGCTCAAGAATCCACTCGCCCATCTCAAGCTGCCCGATGTCAACTTCGAAATGATCCAGAACTCGCCCATGCTCTGGGATCCCATTCGCTACCTCGAAACCTGCCCCTCTTCCGACGGCGCTTGCGCGCTGGTGATCGGCAGTGAGAAGCACGCCCGGGCCGCGTCCCGCCCGGCGGCCTGGATCCACGCCACCAACATGAAGACCGAGCCGACCATGTTCGCCGGCCGGGACCAGGTGATGCCCAAGGCCGGCCTGGAGTGTTCGGAAGAACTCTACAAGAAGGCGGGGATCACCGACCCCCGTAAGGAGATCGACTGCGCGGAGATCTACGTCCCCTTCAGTTGGTTCGAGCCCATGTGGATGGAGAACCTTCATTTCGCCCCGCTCAACGAGGGCTGGAAAATGACCTACGAGGGAGCAACCGCCCTGGACGGGGATCTCCCCGTCAATATGTCCGGAGGCGTGCTCTCCACCAACGCCATCGGAGCGTCGGGAATGGTCCGCTTCGCCGAAGCCGCCATGCAGGTCCGTGGACAAGCGGGCGAGCACCAGATCGACGGCGCCAAGAAGGCCCTTGGCCACGCCTACGGAGGGGGCTCTCAATATTTCTCGATGTGGATCGTCGGCGACCAACCCCTTCAATAGTTTTTGCCTCCGCTCTCGCGATCGACCATCGCCTTGCCCGGCCGGTCGCCTCCACAACCATTTTGCTTTCAGTGCATTCCGCGGCCTCATCCCTTCCATACGACCTTCAAAGCGCCGATCACGCGGTGAACGCTCGTCGCTGAGTCGCCAATCCGCCCCCACAAGGAGCCCCCATGACCGATCTCGGATTCTGGAATCTCGCCCAGCAGTCGCCCGACAAACTCGCCCTCATCGATCCCCAAGAGCGGCAATGGAGCCGTGGCGACCTCCTGGCCGAAGCCAATCGCGTCGCCCACGGCCTCCGGGCCCTCGGCCTGGCCCAGGGCGACTGCGTTGCCCTAGTGATGGAGAACTGCGCCGAGTTTTTCCACATCAACTTGGCGATTACTCAGATCGGCCTCTACATGACGCCCATCAACAACCATCTCACAGCGCCCGAAATCGCCTACATCGTGAAGGATTCCGGAGCCAAAGTGTTCTTCGGGTCAGAAAAATTTTCCGACGCCTGCCAGGCCGCGCGTGAGGAACTCGACTTCCCCAGCGAGCGGGCTTTCGCCCTGGGCAATGTCGAAGGCTTCCGGCCCCTGGCCGACCTCACCTCCGGGCAAGCCGACCGCTTGCCCGAGGACCGAAGCGCGGGACAAGTCATGAACTACACCTCGGGCACAACGGGAAAGCCGAAGGGCGTCCGCCGTCCCCTGGCCCCGATGGACCCCGATCTGATTGCAGGTCTGACCACAGGCCTGTTGGCCATGTTCGGATTGCAGCCCGAGGACGACAATATCCACATCTGTGGCTCGCCTCTTTATCACACCGCAGTGCTCATGTTCAGTTCAACATCGCTCCACATGGGACACGCGGTCGTCCTGACTGAGAAATGGGAGCCCGAGGCGATGCTGCGGCTGATCGAAAAGTACCGGGTCACCCAGAGCCACATGGTGCCCACTCAGTTCAATCGCCTGCTCAAACTCGATCCCGCGATCCGTGCCCAATACGACGTCTCGTCCCTTCGTGCGATGATCCATGCTGCCGCGCCCTGCCCCATCGACACCAAGTGGAAGATGCTCGAATGGTGGGGCGACTCGATCTACGAATACTACGCAGCCACCGAAGGCGGCGGAACCTTGGTCACCCCCCAGGAATGGCGGGAACGCCCGGGCACGGTGGGTCAGGCGTGGCCCAACGCCGAGGTGAAAATCTTCGACGACGATGCCAACGAACTCGAACCCAACCATGTCGGAACCGTCTACATGAAACTCGGCCAAGCGGACTTCAAGTACAAGGACGCCGATGCGAAGACCCGGGAAAATCGTATCGGGAATTTCTTCACCGTGGGCGATGTCGGCGAACTCGACGACGCGGGCTATCTCTTTCTGCGCGATCGCAAGACCGACATGATTATTTCGGGGGGTGCCAATATCTATCCCGCGGAAATCGAGGCCGAACTCGTCCAGCATCCCAAGGTCGCCGACGTGGCGGTCTTTGGTATTCCCAACGACGATTGGGGAGAGGAAATCAAAGCCGTCATTCAGCCCATGGACGGCGTCGAGACGGGACCAGCTTTGACCCAAGAGCTTTTCGTCTGGTGCGCCGAACGCCTGGCCAAGATGAAGACCCCGCGCACCATCGACTACCTGGCCGAATTGCCTCGGGATCCCAACGGCAAACTCTACAAGCGCAAACTGCGCGACCCCTACTGGGCCGGTCGCAGCCAGATTTGAAACCGAACGCGACTTGCGGGGCTCACTCGGTCAGCCGAATCGCCTGACGGGGACAGAGTCGTTCGGCTTCGCGCGCACTTTCCTGCTCTTCGGCGGGCACGTCTTCGAGCAGAATCGTCAGGGTGTCGTCTTCCTCAACCCGGAAAATTTTCGGGGCATGCTGCATGCATACTGCGTTCGCTTCACACAGGTCGTAGTCGACCACCACCTTCATGGTATCCTCCTGAAATTCCGAAACGGACCGCCTTCGGACATCCGAAGGACGTTCTGTCTTGCCCGATGCGGCCGATCTTAGAACAGGCGTGCCGAGGTCGCACAATTTCGGGCGATTCCAACGCCGCCCCGAGGCGTCGATCTCGAACTGGGCGCAGGGCCGAAGCCCTAGATCTTGCCCAGAATCATGCCGCTGGTGGGAACCCCCACCCCCGCCGTGACCAAGACGTGGTCATTTTTGGCCGGCTGGCTCGAAGAAGTTCCGCGAATCAATCGCACGCCCTCATTCACCCCGTTCATCCCGTGCACATAGGCCTCGGAGAGTTGGCCACCGTGGGTATTGGTCGGCAACCGGCCCCCCAGACGCAGGGCGCCGTCGCGGATAAAATCCGCCGCCTGCCCCTTCTTGCAAAATCCATAACTCTCGAGTTGCCAGAGCACGATGGACGAAAAGGCATCGTAGATCACCGCGGCGTCGATGTCGTCGGGCCCCAAGCCCGAGATCTCCCAACATTGCCGGGCGACCAAATCGACTTCGGGCAAATCGGTGAGCGTCGGCCTGTAAAAGCTCGTCATGGATTCCTGATGCGCCCCTGCCGCCTGGGCGACGCCGCGAATCATCGCCGGAGGATTCGGCAGATCCTTGGCCATCTCGGGCGAGACCACCACACAGGCCGAGCCGCCATCGGTCTCCTGGCAGCAGTCATAGAGGCGTAGGGGTTCGACGATGGCCCGGGCGGATTGGTGTTCGTCCAAGGTCAGCGGCTTCTGATAGAAAAAGGCCCGGGGGTTCTTCACGGCGTGCTCGCGCTGGGCGAGGCAGACCTCGGCGAGGTCCAGGCTGGTGCAGCCGGTCTCGTACATGTAGCGCTGGGTCACCATGGCAACCCAACTCGCCGGGGTCATCAAACCCGAGGGCATGTACCAACTCCAGTGGATCAAGTCCGACGTCGTCGGACCACCGGAAACGCCTTCGCTGTAACGCGCTCCCGAGCGTCCATTGAGCGCGCGGTAGACCACCACAGCCTTCGCGCTACCCGTCGCGATAGCCATCACGGCTTGGTGCATCACGCCGACGGCCGCGCCGCCTCCGTGAGGCGTTCGACTGAAAAAGGTGAGATCCTTCACCCCTACGGCCCGTGCGACTTCGATTTCGTCGCTGTTGTCCATGGTGAAAGTCGTCATGCCATCGATGTCCGCTGGCGAGAGCCCGGCATCCTTGATCGCCGCCCGGCAGGCTTCACTCGCCAACGAGAGTTCCGAGCGGCCCGAATTTTTCGAGTACTCGGTCTCGCCGATGCCTACGATGGCCGCCTGATCCTTCAGTGTCGTCGGCATCGCATCAGCCCCCGACCGGAAGCGCAAGCTTGACGGTGCCCGTGACATGGTTCCCCCAGGCATTCTTGCCCGTCACCTCCACGGTGACGGCACGCTCGGCGTCGTCCTTTTCCGCCACCGAGCCGGTGAGGGTCATGGTGTCCCCGGGCAGATTCGGGGTTCCCAACTTGATGGAAACATGGGTCACCCGGGCGTCGATCCCGGCCCAGTCCGTCACGAAGCGGCTCACCAGACCGTTGGTGGTCAGGATATTCATGAAAACGTCCTGCATCCCAGCGGCCTCGGCGGCTTTCTTGTCGTGATGCACCGGGGTGTAGTCCTGAGACGCCACGGCGCCGGCCACAATCAGGCTTGAGGTCAATTCAATGGGAAGCACCGGCAGTGCATCCCCCACGCTGACCTCGTCGTATCGCAATGAACTTTGACTCATATCGCCTTCCTTGGCGTTTTCGCCTGGCTGCTTTCGATTCCGTTTCAGACCTGCCGAAAAATCGGCAATTTCATTTCATCGTCTACGAGTTCGATCGAAGCTTGCACCGCCATACCAATCTTCACATCGCCCGGTTCGACGTCCACAACGTTGCCCACAAAGCGTGTCCCTTCGGCCAAGTCGACTACCGCCACTACCAGGGGGTAGGTGTAGCCCGGGACCTCGGGGTAGCGAATCACCACGAAGCTGTGAATCGTGCCCTGTCCAGTGGAGAAGATAAAATCCCAGTCGCTGGACTGGCACTCCCCGCACATAGGACGAGGCGGATGACGCAGCGCCTGACAGTCCGAACACCGCTGGATCGCCAATTCGCCCTTGTCCGCACACTCCCACCACCACTGGTTGTCATGCGCCAGCGCGGGTTTGAGTCGCTGGGGACGACTCGGCGCGGCAGCCGCCTCGGTGTCCGCCGAGACCGAGGTCTCGGCAAGCTCGAATTTCAGCACTCGGAAGGTCAGCCACCCCACTTCTTCGTCGTGTTGATCCACAAAAGTTGTGCGCGTATTGATGAAGTAGCCGATGCCGAGCCCGGTGGCCTTCTGCTCCGAGATGGACTCGATGACCGTTCGCGCCCGAATTTCATCGCCCATTTTCAAATAGCGGATGTATTCCTGCTCGGTGTTCGTGGCCACCACCCCCGTAAAGCCGTGGGCGTCAAAAAGGCGGTGCAACTCCTTTTGCTTGTCGCGAGGGTCGGATTCCCCGGACGCCATGCCGACACCACCCAGAATCCAAGCCTGAAGCATGGTGGGCGGCGCCACGAGCTCACCGTGGACCGAACCGGCCGCCCGATCGGAGTCCGTGTAGGCCCCACAAGTATCCCCCATGGCCTCGCACCAATGGCGAACCATGGCGGCGTTGACCGAATCCCGACCTCGATCTTCCAGGCCGATATCGAGCCCCACATAAGCCTTGAGCCGCTTCTCGAACGCTTCGCGCTCACCGCCAGAAATCGCCATTCGTTTCACTCCTCAACGCGCCAGGGCGGAACCGCGCAGGACCAACTGTGCGGACAATCGCATTTTCTCAAGCAGGGAAGATTGTCCATGCACGCCTCCAGCCCAACCCAGCAACAGGCCGTACCAGATCTGATTCAAGGTCTCAGCGATTTGGCCCTCGCGCGAGTCGGGCATCGGGTCAATCAAGCTTCCGGTACCGTTCCGGACCACTTCGCCGCGAAGGGCCATCACGAGCATTTGTTCGATATGAGAGTGGTATTCGGCGATCTTCTGGGCCAGCTCGGGGTCGCCGGAAGAGACCGCCTTGAAAAGGGCTCGCGCCAGATTCTGCCGCCGGAGCAGACCCCGCACAACCCAATCAAAGAAACCCATCACTCGCTCCAGTTCGGTGCTGCTTCCCGGGGGCTGGACGCTGAAGCGCTGCTCGAGATTCTTCACCTCGAAGCCCAGGGCCGCCACCAGCAACTCTTCCTTGCTCCGAAAACGACGGTAGAGCGTGCCCAGCGCCACCTCGGCGTCGGCGGCCACATCGCGCAGTCGCACCGCCTCAAAGCCGCCCTTCTCCGCCAACTCGATGGCGGTTTCGATAATACGGCGCGAGCGCTCCTCCATCACTTCGGGCATGGCGCAATTGAAACACGTTTCACCGCCAATGGAAATACGTTTCAGTAACCCGAAGGCCTCCAATTGCACCCAACCCCGATAGCGCTGGGGCGCGTCTCCAGTAGGCTCCCCCCATGCCGCCCGACGCGAGTCTCGACGCCTTCTGCCGCCGCATTCTGGAGCGGGGCGATCTGCCCAGCAAACTCGTTCCGCCCCGGGGTTTCGGGCAGGACTCGGCCGGAAATCGCGAATCCCAAGCCGGCCCCGCCCCGCCCCCGGAGCGCCCGGCTCGGGACCCCGGACTCGAAATGCGCGGCGGCGCAGCCCCGCTTCCCCGCCCCGGAGAATTGGCCGACCCCGCGCTCCGCGCGATCTGCCTGGCCCGTTTTGCCCACCACGAACTCATGGCGGTGGAACTCTTCGCCTGGGCGCTGCTGCGCTGGCCCGACGTCCCCGCTGGCCTACAGACCGCCTGGCTCGCCGCCTTGGCCGACGAACAAATTCATTGCGGCCTCTATCTTGCCCGCCTAGCCGACCTCGGCACACGCCTGGAAGAACACCCGCAATCGGACTATTTCTGGAAACAAATCCCTGGCATCGAGGCTTCTCCCCACGGACCCCGAGCATTTCTGGCCGGTCTGGGCCTCACCCTCGAGCAGGCCAACCTCGATTTTACCGGGGTCTACCGCGACGCCTTTCGCCAGGCGGGCGACGAAGCCAGCGCCCAGGTTTTTGAGCGGGTCTACCGCGACGAAATTCAGCACGTCGCCTTGGCCGCGCGCTGGATGGAAAGACTCTCTCCTGAATTTCCAGACGACCCGGTAGGGGCCTACGAAAATGCCGTCCCCTACCCATTGGCGGCCAGCCGGGCCAAGGGTCGGCGCTTCAACGTCGCAGGACGCCGCGCAGCCGGGCTTGGCGAAACTTTCATCGCCCATGTGCGCGACGCCCGCTCGAGTCAGGAACTCGCCAGCGCCCACCGCCGGCAAGGAGAGAACTCGTCGCCCCGGTAACCTGCAGGCTCTTGCCCAACCTCGGGGCCGAGGAGGGCGCCAAGTGGGTCCACCACATTGCGCTACCGAGGGTGACGGCCACTCTGCGCCTATGGCGTCACCTCTTCGGCGCCCCCCAGCAGTGGGTGGGTGCAGCCGAGTCCGAGGGGGGCTGGTCCGAGGAGGGTTGGTCCGAGGAAGGCTGGCCCGAGACCCTTGGCCCCCGACCCGAGGAAGCGGCCTTCGATTGGCTCTCCGGAGTGTCGGGTGCCTGCTGGTTCGGGGACCGCGCGGCGCGCATCGCCCTGGCCGCAGCGGGCGATGCCGGAGCGAGCCCCTCCCCAGCGGTGGTGAAGCGGGTTCACGACAAGGACTTTGCCGTCCAAGTCGCCGAGGCGGAGGGCTACCTCCCCGCTTGCCTTCAGGGACTCTCCGCCACGTACTCGCCCGAGGATCTCGCCGATCCGGACTCTTGGTTGGAGGGTCTGGCCCGCCGCCTGGCGCAATGGCCCGCCTGGGTCGACGGCGCCTTCACCCTCAAGCCGCGTCTGGGGAGCAGCGGTCGGGGCCGGGTGAGCGGACGCGCCCATGCGCTGGAGACCGCTAAGATCCGCGCCGCTCTCCCCCGTCTGGCCCGCCAGGGCGGCGCGGTGCTCGAACCCTGGCTCCAGCGCGAGACCGACCTGTCGGTGATGCTGCACATCGCACCGCCGGCGAGCACGGCCGATGGCGCGATCACCCTGCTGGGCGCTTCGGAACAACTGCTAGCGCCCAGTGGCGTCTACCTCGGTCACCTGGGAGAAATCGACTCCCGGGGTCGCGTCTTCAGCGGAAGCCCGTGGGAGGAACCCATGCGCGAAGCCGCCGCAGCCGCCGCTTCGCGCGCCCGGGCCGCTGGCTATTGGGGCCCATGCGGGGTCGATGGATTCGCGTTTCTCGGACCGGAGACCGCCGCTCCCCATGGACCCAGCCGGTTGCGCCCCCTCGTCGAATTCAACGCGCGTTTCACCGTGGGCATCGTAGCGGCCGGGTTGATCCGCCGGGCCCTGAGCCAGGTCAAGGCCCGACTGGGTCTCGAACCCGGAGAACGCCGAGGGTTTCTCTTCGCTCTGGATCCGCCCCCGGGCTGGTCGCAGTGGGGAGATCTGAACGAAGCGGCGGGACCCGGCAGTCTTCTACTGCCGCTGGCGCCCGACTCCACCGAGTCGCGCGAGAAAGGCAAACAGGCGCGCCCCGCGCTGCTCTTCGCTCGGGATGCTGCCACGCTCCGGGCTGCCGTTTCCGCCGGCGCCAACGCCGCGCGCTAGACCCGGCCGAATGCGGGTGCGCGCTTTTCCAGGAACGAGCGCACGCCTTCCTCGAAATCGGGCCGGTCGAAACTCTCGCGCATCAGCCGCAAGGAATCGTCGTTGGCATGGGCGAGGCTCTCGGTCATGTCCTGGTAGATCTGCCGCTTCATCACCGCCATCGAAGCGGGCGAACACCGGGTGGCCATTTCCCTCGCGTACGCGTAGACGGCGGGCATCAACTCATCGTGGGGGTAGACCTTGTTGACCAGGCCGATGCGCTCGGCCTCCATCGCGTCCACCCGCCGGGCGGAAAGAATCAGGTCCATCGCGTGGGCGGGTCCCACCAGCCGGGACAGGGTCCAACTGATCCCCCATTCGGCGATCAAGCCGCGCTGGGCGAACGCGGTGGTAAAGATCGCCCGGTCCGAGGCAAAGCGCATGTCGCAGCAGAGCGAAATGGGCATGGCCATCCCCGCGCAGGGGCCATTGATGGCGGCAATGACCGGCTTGCGAAGCGACATCAAATAAGAGTAGTGCCCCCGAAAGGATTCATGCATCTCGGCGTTGCCCGGGCTTGCCTTGAGGCCATTGCTTTTGCGGCCCCGGTCGGCTTTGCCCGTGCTCAGGTCCTGTAGCCCCTTCAAGTCGGCGCCTGCGCAAAAGCCGCGGCCCTCCCCGGTAAGCACGATGACCACCACACTCTCGTCCTGCTCGGCCGCCGCCATGGCGTGCTTGACCTCGGCCGCCATCTGATCCGTCCACGCATTGAGTTGCTTGGGGCGGTTGAGCTTGATGGTCGCGATGGGGTCGGCGACCTCGTAGGAAATTTGTTCGTACATCGCGGGGGCTCCTCGGGCTACGGCTCGGATGAAGAACGCCAGTCTAACCCCCCAGCCCGACTCGGCGCTCGTGCCCACGGGGCTGCTACGGTAGGCCGCCATGCGACTGCGCGTCCTGACCCTGAATGTCTGGGGCCTTCCCTTCGGCCTCACCCGGCACCACGATGCGCGTATGCGCGCGATCGGGGAGGCCTTCGCGGGATCCGGAGCCCACGTGATCGCCCTGCAGGAAGTTTGGACCCAAGGCGCACGGACCCTCCTGGGGGCGGCGGGACGGCGAGCGGGGTACACGGCGATCTGGCACCGGGAAGCGGCCTTCGGGGGCAGCGGGC
>DUCH01000135.1 GCA_012959865.1 Myxococcales bacterium | reverse complement strand
TCGCCGTCTTCGAAGAGCAGAGTGATCCGGGGATCGCGCTCGAGGTTCTTCACCTTCTGCGACTTAGTAAACGTTTCTAGAACGATGGCGCCGTCTTGCAGCGCAAACCAGAGCGGCATCAAGTGCGTAGCTCCATCGCGCTGCAGCGTGGCGACCTGAACCGTTTTCTGGCTCTCGACGAATTGCCAGAAGTCGTCGTCGGTCATCCGAATTTGATCCCGGCGTTTGGGCATGGCGCGGCGCTCCTCGCTGCGGCCCCTTGGCCCGGGACCTCGGTCATCGGGTTCGAACCCGGGGAGCGGCGGCGGCTCCTTCGAGTTTTGGGGAGCGTATCAGACCGACTGCCCGGGAGGACGCGCCTCGGACTGTTTTCCCAAGGGGAATCGGATTCTTCAAGAGATCCCAAGGAAAGCGAAGCGACCGGTTAAGACGCTCCGCTCGTTGTGGTAGGCTGCGCGCCCAAGACGGTGAGCGTGTAGCGTGAGAGGATTCCTCGATGGGTAAACGGAGCAAAACCGGCGTTCTCAAGCGCCTCCGAGAAGTCAAGAAAGCCGAGAAGGCCGCGCACAAACGCGAAGAGATGCGCGAGCGCAAAGAATCCGGCGTCGAGGAACCCGTGGGCGGAGGCGGTTCGACCCTGGCCACCGCCGAAGACTTGGCGGGCTACGGCTTCCCTGTGGACGAAGAGGAAGAGGAGCAGGGCGAGGACTGAACTCCGCTTGGCTCTCGGCCCCCGGTGATCGAAAACGCGTGGGGCGGCCGAACCCGAATCAAGGTCTTGACTAGCCTTTCGTTAGCCCATTAAGCCCTTCGTTAGCCCGTTAAACCCTTCGCTAGCCCGCTACAAGCCCGTCAAGAGAGGGCTTCTCAAGAGAGGGCTTCGCGTCTCCAGTGGTCGCCGTCGTCGGCGAGGATCTCTTCGAGCCGGCGGGTTTGCTCGGGCCCCAGAACGCCCGGGACCTGGATTCGCAGGGTGACGTAGAGGTCGCCCGCGGTCTGGCCGCCACCGGCCGGGACGCCTTTGCCGCGCAGCCGCAGTCGGCTGCCGCCGTTGCTTCCCGGGGGCACCCGGAGCGTCACCGGGCCCTCGAGGGTGGGCAGTTCGATTTGTGCGCCCTTGATGGCTTCGACGACCGAAATGGGAAGATCCATGGTCAGGTCGCGCTGGGTGCGCTTCAGGTATCGATGGGGCCGGACGCGCACCCGGGCGAGCAGATCTCCAGCCGGACCGCCTTGGCCGCCGGGAGCCCCCTTGCCCGCCAAGCGGATTCGGCCTCCATCGTCGACGCCGCTGGGAATTCGAACGGTCAAGCTCTCTCGTCGAGTCGTGCCATTGGGCTGGGGACGCTCGAGTTCCACGCGCTTTTCACAACCCCGAACGGCCTCGACGAAGTCGAGGTCGAGGACTGTCTCGAGGTCCGCGCCCTTTCGGGGTCTCGGCGACCCGCCCGGATGGCTTCCACCGCCGCCGGCGAACAGGTCTTCGAAGAGATTTCCGAAGCCGCCTCCTGCGCCCTGGGCGAAGTCGGCGCCGCCAAAGCCTCCACCGAAACCGCCCCCGAAGCTCCCGGCCCCCCGCCGGGCCTTGTCGGAATCGAAGTTGGGGTCGATGGCGATGTCGCCGAACTCGTCGTAATCCCGCCGCCGCTTTTCGTCCGAGAGGACCGCGTAGGCGCTCGACACCCGTTTGAAGCGCTCTTCCGCTGCGGCATTGCCGGCGTTGCGATCCGGATGATGGGCCTGGGCGAGCTTGCGATACGCCTTCTTGATGGCGGCCGCGTCGGCGTCACGGGGGACGCCCAACTCTCGATACAGATCTTTTTCTTGGCCTCTGCTCACCGGTTTCGCGTGGCTCCTTTTGACTTGTTCGGCGGGTGCTGGGTGTACGGTGCTGGGTGTACGGCGCTGGGTGAATGGCGCTGGGTGAATGGCACCGATTTCGGGGTCACGGGAGACACTTCCCGGGCGCGGCGGAGGCGGGAGCCTAGTCACCTCGGGGCAGAGAGCAAGCGTTGGGGTCGGACCCGCTGGACGGCCCCGGCCCCTAGGGTGCCAAATTCTGAGGCTCTCGGCGCGGGCCCGGTGCGAGTTGTTAGTCTCTTGGCAGCGGGTTTTTTGGGGACCAAGGGTCGGAGCCGGATTGGGCGGGGGCTGAATTTGTCGGAGCGCGAACGGTTCAATCGGATCTACTCCGAGGTGTGTGGCGCACGGCAGTGGCTCGCCCAGCCGAGTGAGGTCGAGGTGAAACTCGAGAGCGGCCGGCGGCAAATCGTCTATCTGCAATTTTTCGACCATCAGGGTCGTTCGATGGTTCGCTTTTATACGGTCATCGGCAGTACCGAACGCATCAAACCGGTGCGGCTGCAGTTCGCGCTCGAAATCAACTATCAGCTCCCCCACGGAGCCATGGCGGTGAAGGGCAGCGAACTCGTGATGACCGATACGCTGATCCTGGCCGACGCCGATCCGAGTGAGATCGAGGCCAGCCTCGCCTATCTGGCCGAGACCGCCGACCACTACGAAGCCTCGATGTTCGGGCCTGACGTCCACTAGTCGGGTTTGTTCTGGCATCCCCGGTTCGTCGGGTAACGGTCGCGGGCCTGGGTTCCTTGCGCCCTCGATCCGTTCTCGATCATTCCTCGAGAAGGGCGAGTAGATCGTCTCGGGAGAGTCCCGATCCGGTGCCTTCGGCTCCGAGCACCGCTTCGGAGAGCGCACGCTTGCGCGCGTGGAGTTCAAGAATTCGCTCTTCCACGGTGTCGAGCGCGACCAGTCGGTGGACGACCACCGGCCGGGTCTGACCAATTCGGTGGGCGCGATCCGCGGCTTGGTCCTCGACGGCGGGATTCCACCAGGGGTCGAGGAGGAAGACGTGGTCCGCCGAAGTGAGATTCAGCCCGGTGCCCCCGGCGCGCAGGGAGATCAGCATGACCGATGCGCCTTCGGCGGCGCCAAAGCGCTTGATGACCCCCGGCCTGTCTCGGGTGGACCCATCGAGCCGTTCGAATTCAATCCCTGCGGTCCGCAAAGCGGGCTCGACCCGATCGAGGAGGGAAGTCCACTGGGAGAAGACCAGCGCCTTGTGTCCCTCTTCGAAGGCTTGCCCCAGGCGCTCCACCAAGACATCGACCTTGGTGGACCGATCTGCCTGCTGGCCGGGTACAAGGCCCGGATGGCACGCCGCTTGGCGAAGGCGAAGCAATGCTTCGAGGGCTTGTATCACGTTGCCCCCTTGGCGCAGGCTTTCGACGACTCCGCTTAGGCTTGCTGCGCGGACGGTATCGTAGACGTCGCGTTCCTCGGCGCTGAGTTCGCAATGCAGAACCACCTCGCTGCGCGGTGGGAGTTCCGGGGCCACGTCGCGTTTGAGCCGACGCAAGACGAATGGGCGCACGCGCTCGCGAAGGCGTTGGGCTGCCTCCTGGTCGCCCTCGCCGATGGGCCCGGCGTAGCGGTTTTGGAAATCGCGTCGGCCGCCGAGGAGGCCCGGATTGAGGAAATGAAGCTGGCTCCAGAGCTCTTCGAGCCGGTTCTCCACGGGAGTACCCGTCAGCGCGATTCGAAACTCGGCCCGGAGGGATTGCGCCGCCTGGGCGACCTGGCTTTCGGGGTTCTTGATATTTTGCGCTTCGTCGAGAACCACCGTGCGCCACTTTTCTGCGCGTAAGGCGTCGGTGTCCAGGCGCAGAATTGCGTAGCTGGTGAGTACGACGTCGGATTCGGGGTCCAAGGTCCGGCGCGCGCCGTGGTAGACCGACACCCGGAGCTTGGGCCGGAAACGTTCGATCTCCTCGCCCCAGTTGTAGATCAGGCTGGTGGGGACCACGACCAGGGAGCGGCTTTCCAGGGCGCACAGGGTTTGGATCGTCTTTCCCAGCCCCATGTCGTCGGCCAGCAGCGCGCCGAGCCCGGCCCGGCGAAGAAAGTGCAACCAGTCGACGCCTTGGCGCTGGTACTCGCGAAGTTCGGCCCGAAGGTCGCTGGGGAGCGAGGCGGAGGGAATTCCCTCGAAGTTTTCGAGGAGGGGGCGCAAGCCATCGAGGCCCGGCGGGGGCGGTTGATCGAGATCGGCGCAGAGCTGGCCGAGATCGGGGAGCACGCAGGTCGGCACTTCCCCCCGATCGTCCCGGGCGGCGAGCAAGTCGGCGACGCGATGGCCGAAGCGGGTGAGCCAATCGTCGGGCAGGGGGGCGAACCCGCCCCCATTCAGAGAAACCAGGGATTCGCCGCGTTGCCAGGCGCCAATGACCGCCTCGGCCGACACCGCACGCTGCCGGGGCGGACGTCCGCTGTCGGGATCCTCGGGCAACAGGAAGTCCACGTCGAGGGTGTTGCCCTCGACCCGGAGCGTGGGCTCGAGTCGGGGCGCGGTGAAGAAGGCCTGGTGGGCATCGCCGACCAGATCGCCGGGCCAGGTTCGGAGACGCTCGGCGAACGCGATGGCGTCGGGACCGGAAAAATGAATTCGGCGCCCCGGCTTCAGCCCGAGTCCGCGCTCCAGGCCCACGATCTCCGCGCGCTCGGCGGCGAGATCGCGCAGGGGCAGCGCGCCCTGGATATGAACCAGTCGCCCAGCGTCCACCCGGGCGTTGGGGGGCGTGCCATAGACGACCACGGGCAGCACGACGAGCCGATTGCCCTCGCGGGCGGTGGTGAGTTGAATGCGCGGAGGATCGCCTTGCCGCGTGGCGGGCAACCGGGTGGTCTGAACGTCCACGGGAATCCTGGCTTCGAGACCGGGCAGCACTTCGCTCACCAATTCGGCGAGCTGATCGTTACTGAAAAACAGGCCGCGGGGGAGTTGCTCGCGCTCGCGTCCGTCGAAGCGGGGATCGCCCAGCGCCCGCAAGGTATCTCCGGCGAGTACCACGCCACTGCCGAAGGTACGCGTCACCGAAGGGTCCTGTTCGACGAAGAGCCGGACGCCGCCCGGAGCGTCCACGACCCGGGCCACGGGGAGCACCTGCTCGGAGGAAATCGACACCGGTTCGCCATCGAGCACCACGCGCCCCGATCCGGCGAGGGCGTCGATCAATTGGGCCATGGCTTCCCGCGGAAGGACCGGCTGCCGGTGGCTGCCGAGAATTCGCTCGACGTTCATGTCCCGGGCGTCGGCGTCGAAGCGCGGTCCCTTCGCCCGGCCCGCCGCCAATGCGGTCAGGCTGTGTTCCAAGGGCAGTACCTTGTCGCCCAAGACGATCTCTCGGGTAAGCGACAAGCTGTTTCGGTCCTGGCTGTCGAAGCGGTAGCGGAGCCGCCCGCTGGACGCGGCCGGTTCGGGGAGGGGCAGCCCCGCCTTGCGGGCCTTGCGCAGGGCGATGATCCCGGCGGCGACGTGTGCGCAGGGATTCTCTTCCCCCGAGCAGGTGCACTCCCAGTCTTCATCCTCGGGATAAAGGGTGACCACCGGGGCCTTGAACCCCTGACGGGTCGAGATCCGCAACACGACTTCGCCGGCCTCGGCGCGTTGGCCGCTGACGGCCTCGGCGCGCACGAGTTCCACGCCCTGGGACCAGACGGCCCGGGAGGCGGCTTCTTGAATGGCTTGGAAGAGCGCCTGGGTGGATTCCATCAGAGCAGACTTTACCGTCGCGGGGTCGGGATGCGCCCGGGTTCAGGCGGGTTGAAAGGGGTCGGGGCGGGTTGAAATAGGGGTCGGGGCGGGTTGGAATAGAGG
>DUCH01000134.1:10640-33213 GCA_012959865.1 Myxococcales bacterium | reverse complement strand
ATCAACCCCGCGAGCGTGGAACGCTGCATCACGGAGCACTGTTCTCGAGAGGCCGAGCACGATACCCGGTTGTGGCTAATTCTCTGGCTCGAACTCTGGGCACGAATCGTTCTCGATGGCTCCATGGGACGAGACGAATCCCTGGCGGCGATGGCAACTGACTCCTGAGAGCTGCTCCGGACGATCGAACGCGGCCACTCCGCAGCCATCCGCTCCAATCGAAAACGCGGTCATAGGGTCGCGCGCCAAGAACATCCGAAGTTCCAGATCCGGATCCGGATCCGAGTCCTGACAGGCTCTCCTATTGTCCAGACAGGCTCTCCTATATCTGGATCAAGCCATCTGGATCAAGCCTCGCGAATCACCTCGTCGAGCAAATCGCCCAACCGCTTCGCAGCGATTTCCCAGGTGAAATCGTTAGAACGTGCCCGGGCAGACTCAACCAGGCCAGCTGCCAAATCTGGGTCTGACAAAACCCTTTCCATGCCGTCCGCAATCGCCTGCACGTCAAAAGGGTCGACGTAAACCGCGGCGTCGCCGGCAATCTCGCGAAAGACAGGGATATCGGCGGCAACAACAGGAAGCTCAGCCGCCATTGCTTCAAGAAGGGGATGACCGAAAGTTTCGAGAAAAGAGGGGAAAACAAAAAGAAGCGAGTCCCTGTAGTAGGAGATCACTTCTTCATAGGGGACTGCTCCAACCAGATGAATCTGATCGACCAAACTCCCCGCATTTTCACGCGCCCGGCGGAGTTCTCGGGAATACTGGGAATCCTGATCGTCGCCGACGATAGTGAGCGGAGGCAGATCCGGGATTCTTTGAGCGAGTTCGCAGTATGCCTCGATGAGGCGAACGCAATTCTTGTAGCGATAGATGCTGCTCACCGAGAGAATCCCCGCCGAACCCCGGCGAAGCCCCTTTCCCATATTTTCGCGCCAGCCGTCCACATCGGCGCCGTGATGGATGACTACCCGACGCTTCTCGGCAATATTCGCTGCGTCGCCCATCCAAGAAGCCGAGTCTTCGCTGACAAAGATCACCCGTTCCGCGGCCTTAGCGGAACGCATGGCCAAGCGACGGAGCAGCCAGAGCCTACCTCTTTGATAACGGCCCCAGCCCAAATCGAGCGGGGTAAAAATATTGGCATTGCGGAGATAGACGACCACCGGGCACGGCGCACCCCGCGGCGCGTAGTCCGCCGCCGAAAGGTAGATATCCGCTTGCCATTTCCTGGCAACCCCCGCCGCTCGGAACGCCAGGAAGAAAACCCGGCCAAGCAATCCCGTCGCTGGAAGCGCACGAATCTCAACATTCACCGAGGGCACGATCGCTGAGGCAAGCGACGCAGTTCGGACCAAGATCAAAAATTGGGCTTCAGGAGCGGCAGCCGCCAAGAGCGGAACCATGTTCACCAGAAAGGTGTAGCCACCGCCCGAGGTGACCATCGACGCGTCAATGAGAATCCGGCGATCCACCAGCATCAGTCAACTCTCCGAGGGCCAAAGGCAAAATCGCCGGTAGGTCTCCCCGGTAAGTTCGGCACTCTTCCCAAACCGATACGCCTAAACCCGGTAGCCTTCGGCTCTCCCATCGCATCCCATTATAGGACGAGCAAGGGAACCGGGAAGCCATTCTGACGCCAAGTTTCAAATTTCGGCAACCAAATCACACTCCCGAATTTTGTGGAGAAGCGTCTTGTAGCTAACACCCAGCAATGTGGCGGCCTTTTTTCGATTCCAATCTGTCATTCGAAGGGCCAGATCGATCGCTTCGCGCTCCACTTCCCTCGCCGCTCGACGACTCACTTCGCGCAGAGGAACTTTCCCTGCTGTTGCCTCGATTTCCGCCAGCAGCGCATCAAAGCCCGCGCTTGAATCTCGCTGGCTGGCTTCTCGCTCGACGAGCTCAGCCAGAACGGAATCCTCGCTGCCCAGAACTACGATTCGCTTGACCATGTTCTCGAGTTCGCGAACGTTGCCCGGAAAGTCGTAGCTCCTGAAAGCTGTCATCATAGCCTTGGAAATGCCGTCTGTAGATCGCCCGTACTTACGCCCGTAGCGCTCGACGAACTTCTCAACCAGAGATTCGATCTCCTCCCGACGATCGCGCAAGGGCGGAATCTGGATATTGACCACGTTGAGACGGAAGTACAAATCCTCCCTAAATTCGTTATTCGCGACCATTTCGAGCAGAGGTCGATGCGTTGCGCACACAATCCGAACGTTTACGTCGACATCCTTATTGCCACCAAGCCGGGTAAATCGACGATCCTGAAGCACCTGCAGCAATTTCGCCTGAAGCCCAGGACTCATTTCTCCAATCTCGTCGAGGAAGATCGTTCCCTCAGAGGCCTGTTCGAATTTTCCGAACTTTCGGGCATACGCTCCCGTAAATGCGCCCTTCTCGTAGCCAAACAGCTCGCTTTCGAGCAAATCTTCAGGGAGAGCTGCGCAGTTGACCTTGACGAAGGGCTCATCGGCACGGGTCGACCTGTTGTGAATTGACCGGGCAACGATTTCCTTGCCCACGCCGCTTTCACCCTGAACAAGAACGGTGACATCGGTATCTGAAATCTGCTCGATCACACCTGCGATTTCCCTCATCGCCTCGCCATCCCATACCGATTCGTCTACATCCGATGAAATTTCACCGTCGGATGAATCTCGACTCTGAATCGGAACAAAGTGGTTCAGAACTTGATCGAGTTCTTCTTCTTCAAATGGTTTGTTTATAAAATCGACCGCACCGAGCTGCATAGCGCTGACGATCGTGGGCGCACGACCAACCACCGAGATCATGGCAACGGACAGCCCCGGCATAATCTCACGAAGCCGGCGCAATGTTTCGATTCCTCCCATCCCGGGCATCATGATGTCGAGTAGAACTAGATCCGGCATTGCCGAAGAGTTCTCTATCAAGGCAATGGCGGCTTCTCCGTCTTCGGCGGATTTCACCGCATAGCCGCGAACTTCCAGGAGGTCGGCCAAGTACCCTCGAACTCCCTCTGAGTCGTCGATCACTAGAATTTTCGGGCGGTTATCGTAACTTTGGCCCGAACCACGGCTAATTTTCGATTGGCGCGATGCCTTCCAGGACTCATCCATTTTCTCTCTCCTCTTTATCAACTTCGACCTGAGACCCGGCCTTGGGAAGTGTAAATTCAAATCGACACCCACCCGTCGATCCGTCCGTTACCGAAATCGAGCCGCCATGGGCGTCAACTACCCGTTTGCAGATCGCCAGACCGAGCCCATGACCCGACCGAGCTTTTTTTCCGTTGATGCGGACATAGGGCTCGAATATTCGATCTCGCTGGCTGGTCGGGATTCCAGGACCGCTGTCCTCAACGAAAATTTCGACGCAGTCCGCGTCGGGTTCCACCACTCTGCGGGTTCCTATAGAGATTTCTCCCCCGACCTTGCTGAACCCAATCGCGTTGTCCAAAAGGTTCGCGAGCACCTGACCCAGGCGGGTGGAATCAAAAATCGCACGATCCGCGCGGGGATCGACTTGAATCTGGAATCGCAGATTTTTTTCTTCGAGCAGCGGATCGAGGGCCTCACAGGCTGTCGAAATTGCAGATCTCAGACTCCGCGGAGCGAGATCAAGACCGAATTCCACCATTCCCTCGCTAAAAATCTGGAGCAGGCTCTCCACAAGCTCATCGAGACGTCGACAACTTTTCGTCGTCTCATTCAAATATCGCTCCTGCGCGGCGTTCAACGCGCCAACATCGGGAGACAAGAGAAGGCGGCTGTAGCCGGCGATTACAGTAATCGGAGTCCGGAGTTCATGACCCAAAACCGCTAGAAGTTCTTGTCGCTCATTTTTCTGCCGGCTCAATTCTTCGCGCAGCCGTGTGACTTCACGGTTTGCCTGCTCGAGTGCGCGATGGGTAAACTCGGTCAGCGCCGGGTTGGGGTCCGGTTCTTCTACACACCCCGCCAGCCACAACTCACCCGAACGAACCGGAATTCGGTGAACCTGTAGAGAACGCGACGAAGCCGCCGAGCCGCGCACAGCGCAGGCAACCCCGGGACCGTCAAGCTGGGGCAACCCCTGACCGGAATCCCAAAGACGATCGGACATGGCTTCGCCGATCAATGCGTCAGGCGAATCGCAGCCAAGCAGAGTCGCCATCCGGTCGGATGCCCACCAGATTCTTCCCTCTCGGCAAAGAGCCAGCCCCTCGTCGACAACATCGGCAATCGATGCGATTTTTTTACCGGGACCGGCCTTCATTTTTGTCTGCTCTCTTGTCGGCTCCAACCGCAGCGCATGAGGCTCCTTGGGTCATCTCTCTGCCGCCGTCAGGCGTGGTATCTTCCGCGTCGGCGCTCGCTTCGAAACGAGCGTCCGTTCTTCTACATCGCCCTTTTGAAGCGCCGACTTTAATCGGGTTCTTCTGCGGGGACGCATATTTGGCGGATTCCGAAATCGAAATCGCTGGAAGCCGGGTAGGCGACCTCTCGGCCGAAATCCGCAGGCATAATTCGCTGTACTACCGCGAGGATCGGCCCGAAGTCACCGACGCCGAGTACGATGGACTCCTTCGGGAACTGCGCTCGTTGGAGGAGCAATACCCGGAGCTCCGACGGCCCGACTCCCCGACCCAGCGTGTTGGAGCGTCCGTCGCCGGGACGGGGTTCGCGACCGCCGCGCACAAAACCCCCATGCTGTCCCTCGATAACGCGATGGATGCCGATGAGATGCGTGCCTTCGATCAGCGGATCCGTCGGATGCTTGATCGCGATGACGATCTCGAATACATGGCCGAGCCCAAGCTCGACGGATCAGCGGTGGAACTGGTCTATCGGGACGGTCGCTTCAGCCAAGGGCTCACCCGAGGGGATGGCCGGGTCGGCGAAGATGTCTCCGCCAACCTCCGCCAAATTCCGTCGATTCCCGACGCTTTGCCCGAGAGCCCAGAGCCCCCTCCCGAGTTTGTCTCGGTCCGCGGCGAAGTTGTGCTCCCCCTAGAGGCTTTCCGGACACTGAATGCCGCACGCCGCGCCCGGGAATTGGAGCCCTTTGCCAACCCGCGGAACGCGGCTGCCGGCTCTCTGCGCCAGATTCACGATATCGATCTTCTGCGACTGCGTTCCCTCGAATTTCGCGCGTATGCGTTGGCCGAAGGCACTCCCGAAGCGAACGCCAGCCAATGGGAAAACCTCGAAACCCTCCGGCAATGGAATTTTCTGGTTTCGCCCGAGTGCGAAACCTGCCAAGGAGTCGACGGTGCCATCCGCTTCTACGCCAAATTGCTCGCGAGGCGAAGCGATTTGGACGTTGAAATCGACGGCGTGGTGATCAAAGTCAATCCCCTGGAACTCCAGCACACCCTGGGCGCTCTATCCCGGTCTCCGCGTTGGGCCATCGCGTACAAGTTCCCGCCCGAGCAGGTGGCTACGCGGATCGAGGAAATCGATATTCAGGTGGGCCGCACCGGGGCACTTACGCCCGTAGCCAAGCTTGATCCGGTCCGGGTGGGAGGCGTCACCGTTTCCAATGCCACGCTCCACAATCAGGACGAAATCAACCGAAAGGATATTCGGGTAGGCGATACCGTGGTGGTTCAACGCGCGGGCGATGTGATCCCCCAAATCGTTCGGGTCCTTCTGGCCGAACGCGAGGGGCGTATACAAGAGGGCGCTTCATTGAAGCCCTACAGCCTACCCAGCGCCTGCCCGATCTGCGGCGGAGCCACGATTCGCCTCGATGGCGAGTCCGTCACCCGCTGCCCGAATCTCGACTGCCCCGCCCAACTCAAGAACAACCTTCGGCATCTGGCCGGACGCGGCGCGCTCGATATCGACGGTCTCGGCGAAAAAATTGTCGATCTCCTGGTCGAAGGCGGTTTGGTGGGCAGGCTTTCCGACCTATTCACCCTGGAGACTGAGTCCCTTCGCGCGCTTGAGCGCATGGGCGAAAAATCAGCAGCCAATCTTATCGCCAGCCTGGAGCGCGCAAAAAAGACCAGCCTCCCGCGCTTCCTCATCGCGCTAGGAATCCCACACGTCGGCGCCACGATGGCCGAGGTTCTCGCCCATGAATTTGGCGATCTCGAACCTCTGATGGCGGCGAGTGCAGCCGAAATCGAAGAAATCGAAGGGGTGGGAACGGCCATCGCCGAGAGTGTGGTCCGGTTTTTCGCGGACTCAAGCAATGCCGCCGAGATCCAGCGGCTTCGCGCCTTGGGAGTCCACTGGGCCCCGGTCGAAGCGGTGGCTACCGACACCCAAGGCAAACTCAGGGGTTTCAGCTTTGTCCTGACGGGCACTCTGAGTTCTCCCCGAGCCGAGTTCAAGCAACGCATCGAAGCCGCCGGGGGCAAGGTCGTCGGATCGCTCTCGAAAAAAACTCGCTTCCTGGTGGCCGGAGAAAACCCCGGCACCAAACTCCAGAAGGCCAACGATCTCGGAGTGGAAATCGTTGACGAGGCGGGCCTGGAGGCCCTCTTCTAGCCTGCCCGCATAGCCTGCCCGCACCGACCCAGCAGCAAGAATCACGTCAATCCGAAAAGTAGAACCGCCAGGTTCCTGTTTCAAAAGCCGCCGTTCGCCCCACGAGACAGGCGCGTTCCACTTCTCTCCCGAATTCCGGATAGTAGGGTGTTCGCTCGATCCGCCAGTCCACCGCGAGGGGCAAGCCCACCCGAAGTCGCCCGCCCTCGCGCAGGGCCATATCCGCTTCGACGACGCCATCGCGATCCGACAGCCGGGGTTCGATGCCCGGCGCGAGAGGCAAAGTGAGGATCGCCGACCCGACAACCCCTTCGAGGGTATCCTGAATTTCGAGTACGCCCTCGCCCAGGCTAAATCGGCGTCGATGAAGGCTGTCGGGAGTCGACCAACCCGCGCAAGTGGCCTCGAGACTCCGATCGGTCTCGAAATCGATCAACTCCACCTGGGAACGGCCCCCCACCCGATGGGCCGCCCAGATTTCGGCCTGTTCCTCGCCAAGCACCTCGAGGGTGGCGTGGGAGCGCGTGGCGCGGGCAACGCCGCGACGCTCGCCGGGTTCATAACCGTAGACCCCCGTATCGCAGACAACGCGCTGCCCCTTGCAGACAAGTTCAAACGCCAGGGCATCACAGTGCGCATGACCGGGTTGGTGGGCGGGCGCCGGTCCAGCCACGGAAACTACCAGAGCAAACGGACCGCCCTCCAGGCGACCAAAGCCCGCAGTCTCGAGAAGACCCGGCGTCGCGGGAAGACCGGGTGTCAGACCGAGGGAGCGCGCGTAATCGATCAGCGTATCGGGGGGGTGAGCGACTCCGAAGGCCGAGTCACCAAACAGGGCGATTTCGCCGTCGGGATGCCGCCAAACCGAGAGAGCACCCAGCGCCGCGGTCGCGGTGGACTCGAGCGCCTCCAAGAGTCCTCTTGGCGTCCGGTCCGGTCGACTCCGGGCGAGATTCATCAGATCGAGCAGATTTTCCAGGAGCAACCCGTGGTACATCGGGCTGCGTTCCTCGTGAGCCCCATCCGGACCAAATTGTGCGGAAAGTTCAGCCCGCAGCCTATTGGCCCTGCGCAACCAGAAATCGGCCCTCGGACCTTCGAAGAGCAGGCCGCCAAAGACCACGCCCAACAGATTAGAGAGCAGGTGGTTCGCGCCCAGTCGGACCTCCAGGTTTCGATCGAGATGGTCCAACTGCCGCGCCAGCGAGCCCCGAAGCTCGGCTTGCTCTTGCTCGGTGGGCTCGATGGCACCGGGCGTCAGGAACAGCTTGCCCCAGCTCAGGATTCGCAGGCTGGTGGGGTGCGGATCCCAGCCCGCGCCCCCGAGACAACCCCGCACCCAATCGAGCATCACCCCCAGGCATTCATCGGGCGCGAGACCGGGCGCGCGCAGATGGTCGCACTGATTGAGATGATAGAGCCAGAGCCGTCCCTCTCCGGTGTACGCCCAGTCGACTCCGCGGGAAAAATCGACTTTCCGACGAATCAGTTCCAGTTCGCCAGAGGGGAGCCAACGGGCGTGATCGGGCCCGGGCAGGAACGAATCCGGGGTGCCCCCCCGAGAGAAATTCGGCACCTGACTTCTTGCCCCGGGCGGCGGACGAATGCCACGAACCGCATAGACCATCTGAGCCCGGGCCTGCCTCGGACCCAGATGGGCCAAGGTACGCAGCAACCGCCCGATGCGTCCCCATCGACTCAAGCCGGCGGCGCCTCCGAGTCCTCGTCAGAATTCTCCGTACTCCGCTCGGCATCCCGGGCCTGCACCGCGCGGGCATAGAGTTCTCGGCGCGGCAAAGCCGAGAGTGGCGCCAGGATTGCGGCAATCTCTCGCGGCCGACGCCCTTCCCGAGTCAGGTCCGTCAGTCTACGCGCGATTTCCGCCTCATCCAGCGGCGACTCGGCGGTAAAAGAGTCCGCACCCTCCCCGCCTTCGACGATCAGCGTCACCTCTCCGCGGGCGCCTTCGGCGAATCGCGCCGCCAGATCCTCCAGCGGCCCGCGCACGGCTTCCTCGTGCACCTTGGTCATCTCCCGGGCCACACAGGCCCTTCGTTCGCCGCCGAAGACCGCAACACAATCCTTCAACGTCTCGCCCACTCGATGGGGTGACTCAAAAACAACCAGGGCCTCCGAACGATCGCGATGGGCCGCGAGGAGCCGACGGCGCCCCCCGCCCCGGCGTGGCAGGAAACCCAGAAACGTGAACGGATGGGCCCGCAGCCCCGAAATCGAGAGCGCCGCGAGGACCGCTGACGGACCGGGGATGGGTTCTACGCGATGCCCCGCCTCGGCCACCGCCGCGACCAGATGAGCCCCGGGGTCCGAAATCAGCGGCGTTCCCGCGTCGGACACAACGGCCAACTTCTCCCCGCGCCCCAGGCGCTCGAGGGCTTCGGCGATGCGCCCCTCTTCATTGCGGCTGTGGAGCGAAATCACGCGGTTTGTGATCCCGTGATGGTCCAGCAGAATGCGGGTCCTCCGGGTGTCCTCCGCGAAGACGCAATCGGCCTCGGCCAGTATCCGCAAGGCGCGGAGGGTAATGTCCTCGAGATTTCCGATCGGCGTCGCCACCACCTGGAGCGTGCCCATGGGCTATCCTCGCGCTTCATCCCGATGCGGTCCCGTGGAGTTCACCGTGACCTCTCAACCGCCGACCGGATCTCGTAGCCCCGTGTCCACTCCAGCGTCCGCATCCCACCTCGCCCTGGGCGCCGAGGGCGAAGCCCGCGCCGCACGCTATCTCGAGTCAAAAGGGTACCGCATCGTTGCGCGCAACGTCCGTGCGGGCGGCGTTGAGCTCGATCTGATCCTGCGACGCGGGCGCACGGTGATCTTCGTCGAAGTCAAAACCCGCCGCAGTCTGCGCTTCGGCCCGCCGGAACTCGCAGTGAACGCCCCGAAGCGGGCGCGACTGGTGGTTGGCGCCGCGGCCTGGCTGCGCGAACACGGGCGCGGGATCGATCGGGCCCGCTTTGATGTCATCGCTTGGCAGGTCCGGGGCCGAGGCGAGGAGGAAGACCAGTGGCATGTCCGCCACTTCGAGAACGCGTTCGAGGCCAACGAATAAGCACGCGTTTTCGATGGACCTCTGGTCACCCTTGCCTACGTCGCTAGGCTTCGCTCTCAATTCAACGCCGAGGAGATCCCAATTTTGCCCGAAGAACCCGCGAGAAGAGTCGAAAAACCCTGGGGTCACGAATTGATTTGGGCCGAGACAGACCGCTACGTGGGCAAAATTATCGCCATAAACCCGGGGCAACGGCTTTCGCTTCAATACCACGAGCGAAAGGACGAATCGTTGATCGTCATCAAGGGCACCCTGCGCCTTCACCTCGAAAGCGAGGCCGGAGACCTCGAGATCCACGATCTGGGGCCGGGGGAACGGAGCCGAGTCCGAGTCGGCCGCCGGCACCGCTTCGAGGCCTTGGAAGAACCCGTCGAACTCGTGGAGGTCTCTACCCCCGAACTCGACGACGTTGTTCGCCTTGAGGACGACTACGCGCGCGAGGGCACATCCGAGCCCTAGGGCTCGGCACCCAAGCGGTCATCAGCCGTCGGAGCCCTCTTTCGTCTCGTCGGCCGGTGCTTCGGCCGCAGCCGCTTCTTCGGCGGCGCGCTTGGCCTCTTTGGCCTCCTTCGCCTCCTTCGCCGCAGCGCGTTTCGCTTCGGAGGTGCTCAGTTCCTTCATCCGCCCGACCTTCTCGCGCGCCTTGGCGCGCTTGCGTGCCTTGCCCCGGAGAGCCGAGGTCTCCGCCGAGGTCTCCACTGTTTCGGGGCTCGCCTCGGCTTCCGGCGCGGCGACCACTTCGTCGTCCACCACGTCGTCCACCACGTCGCGCTGGTCTACCTCCTCGAGTGAGACCAGTTCCGAAAGGTCGCGTACCTTGCTCTGGAGCCGGGCCTTTTTGCCCGTGAGGTCGCGGAGATAGTAGAGACGCGACCGCCGCACGTAGCCGCGGCTCTTGATCTCAACCTTGGTCACTAGGCGAGACTGAACCGGAAATATCCGCTCCACCCCGACGCCACTCGCAACTTTGCGTACGGTGAAGGTCTCGCCGTTTCCGGCTCCTCGCCTCCGAATCACCAGTCCCTCGAAAATTTGGATCCTCTCTTTGTCGCCCTCTTTGACCCGAACGTGCACGCGAACCGCATCGCCCACTCGAAACGGCGGCAGATCTCGGCGCTGGGTTTCTTTCTCGACAAAGTCAAGGCTTCTCATCGCTTGCTTCCCTCTCTGGTCCTGCTGGATATTCGCTTGGGTGACGCCTTCTGGGAGCGGCTTTGGCGGCAGTCGCGCGGTGGCTCCCCGTTTCTCGACTCCGGGATTTGCTCAGCCATCGCTCGGGTCTCTTCCGTGTCGGCGCAGTAAATCGGGCCGTCTTTCTTGGGTTCGCCGCACCGCCTCTTCTCGGCGCCAACGTGCAATCGCGGCGTGGTCTCCGGACAGCAGTACTTCCGGAACCTGACGGCCACGGTATTCCGGCGGCCGAGTATACTGCGGACCCTCCAGAAGATCTCCCCCAAAGGAGTCAATCCGAGCGGATTCCGGATTTCCCAGAACACCGGGCACCAGGCGCACCAAGCCCTCGACGACCGCCATCGCGGGAATTTCGCCCCCGGAGAGCACGTAGTCGCCCATAGAGACTTCTTCGTCAACGGCCAAATCGAGCACCCGCTGGTCGATACCCTCGTAGCGACCGCAAACCAGCAGAAGCCGATTCCTGCCCAGAAGACGCTCCAGACCCGTTTGGTCGAGGGGGCGGCCCTGGGGTGACAGCGCCACTACCCATCGCTTTCGCTCGGGACCAACCGACCCGGCCAGGTCTTCGATGGCGGGGATCAGGGGTTCGGGGGTCATCACCATGCCGGGACCACCCCCATAGGGATTGTCGTCGACGCTGCGGTGACGATCCCGAGCCCAGCCCCGCAAGTCGTGAACATTCACCGCCGCGAGGCCCTTCTCCCGGGCCTGGCCCACAAAAGCCGTGCCCAAGAAGGCCTCGAAGAGTTCGGGGAAAAGGGTGAGGACGTCGACTTCGAGCATCTTCAGTCGCTTCCCTCAAGCAATCCCGGAATCGGGTCGATCACGATCCGGCCCTCGGCCCGATCGACGCGCTTCATGATTTCCCGAACCGTCGGCACAAGGACCTGCCCTCGCTCCCCGATCACGACCAGAACATCGTGGCTTCCCGTATGCCAAATCTCGCGCACCGTACCAAGCTGCTCGTGCGCCTCGGTCTCCACCGTGCAACCCACCAGTTCGTGCCAGTAAAACTCATCTTCGCCCAGGGGTTCCAGATCCGCGGAGTCCAGCAAAACCAGCGATCCGCGCAGCGACTCGGCCGCCGTGCGGTCGACGACCCCTTCCAGACTCAGCCGAACTTCACCGCCGCGCCCGCTGCCGCCCCCCAAAACCGCGTAGCGCCGGGCCGAGGGATCGTCTCGACTCTGGCCCAGAAAAAGAAAGGGGGAACCCAGCAGGTTGTCCGGGCCATCGCCAAACCAACGTACGCGCACCTCGCCCGCGAGCGCGTGAGCACCCACGACACAGCCCAGTTCGACGCGCAAGGGATCAGCCACAGGGAACGTCCATGGAAAGTTGATTGGCCGGCCGGGCGGCGCGCCAGCGAGGGTCCGACGGGCAAGCGCTCGCAGGACGGGAAGCGCGAACGGGGCAGGATTGGGGAGCAAGAAAAGGCGCAGCCGATGCGCCTGGAAATTCAGTCGACGATCTCGAGTTGAAGATCGGAACAGCCCGGCGTCTTGCCCAGCAACACGCGCATGGCCTTGGCCACGCGACCTTGCCGGCCGATGACTCGACCGCGGTCGCTCTCGTTGGCTTCGAGTTCAAGGGTTCCGTCATCGGCGACCACCACGTTGACTTCGTCGGGCATAGAAACCAGCGCGCTGGCGATAAAGCGAACCAACTCGGCGCCCCGCTCTTCGGCGTTCGCCATCACGAAGCTCCAGCCGCAGCAACGGCGCGGCGACGGGCGCGCTTGACCAGAGTGCGCACGGTATCGCTCATCTGCGCCCCCTTGGTGAGCCACGCTTCTATTCCCTCGATGTCGAGATTCAGGTCCTCTTGATCGGGCTTGGGGTCGTAGGTTCCAAGAAATTGCAGCGGACGGCCGTCCCGTTGCTTGCGTTCATCGATCGCGGTGACGCGATAGAAGGGGCGCTTCTTCGAACCCGCCCGGGTCAGGCGAATCTTCACCATGAGCGGAAAATCCTCTTTTAAATTAAAGCGTTTGCGGTGTCCCAGCGACTTCACGGGAGGCCCTGTCGGAGCGTCTCCGACGAGGGCCGCGGAGCCTAGGAGATCGCCCTCGCGGGGTCAACCGGTCGGAGCGAGACCCAATCGAGCCCGATCCTTGGCCTCGAAACACGCGGAGCACGCGTATTGGACCGCGTGGGGAGTAGTCAGCCGTTCGTAGTCCCCATCGAGAGCCACTCGGCGAACGCTCGCCACCTGATTTTGGCAGAAATCACACACCAACCCTGAACTCACCGGATCGGTCTTGCCGACACCATCGATTCCGCTCACTTCGCGACCCTCCGGGCCCAACCGGCTTCGGGTCAGGCGGGGGGACTGTAGCCGACTCGAAAGCGAAGATCTTCCGGCGCGTCCTCGCCGAGCCGCTCGCGAAGCGCAGCCAGCAGCCGCGGCCGGTTCATCTGTAGGTGCTGGCACCAGACGCTCGAATCCGCGCTGATTTCCAACACCCCGTTCCGCATTCCTTCGGGCCGGGAGTGACTCGCCACCTCAGGCCCCACGGCCTCGGCCCAGTGCTCGCTCACCCGCGCCGCTCGGGCCACTTCGCCGAGACCCAGATCCTCGAGTACCGAGCCCACCAGGCCCCGAACCGCCCGAAGCTCGGATTTCCGGCGCCCGGAACCCCGCCGACTCATCCTTCACTCTCGTGGAGGCGAAACACCATCCCGGTCGGAATCTTCGGATAAAAGAAGGTGGACTTCTGGGGCATCACTTCCCCCGCCCGAGTCACGCGAAAGACATCATCGGGGCTCAGCGGATTGAGATAGAGCGCCACCGTACCGGATCCGTCGCGGACATCCCGAGCGGCGCGCTCGGCGCTCTTGGGGAATCCGACCGCGCCGTTGCGAATATCCTCGGGGGAGAGCCCGAAGACCGAGCCGATCACCTCCTCTTCGAGAATCCGAACCACGAGTCCGTCGCCCAGGGGCTTGTCCCGAGTGAAGATTTGGAGTTCACCGGTTCCGTTGTCGGCCACGAAGGCCGCTCGACCGGCCTCTTTAGCCAGAACTTCGGAGGCCTGGGCTGAAACCGCCCGGGCATCGCCAGCGGCCATCAGGGAACGGCAAGTCCATCCCGGCAATCCCCGAGCCCAACCCTCGGCGCTCGGCGCGGGTGCTTCGCGAACGACCCGATGAATGGGAAGCAAGAGGCTCCCGGGCGCATAGGCGTTGGCCAGATAGGCAAGAGTCGACTCGAAGGGCGCGTTCTCCGCGACGGCGCCGGCCTTCGCGCGTTGCTCCCGCCGATATTCCAGGACGGTCTCGTAGCGGTGGTGGCCGTCCGCAATGACGCATGAACGTTCGGCCAGGAATGCCGCCACGCTGCGTACGGCTTCTGGATCCACCAAACGGGCCAGTTCGTAGTCGACTCCCGAATCGTCCCGGGCTTGGCCGATAGGGCCACCCGGTTCGCCGAACGCCGATCGCAGAAACCCGCCCAGGGCGTCTTCGCGATCCTCGTAGAGCATGAAAATGCTCGAGAGATTGGCTCGTGCGGCGCGCAGCAATTTGAGCCGATCGGCCTTGGGACCGGCCAAGGTGCGCTCATGGGGCAAAATTACCCCTCGATCGTATTCCTCGAGACCCAGTTCGCCATAGAAGCCCACGCGCTCGAGTGACTGACCGTCGGGCGCGACAAAGCGCTGTCGAAGTACATAGTAGGCGGGAGCGGCATCCCGAATCAGCACACCACTGCTTCGCCAAGCGGAAAGGGTCTCGGCAATCTCGGAATAATCCGTCGTGGCTTCGTCTGCCACGTCCCGGGTCAATTCGAAGCGGATTGCGTTGTGGGGATCCCGGTCGAAGAAGCCATTGCGCTCTTCGGGCGCGATCACATCGTAAGGAGGAACAATGACCTTCGAGAGATCGACCCGGTCAACGTCGTAGCGCAATGCTGAAAAAGGACGAATTGCCGTCATCCGCTCACATCTCCTCGTTCGGGCTCGTCAAGGCCGTCCATTCGCTTGAAATTTCCCTTCTCTAGAAAAGGCCGCAGGGCTGTCGCGCTTACGCCCCCCTCGCGCAGGATTCGAGGCGGTCGGACAGTCAGGTCCAGCACGGTTGTCGGCGCCTTTGCGCCGGCGTCTTCGTTTCCCGCCGCCAGAACATAAGGCCCGTCGGGGAGAGCCGAGCAGAGAACCCGGGCTTCGCTTTCGGTGCGCGCCGGGGGGGCGCCCGAGCGATTGCAACTCGTCGCCGTCAAGGGGCCGAGTCCCGAAGCCTCGGCGGCCTCCACGAGTTCGACGGCCACGGGGTGCGAACTGCAGCGCACGCCGACGCTCCCGTCGGCTCGGGCGATTCCCGGGGCCAACGCCGAGCGACAAGAAAGCACCAAGGTCAACGGGCCCGGCCAAAAACGCTCCATCAGCGACAGCGCCAGAGGATCGAGATCGAAGCCATACCCGCGAAGCGCGGACTCTCCCGAGACCAGCACCGAGATCGGCTGGCCATCGGCCCGCCCCTTCCACGCCCCCAGCGCCGCAACCGCTACCGGAGACCGTGCGGATGCGGCCAGTCCCCAAACGGTTTCGCTGGGAAAGGCCACGCACCCCTCGGCGGCCAAAACCTCGAGTGCTGCGCGCACGATTTCCCGGCGCGCCGCGGATCCGGCCCGAGGGTTCGTATTCGGGGAGGCGAAAGCAGGCGTCATGAGAAGTGGGGGCACCCTCGATCGCTCACGATCGGTCCAGGGCACGCGACGCGATATCCGAGCGGCAATGAGCGCCTTCGAATTGGATCTTCGCCGCCGCCGCATAGGCGCGATCTCGTGCGGCCCCGACGCTCTCGCCCAGCGCGGTCACACCCAGAACCCGCCCGCCGGCGGTTTCGAACCCGCCATTCGCGCATCGACGCGTGCCCGCGTGAAAAACGACGACGCCCTCATCGGCTTCCGCCGCCTCGAGTCCAGAAATCGGATGGCCCGTCGAGTAATTGCGCGGGTACCCGCCCGAAGCCAAAACGACGCAGACCGCCGCTTCCCCCCAGGCCACCGACGAATCGGGGTCCAGCCGACCCCGGGCCGCGGTTTCGAGCAGTCCGGCCAGGTCGCCTTTCATCCGCACCATCAAGGGCTGGGTTTCGGGATCCCCGAAACGAACGTTGAACTCGATAACCTGAGGATCGCCGGCAGAATCGACCATCAGGCCCACGAAGAGAACCCCCACATAGGGATGACCCTCCTCCGCCATGCCTCGAATGGTGGGCCTCACCACGCGCTCAAGAATTCGCTCTTCGACGACGCGGTCCACGACGCGCGCAGGCGAGTACGCCCCCATCCCTCCGGTATTTTCTCCGCGATCCCCGTCAAGCAAGCGTTTGTGGTCCTGGGCGGCGGCCAACGTGACGAAGCGCTCGCCGTCACTGATCGCATAATACGAGACCTCTTCACCCTCGAGCCAATCCTCGATGACCACCCGGCTCCCCGCATCGCCAAAGCGGCGATCCTCCATGATCTCGCGCAACGCGCGCTCCGCATCCGCCGGCGATTCGCACATGGCAACGCCCTTGCCCGCCGCCAGGCCATCCGCCTTGACGACGCACCGCCCGTCGAGCCGACCCACATACTCGAGCGCCGCATGGAGATCCTCAAAGGCTCGGTGTTTCGCCGTGGGAATCCCGTGCCGCTCCATAAAATCTTTGGCAAAGGCTTTGCTGCCCTCAAGCCGAGCCGCCGCCGCCGAAGGGCCGAACGTCGCGATCCCCTCGTCCCTGAGCCGGTCGGCAAGGCCCGCTGCCAATGGATCCTCGGGACCGACAACCACCAGGCCCACGCCCTGCTCTCGAGCGAGTTTCGTCACCGCATCGAGATCGCCCGCGGAGACATCCGGGTGACACTCCGCCAACCCCTCCATCGCGGCGCTTCCCGGGGCGGCCAGAACCGCCTCCACTCGCGGGCTCTGGGCGAGTTTCCACGTCAGAGCGTGCTCACGACCTCCGCCGCCGACGACCAATACCTTCAAACTGCCATTTCCTTCATCGCGATTCACTCCTGCGCGGTTCGCATGGGAAGCCCTCTCCAAGGGGACTCCGCCGGCCCACTGGCCTCGTGCTCAATGTCTGAAATGCCGCACGCCCGTGAAGATCATCGGAACCCCCAAGCGGTCGGCGGCTTCCACCACCAACTCGTCACGATTGGAGCCACCGGGCTGGATAATCGCCTGGGCCCCCGCCTCGACGGCGGCCTCGAGACCATCGGGAAAGGGAAAGAACGCATCGCTCGCCAGGACGGATCCTTCGAGTGAGACCCCGACCCTGGCGGCTTTGGCCACTGCGTTGTGGACCGCGTCCACTCGAGAAGTCGCGCCACCGCCGACGCCCAGGGTGCGATCTGCGGCGGCAAACAGGATCGCATTGCTCTTGATATGTTTGACCACCCGCCAAGCAAAATCCAGCGCGACGCGCTGCTCGTCGCTGGGCTGAGCTTTGGTCACGACCTTCGCTCCATCGAGTTCCTGTACCGAAGAGTCGGGCTGCTGGAGCAGGACGCCGCCGTAGACCCGCCGCCACTCGTGTTCGACGCGGTTGATCCTTGCCGGGTCGAAGGCCAGCAGCCGGCGGTTCTTCTTTTGCCGGAGCAGGTCCAGAGCCTCAGCGTCAAAACTCGGGGCCACCAGCACTTCGGTAAAAATTTGATCCACCTCTTCTGCCAGCGCTCGATCAAAGGCGCGGTTGCTCACGATGACGCCGCCAAAGGGCGAATCTGGATCCGTCTGGAAGGCTCGTCGATAGGCTTCGAGGGGCGAGTCGCCAGCCCCTACCCCGCACGGGGTGTTGTGCTTCAAAATCCCCACCGTGGTGCGATCGGCGGGGTCGAAGTCGAGAATCATCCCCAGCGCGGCCTGCACGTCGATCAGATTGTTGTAGGAAAGCGCCTTCCCGTGCAGTTGTTCCACCGCGTCCAAAAAACCGCCATACAGCGCCGCTGCCTGATGGGGGTTTTCCCCGTATCGGAGATCCGCCGCCTTGGGGAGCCCGGCGATAAAAGTCGCCGGAAAAACCTGCTCCCGGTCCTCGGCCAGTTCTTCACCGAGCCACTGCTGAATCGCGGCGTCATAGCTCGCCGTGCTGCGAAATGCTTTGAGGGCGAGTCGGCGCCGGGTCGCGGCCGAGAGCCCGCCCTGCTCGCGCAACTCGGACAGCACGGTGGCGTAGTCGTCTGGGCTGGAGAGCACCCCCACGTATTCGTGGTTCTTGGCCGCCGAACGGACCATGGACGGCCCTCCGATGTCGATTTTCTCGATGGCATCGGCGTACGCGACTCCGGGTTGGGCAACCGTCTCTTCAAAGGGGTAGAGGTTCACCACCACCAGATCGATGGTGCCAATGCCGTTGGCTTCGAGATCGGCCCGATCCTCGGCTCGATCCCGCCGGGCCAGAATGCCGCCATGGACCATGGGGTGCAGTGTCTTGACCCGGCCCCCGAGCATTTCAGGGCTCTGGGTCAGATCGGCGACATCGACCACCTCGAGCCCCGCTTCCCGAAGGACCGTGGCGGTACCGCCAGAGGCGACGAGTTCGACATCGAGAGCGGCGAGTCCGCGTCCCAATTCGACTAATCCGGTTTTGTCAGAAACGGAGAGCAACGCGCGCGCCACCGGGCGCAGCGTTTCCGTGGGGGGCATTGAATTCTCCTGGGGAGTTTTCTGGGGGAGCAGGGACGGGGGTTCGCCCGTTGTGTAACTGCGCCTCCCCTTCAAGTCAATCGAGGAAACGGCAACCGTTGACTCCCTGGCTCATTCCCCGCCTCATTGCCCGTCGACGTACACCCGGGACACGCGATCCCCCACCCCCACGAGCAATTCGTAGGCCAGGGTTCCGGCGGCCTCGGCCTGGGCCTCGACGCGAATCCCGGGGCCGCCTTCGGGGGCCAAACCGAAGAAAGTCGCGGGATCGCCCACCGCCACCGGGACCATCGGGTCGAGCACTGCCACCGTCACAGAATCCATCGAAACCCGGCCCACGATCGGGCGTCGCCCCCCGGCCAGCCAAACCTCTCCTCGATTGGAGAGCGAGCGCAATACGCCGTCCGCATAGCCGAGAGGGAGAGTCGCAATTCGGGCGGGGCCATCGGCCCGCCAGGTCGAGCCGTATCCCACGGCCTCCCCGGCGGTGATTTCGCGCACCGCGGCCACCCGAGCGCGGACGCTCATAGCGGGCCTGAGCCGCCGCTCCGGATCCTCGTGCGTCGCCGAGCAAGCGCCGTAGAGCATCAGCCCGGGACGCACCGCATCGGCCTCCGGCAAAGCCTCTTCGATCTCGGGACCGGCCAGCAGCGCTGAAGAGTTGGCGGCATGAACCGTGCCCGGAGTCAGGCCGCGGCCACGAAGGGCCCCAAGGAAGTCGCGAAAGAGTCGGATCTGTTCGAGACAGGCCTTCGGGTCGGGAGAGTCCGCCGAGGCGAAATGCGTGTACGTGCCATCCAATTCGAGTTTCGAATCCGCGCCAATGGCCTCCGCGAGCGCAAGAGCCTCTTCGGGTCCAGTTCCCATCCGCCGCATCCCGGTATCGACCTCGAGGTGCACAGCCAGGGTTCGGCCGAACTTTTCGGCGGCTTCCCGAGCCAAGGCGAGCCCCTCCCGTTCGTGAACGACCGGGGCCAACGAATACTCGCCCGCCAGATGGGCCTCCCGCCCGTCTCCCAGGCCCCCCAGGATGAGGATTTGCCCGCGGATTCCAGCTTCGCGCAGAACACAGGCCTCGTCGGCGGTCATCACCGCCAGCCTCTCACAGCCTTCGCCCTCCAGGCAGCGCGCGACTTCCGGAGCGCCATGCCCATAGCCATCGGCCTTGACCACGGCAATCACTTCCCGGCCCCCGGCGAGTTCCCGGGCGAAGGCGAAGTTGGCGCGGAGCGCGGAGAGATCGACGGTTGCCTGACGTACCCTTTCCATGCTCGATTCCCCCTCCCCCGGGCGTCTGGGCTCCGGGGCCATCGTAACAGCGGCGCCTGCTCGACGCCTCCGGTACGCTTGGCGCTTCAAGGTCCGCACCCCACTTTCACTCCCCAGGTCCAAACCCCGACCCCCATGTCCGCCGACCAATCCCCCGTCCGCCAAACCGTCTTCGTCAATGGGGACAGCACCCTCGTTGTACGGGGCTGCACGGTAGACGGATTGCTGGAGACCCTGGGGTTGACGGGACGACGAGTGGCCGTGGCGGTGAATCGCCAGGTGGTGGCCCGTTCTCGCCGCGGGGCCATGGTGTTGGCCGCGGATGACCGTGTGGAAATTCTCGAAGCCGTTGGAGGAGGTTGATCGATGTCCGAGTCGGAAGTCCAGGAAAGCTGGAAAATTGGCGACTACACGTTTCACTCCCGCTTGATCATTGGAAGCGGAAAATATGAGTCGTTCGAACAGAATCTGGAATGTGCCGAGGCCTCAGGAGCCGAGATGGTCACGGTGGCCCTGCGCCGGGTCAACTTCGATGCTGCGAAGGGTCCGCGCTTGCTCGACGTGGTCTCACCCGATCGCTTTACGATCCTTCCCAACACCGCCGGTTGCTACTCCGCCGAAGACGCCATCACCACCGCCCGCATGGGACGAGAACTTCTCGAAACAGACCTCATCAAACTCGAGGTGATCGGCGACGAGCGAACCCTCTTCCCCGATGTTCCGGCCACACTGGAAGCGGCCCAGATCCTGATCGACGACGGCTTTACCGTGCTCCCTTATATCACCGATGATCCGGTCGCCTGCCAGCGGTTGGCCGCGATGGGGTGTCCCGCGGTGATGCCGCTGGCTGCACCCATCGGCTCGGGAATGGGCATTCGCAACCCTGCCAATCTGCGCATCATCTTGGAGACCGTCGAGGTCCCTGTGATTGTCGACGCAGGCGTCGGCACAGCCAGCGACGCCGCCTTCGCACTGGAACTCGGAGCCACGGCGCTACTGATGAATACCGCCATCGCTCACGCGAAGGAGCCGGTCAAGATGGCCCGGGCTATGCGATTCGCGGTGGATGCGGGCCGCCTCGCCTACGAATCCGGGCGCATGCCCCAGCGTCTCTACGCTTCGGCGTCGAGCCCTCTCGACGGAATCGCGAACTACTGACTCGGATTCGCTCGGGGAGAACGCGATTGGCCAAGGATTCCCCCGCGGCAACCCCATGGAACGCCCCGCGTCCGATCCTCTGCCTCGTCGTCGATCGGGCCGCCTCCCGGCGTCCCCTAGTCGAGACTGTGGCGGAAGCCTGTGCGGGGGGCGTCGATTGGCTGCAACTCCGAGACCGCGAACTCGAAGGGGCCGACTGGCTCCAATGGGGCGAAGAACTCGCCGCCGCAGCGCGTCGGAGCGCGCCGAAAATTCGCATCCTCGTCAATCGGCGCGTGGACGTGGCCCTCGCCATGGGGGCCGATGGAGTTCACCTGGGATTCGATGCCATGACGGTGGCAGACGCGCGGCCTCTCCTGGGTGAGGGTGCCCTCATCGGCGCCTCGACCCACGGCGTAGCCGAGGTCCGGGCGCTCTCGAACAGCCGAATCGACTACGTGCATCTGGCGCCGATCTATCCCCCCTATTCAAAGCCGGCCAGTCGTCCCCCGCTCGGCACCGAGGCCTTGGCCGAGGCCTGCCGTCAGGGAATTCCGGTGATCGCCCAAGGCGGCATCGATCCCCAGCGCTGCTCGGCGATTCTTCAAGCCGGAGCCGCGGGAGTCGCCATCACGGGAACCCTCCTCGGCGCGGAGAATCCCCAGAAAACCGCGGAGGCGCTTCGCGCTGCCCTCGACCAACCCCTCTGACGGTCCAACGGGCAGATCGGGCCTTGCGACCGTCAACCCTCAACCCACCTTCAACCTTCAACCCTCTACCTTCAGCCCTCGGCCCTCAACCCTCAACCCAGGCACCCCTCGACGGAAGGGCGGCCAGGCTTGCAGGCAAACGGCCAAAGCGCGCGCGAAAACCTTCGCCGAGATGTTCGCGCGCCGCTTCCATTTCGTCGGGATCGACCAAGTGGAGAGTGAATCCGCCCAGGCCGGCACCGGTCAGGCGCGAACCCACGACCCCCGGGCAGTCGGCGCCCAACTCACAGAGGAAATCGAGTTCCGGGGTCGACACCGCGTAATCGTCGCGCAGGCTGGCCTGGCCCAGAGCGAGCAAAGCGCCCAAGCGGGCGAGATCACCCTTAGCCAGCGCCTGGCAGAACGCATCGACGCGGTGGTTTTCTCCAATGACATGCCTCGCTCGCCGAAAGGCCACCGGCTCCAAGGCGCTTTCCAAATCCGGCAGATCAGCCAGCGTAAGATCGCGAAGCGCTCGAGCCGAGGGGGGCGCAATGCCCGCCCGCTGGGCGGCCTCCAGGGCCTGCCGGCACTCGGTCACGCGCTGCCCGTAGACCCCATCGGCCAGGCGTCGCTCCACCCCCGAATGCACGAGCAAAATTCCCAAGGCCTGCCCCCCGATCGCGATGGCCTCGACCTCTTCGCTTCGAAAGTCAATCCGAAGGACATGCCCCTCTCGCCCCAAGGCGCTCGCCAGGGGGTCAAGGAGCCCGCAACGAACCCCTACGAATCCATTTTCGGCACGGTGAGCGATCCGCGCCCAGTCTTCGGGCGAGAGGCCGAGTCCGAGCCCCGCACCGACCCCCGCCGCGAGAGCAACGCCGAGGGCGGCCGAGCTGGAGAGACCCGAATCCAGGGGCACCGTACTCGCGATTCCCAAGTCGAAGCCGGGAGAGTCGACCCCCCGCTCGGCCAGAGCAGAGAAAGTCCCCTGCACGTAGTCGAGCCACGTCCCTCCGCGGTCGAGAGAATCACTCGAGAACTCTCCCGATTCGTCCAGATCCCAAGCCCGGACTCGCACCCTTCGATCCGTGCGGGGAGCGAGCAAGACGAG
>DUCH01000134.1:0-10529 GCA_012959865.1 Myxococcales bacterium | reverse complement strand
GCCCAGCGGGCGGGGCGACCAAAATCACGGGCAAAATCCACGTGGGCGCGTTCGACCCACACTTCTCTGGCTAGCATCGAAACCTCTCCTGGCCCGCACCATAGCGCCGGCCCCCTGCGCGAGTGAACCGCAGACCCGGGCGTGGGTCCCTATCGAGACCCGAGGGAACCGGGAAAGCCGAGCGAATTCGCCGCCCCGAGCACCCAAACAAAGGACGGCGCGCAAGCCGGGCCGGAGCGGTACCTTGCCTCCCCCCGTCACCGGAAGATCAGGATGAAGACCAGAAACAGACTCAAGCCCAGGCGCCGCCCCTTTGCCGGACGAAGCTCGCGAGTGCTCCTCGGATTTGTCGCCAGAGGACTCTGCTTAGGACTCTGCTTCGGGCTCTGCTTCGGGCTCGCGACGGGGAACGCGCTGGCCAGCGATCCCTTTCTACGGAGAACCCCGACCGTCGAGGCGGTCAAAAAAGTCGGTCCCGCGGTTGTGAGTATCACGACGGAGCACCTCCAACAGGCACAGAACCCGTTTGCGCGCTCCTCGCCCCAACCCCGTTCCCAGCAATATTTCTCCGAGCTCTTCGACCAGAGAGCACCCCGCTCTTCCCATGACCTCGGATCCGGCGTGATCATCAGTCCCGAAGGGCACATCCTCACCAATGAGCACGTCATTCGTCGGGCTCACCGCATATCGATCACCCTCGCCGATGGACGCACCTTCTCGGCTCAGATCGTCGGGGCCGACCCCTCCAATGACATCGCGGTTCTCAAAGCGGAAACCGAGGAAGACTTGCCCTGGGTCGACCCGGGGACCTCATCGGACATCATGGTGGGCGAGCCCGTAATCGCGATCGGCAATCCCTTTGGCTTCTCGAACACAGTGACCACCGGCGTGATTTCTGCCGTCAACCGCTCGATTCGTACCGAGCAGCTGGCCTTTCACGGGTTCCTGCAAACCGATGCCTCCATCAACCCCGGAAACTCGGGCGGGCCACTGGTCAATGCCGAGGGCTCACTGATCGGAATCAACACCGCGATCTACCAAGGCGCCGAAGGAATCGGCTTTGCGATTCCCATCGACGCCGCCCAGCGGGTCGTGGCCGAATTGATCGAACACGGCGAGGTTCATCCGGTGACGTTGGGAATCGAATTTCAGGATCTGGACCCGGCTCTACGGGAGGTCATGGATCTACCCAGTTCGATAACGGGTTCCCTCATCAACCGCGTACGACCGGGTGGACCCGCCGATATCGCTGGCATTCGCCGGGGCGATGTACTCACTCGCCTCGATGGACGGAGCATCCAGTCGGCTCGGCAACTCTTTGAAGTACTCGAAACGACGACCCCCGAGCAACGAATGACAGTGGGATACTGGCGAGACGAAAAACTTTCAACGGCCGAGGTCGTCGCGAAGGAAATTCCCGAAAACGTTGTTGCCGAACTTGCCAGCCGACGGATGGGACTCAGCCTCGAATCCGACGGGGAAATTGGTTTCAAAATCAGCAGTGTGCGGCAACAATCCCCAGCGAGCCTGACCGGGCTCCAACGCGGCGATCGGTTGCTTGCGGTCAACGGCGTCGTGCTCAATAGCGAAGACTCCCTGCGCCGAGCCATCCTTGGACTCCGTGGGCGCGAGCGGGCACTCATCGTGGTTCAGCGGGGGAGAGGTCGATATCATTTGATGATTCCCTTGCGCTGAAGAAATCACCGGTCAATGCCACTGGCCCGTCACCGGTGAACCGACTCGGCGGGGAACCGGCCGGCGACTCGAAGCGTCGAAGCCAAGTCCCGAGCGGCCAGCAGCCCGCTGACTGCAAACGCGCAATCGGGTGGCTCACCCGAACGATCGCAATACAACGGAAAACAGGAGAAGAACTTGCATCCCCTTGAAAGAAGCCAGCGCCCGGTATTCCTCGCCTTGACTCTGATCCTCCTCGCCGCTCCCCTGACGGCCGGCGCCGAAGAAGAAGAAGCCGGCTTTCTTGAGCGTCTCCTCGGGCGAAGTTCAAAAACCGCCGGCGAGGCTCCCGAGTCTCCAGCCGAGACAAATCCTTTTTGGGAAACCCAAAGCCCAATCCCTGCCCTCGTGCCGTCCGGCGCACCCACCGGCTTCGCCGACTTGGCCGAGCGAGTCTCCCCCGCCGTTGTAAGCATTCGTACGTCCCAGACCGTCGGCGGAGGCGCACAGATTCCTCGGGAGTTCGAGGAATACTTCGGCTTTCCCTTTGGCGGAAGGGAACGGCGGCCCCACAAACGGGAGGGTGCCGGCAGCGGGTTCGTTATTTCTGCGGATGGTTACATCGTCACAAACAATCACGTCATCGAGAACTCCGACGAAATTTTCGTGGCCTTTACGGATGGGAGCGAATTGCCGGCCACTGTCACGGGCCGCGATCCCAAGACCGACATCGCGCTAATCAAGGTCGAAACCGATCAGGAACTCGTCGCCATTGCTCTCGGCGACAGCGATTCCGCCCGCCCCGGTGACTGGGTTGTCGCCATCGGAAATCCCTTCGGGCTTGAGCACACGGTCACCGCAGGAATCATTTCAGCAAAGCACCGCAGGGACGTCGTCGGAGGAAGCTACGATGATTTCATTCAGACCGATGCCGCAATCAACCCGGGGAACTCTGGAGGACCGCTCATCAACCTTGCGGGAGAAGTCATCGGCATCAACACAGCCATTAATCCGCGAGCCAATACCATTGGCTTCACCGTCCCCATAAACATGGCCAAACATGTCCTCCCTCAACTTCGAGCCCACGGCCATGTTACTCGCGGATGGCTCGGCGTTGTCATTCAGGGCTTGACTCCAGAACTCGCCGAATCGTTTGATCTCGAGAACGAAGACGGCGCGCTTGTGTCCAAGGTCCTCGCGGACAGCCCGGCCGAAGAAGCCGGGGTCGAGCACGGCGACGTAATCGTCGAATTCGACGGTACTCCCATCAAGGACTGGCGTGACCTGCCTCGAATCGTCGGCGAAACATCCGCCGAAGATGCTGTAGAAGTCGTGGTCGTTCGAAACGGAAACGAGAAAACGATTCGAATCAAAATCGGGACACTCGACGAACCCCGGCTCGGCGACGCCAGGCCAGAAAGTCCCGGCCCGGTCGCTTTCGGCCTGCGGGCCACCGATATCACGCCCGAAATTGCCGCTCAACTGGGCGTCGGGAGCGAGTCCGGAGTCGTGATTTCCGAGATTCTTCCCGGAAGTCCTGCTGAAGAAGCAGGATTGCAGCGGGGGGACGTGATCGTGGAAGTCGACCGTGAAACCATTTCCAATGTGCGCAAGTTGGATGAACTCCTGAAGAACAGCGACTCCACCGTGCTCGTTCTCGTTCGCCGCGGCGATTCCACCCTCTACGTTCCACTGAAGCGCGCCCAATAGCGTGAACGAATAGCGGGAAAGAAAGAAGGAAAGCAAGAAAGAAGCGCTCGCTATCGGCGGAGTCCGATGCCGGCTTCGGCTCCGCCGAATTTTCCCTCGGGAGGCTCCGCGGGGGTATCGGGACGCCCATCTGCGGGTCTCTTGCTCTTCCTTAATCGACGCAGGAGCGGAATTTCCGGCTTGCATTTTGGGAACTCGTGCCGAGGCTTGCCTCTCATGAGATACGAAAAACTCACTCTTAAAAGCCAAGAAGCCGTTCAGCGGGGCCTTGAAATTGCGTCTGAGCGGAGCCATAACCGGATGGAATCGGTCCACCTGCTCGGCGCGCTGCTCGAACAGGACGAGGGCAGCACAGCTCCGATCCTGGCCAAGTTGGGCGCACCGCTTGACCGAATTCGAAAGGCTGTTGAGGCTTCTCTCAGCACCCTTCCGCGAGTCAGCGGCAACTCACAGCCCCAGCTATCCCCCGGCGCTACAGCCATCCTTGATGATGCATGGACCCAAGCAGAGGCCCTCAAGGATGAATACATTTCCACAGAGCACATACTTTTAGCTCTGGCGGAGAAAACTCGGGACAAGGCCGGTGACCTGCTTCGAGCCGAAGGCGCCTCTCGAGAAAAAATTCTTGAAGCTCTGAAGGCCGTCCGAGGAAGCGCGCGAGTCACAGACCCCGACCCGGAATCGAAATATCAGGCGCTGTCAAAGTACGGAAGGGACCTCACCGAGGTCGCACGAACCGGAAAACTCGACCCTGTGGTCGGGCGCGACGAGGAAATTCGCCGCGTCGTCCAAGTGCTGTCTCGGCGAAGCAAGAATAACCCGGTCCTGATCGGTGAGCCCGGGGTCGGAAAGACCGCCATCGCCGAGGGCTTGGCTCAGCGCATCGTGGCGGGAGACGTCCCGGAAAGCCTCAAGGATCGATCCTTGATCGCCCTGGATATCGGCGCCCTGATCGCGGGCGCGAAGTATAGAGGCGAATTCGAGGACCGGCTCAAGGCCGTCCTGCGAGAAGTCTTGGATGCCGCTGGGAATGTCGTTCTCTTCATCGATGAGTTGCACACCATCGTGGGGGCCGGTGCGGCCGAAGGAGCGGCCGATGCCGCCAACATGCTGAAACCCGCTCTTGCCCGGGGCGAACTGCATTGCATTGGAGCCACCACCCTCGACGAGTACCGAAAGCACATCGAGAAGGATTCGGCGTTGGAACGTCGCTTTCAGCCGGTATTCGTCGGAGAGCCCAGCATCGAGGATACGATCTCGATCCTGCGGGGACTCAAAGAGCGTTATGAAGTCCACCATGGCGTACGCATCTCGGACAACGCCATTGTGTCCGCGGCCCGGCTCTCGAGCCGCTACATCACCGATCGTTTCCTACCGGACAAGGCCATCGACCTGGTCGATGAGGCCGCCAGTCGCGTGCGGGTACAGATCGACTCCATGCCCGAAGAACTCGACCAGGTCGAACGGAAACGTATGCAGCTCGAGATCGAGCGCGAAGCCTTGAAAAAGGAAGAAGACCCCGCCAGTGTGAGCCGAAGAGAATCCGTCGAGGCCGAGATCGCCGATCTTCGGGGTAGATCGGACACCATGCGTGCGCGTTGGGAGAATGAGAAGGCCGTCATTTCCGCCGTTCGCGACGCCAAAGAACGCAAAGAGCAACTGGAGTTGGAACTCGAGCGCGTGACCCGAAACGGAAATCTCGAGCGCGCGGCAGAAATTCGCTACGGCGATCTACTCGCTATGGAAAGCGAAATTCAGGAGAGGCAGGAGAAGCTGAATACCCTGCAATCTGAAGGTTCGCTCCTCAGCGAGGAAGTCACCAACGACGAAATCGCCGAAATCGTCTCGAAGTGGACCGGTATTCCCGTCACCAAAATGCTCGAAACCGAGCAGCGAAAGTTGGTCGAACTGGAGGATCACCTCCGTGCTCGGGTTGTGGGGCAGGATGAAGCTCTGGTCGCGATCTCAAACGCTGTCCGGCGAGCGCGAGCCGGCCTGCAAGACCCGGAGAGGCCGATCGGCTCGTTCATTTTCCTCGGCCCGACCGGGGTCGGCAAAACGGAAACGGCGCGCGCCCTTGCCGAGACCCTCTTCGACGACCAAAACTGCATGGTCCGTGTGGACATGAGTGAATACATGGAGCAACACTCGGTGTCTCGGCTGATTGGCGCGCCTCCGGGCTACGTGGGCTACGACGAGGGGGGCTACCTGACCGAAGCCGTTCGACGCCGCCCCTACAGCGTTGTGCTCTTTGATGAAATCGAAAAGGCGCATCCCGAGGTCTTCAACATATTTCTTCAAATCCTGGATGACGGACGATTGACCGATGGGCAGGGTCGAACCGTGGACTTTCGCAACACGGTACTCATCATGACCTCCAACGTAGGCAGCCAATTCCTCACCGAACTTTCCGAAGCCGATAACCGGGACGAAATCGAGACCCGAGTCATGGAGTCTCTCCGAACCCACTTTAAACCGGAATTCCTGAATCGAATCGACGATGTGATCCTCTACCACCAACTCGGGCGGTCGGAGATCGGAACCATTACTGAGATTCAGCTTCAGCGGGTGCAACAGCTTCTAGCCGACCGCCGGCTCACTCTTGAGGTTAGCCCCGAAGCGAAAGAGCTCCTGGCGGATCGCGGATACGACCCCCAGTACGGAGCGCGCCCCCTCAAGCGGGCGATTCAGCGCATGCTCCAAGACCCCCTCGCAATCGAACTCCTAGAGGGTCGATACCCGGAAGGCTCGAAAATTCGAGTGGACATCGACGCCGCAAACGAAAGTCTCACTTTCAGCCGGAGTTGAATCCACACCCACTTTGAGTTGCCGAAAAATCCCTGAATGCATCAGGCCAGGGAAAGATGTTGATAGAGAGCGCCGTCGCTAAAGCCCAAACGGCGGTACCAGATACGAGTGCCCACCGCTGAGATTACGGACAGGCTGCCATAGCCGGCTTCAAGAGCGCGCTGGGCCGCCGCATCGACCAACTTTTGGCCCAGGCCGCGATGCTGCGCGCGCTCGGACGACCGGACTCCCAACTCGGTTGCCGCTCCATAGACGTGCACTTCGCGGAGGAGCGCGCTGCCCTGGAGTTCCGCGAAATCGGCCGGCCCTCGAGGCAGGGAGAGGCGGGAAAATCCTGCTATGCGGTCTTCGGGGTTCACGAATTCAAAAAACCATTCGTGACCGATGCTCGTCTCGTAACCGGTCGCTCGCAGTTCGAACGATTCGGGGTCGAGGCGCTCGGAGCGTATCTCGCGGGCTCGAATATCCTGACAGCGCTCGCCCCTCCGGGCTAGTTCCTGCTCCGCGATCTGACGGAAATTGGTCAGCTTGTTCCCCTCGACGATGTCGTCGGAGGAAATATCCCGGATGACCCGCGTCACTCGACAATAGCGGGGGACCCGGGCGAGAGCGGTTGTCACCACTTCGAGGAGTTCGGAGTAGTCGTAGGGCTTCCACTCTCCCCGCCGATGGAATTCCATTAGCTCGGCGGATTCAATCAGACTGCAGGGATAGATTTTCAGTTCGTCCGGGCGGAAATCCGGATCTTCAAATAAGCGCGCAAAGTCTTCGATATCACCCTCGGGCGTCGCACCCAGCAAATTCGGCATCCAATGCGCATGGATCTTAAAACCCGCCGCACGAAGCAATCGCATCGCGACCCGAGTCGCCTCAACGTCATGGCCGCGCTTGTTGGCCGCCAGGATTTCGTCCGAAAGACTCTGAAAACCGATCTGCACCTTGGTGCAACCCAGCCTCCGAATACGCGAAACTTCCTCGACCGAAAGGTGGTCGGGACGCGTTTCCACCACCAACCCTACGCTTCGGCAACGGGCCGTTTCGTTCTCACGCTGAACGCGTTCCAAGGCGGACCACTCGGCTTGCTCGAAGGAATCGAGCAAGCCTCCGCTGAGCTGACCACGCAAGTACCCACCAACGATCTCGTTGTAGTTGCGGCCCGATTCGGGACGAAGCGCATGAAATTCGAGATTTCCTTGATCGGTTTCGCCGCAGTCCTCACGTCCCGCGCCGAAGTCGTTCAACGCATCGAAGCAGCGCTTCACGAACCAGATCTGGTAGGCCTCAGGATGCGAGGACCAAGTGCCTCCCAAAATGATCATTTCAACCTTGCCCACGGGGTGACCAATCGCCCGATAGGTGGCCAGGCGGTTCCAAGTCTGCAGGTAGGGATCAAAGTGATTGATCGCCGCGCGCTGGGCGCCGGGTTCATCGGCCAGATAGCTCTTGGGCATCCGAACATCGTTCGGGCAGAAAACACAACCTCCTGGACAGGGAAACGGTTTAGTGAGCACCGTCAAGGGCGTCACCCCGCTCTGAGTGCGCACCGGCCGCATTCGAATACGGCCGATCAAGCGTTCCTCGTCCAGTTCGATCGCACCCTGGGCTTTTAGATATCGAACACCAGCGATCAGGTCCGCCCGAGAATAAAATCCGCGCCCATCCTTCGGATGCCGCCTCAAGATGGCTTCGATATCTTCGGGAGCGATCACGCCGCCCCCATCGGGCACAGCTTCGATTTCCTGGAGGATGGCCAGCAAATTCGCAGCGTGCTGTTTGGGATCGAATTGCCCGTGCTCGGCAGGGTCACGCCGACCGGGGGCCGAAGCTCGTGAAGTCATCGCGGCTCACGGTACCATCCGAGTGCAGAGCTGGCTTCCGCCAGGCCCCAGAATGCGACATTACCTAGAAAAACAACGCCGATGAACCCCACCACACGCGAACGTCTCGAGGCAATCAATCGAAATTTTTATTCGGTTCGCGCTGATGCGTTCGACGCCTCCCGGGATCATCCCTGGCCCGGTTGGCAACGATCCGTGGGGGGAATTGCCTCGGGGGAGAGCAAAGCGGCGGTCAAAGTGCTCGACGCGGGCTGCGGGAACGGGCGCTTCGCACATTTTTTGCTTCGGCAATTCGCCCAGGGACCGGAGCGGCTCGAGTACACCGGCATCGACCAGAGCGCGCCCCTGCTCGCTGCGGCTCGCGCTCGCATCCCCCAGGACCACGGCACTCGACTGCGATGGGTCGAAGCCGACATTCTCAAGGAGAGAATCGACTCGGCCTTACCCTCGGGACCCTTCGACCTTGTGGTGGCTTTCGGACTCCTCCATCACGTTCCGGGGCTTGAGCGAAGGAAGGCCCTTCTCGCCGCACTCGCCCAGCGGACCCAGATTCGCGGATGCCTGATCTTTACGGCTTGGCGCTTCGCCAATGCAGAGCGTTTCGAGAGCCGCATCACGCCTTGGGAACTGCACAATGCTGACAACCCCGAGCCCATCGATCCTCAGCATCTCGAGCCTGGAGATTTCCTGCTCTCATTCGGGGCCGGACCCGGGCCGCCGCGCTATTGCCATCACTGCGACGATTCCGAGTTCGATGAACTGGTCTCGACCAGCGGTCTCGAACTCGTCGACGACTTCGAGGCTGACGGTCGCAGCGGCGACCTGAATCGGTACGCAGTCCTTCGGCGCAATCGTTGAGATCCCCTCGAGCATTGAGCCCCGGGCGCAAGGCACGTTCAATTTCGATCGCGTTCCCGGGGTACTGACCCTCTAGCCGTCGAAACCGCCAGCGCTGACCCTTCTCGTCCGACCCGGATCCCCTGGCCCGAGCAAGAGCGCCGACGAGCCGAAACGCCCGCCGCTACGAAATCGACTCGACTCGCTTAGACGCTTTGTCGCTTCGATTTTAGGGAGACTTGCGCGCGCTATTGCACAACGGCCAAAGGCGACTTTATGTTTTTTTTCGGGAATCACGAAACTTTTTGCACCCCTTCTGGTTGAGGGAAATGAACAAAGCTTTCGACGTCGCGCGAAGAAGTGCGAACGCTCAAAACCTCACCGCTGGAAGGAATTCATCATGCTCCCGAGACAAGTCGTTGCCCTCCTGCTCGTCAATTGCATCCTAGGGCACCCTGCCCTCTCTCAAATGGCAACCGCCCGGCCGACTGTACCCGGGCCGATCTGCGTGCAACCGGTACCCGACATCGACCCGCGGCGGTCGCTGTTCGTCACCGAGCTCGACGTCGTCCAGAACGCTTTTTCTCTCGAAGACGTACTTGGCCAACTGGCCCGCGAAAGTCGAATACCCGGGCTCCAGGCCATCGATCTCTGGGATCAGTGGTGGGACACCCAGAACACTTCGCCAGGACTTGGGCTCGGACCCAACTGCGACGATTGGGTCAACGGCCAGGGGAGCCCGGCGATCAACGGATTCCCCATTGAATGTCCGCGGAACGAGGGCATCGAAATCAACGCAAACCCCTTCGACCCGAATTCCTCGAGCTTCTACGAGCCGATTGCCCTGGTGAACCGAATGGACTTAATGCCGGTGGACGGTTCCAACTGCGGGGAATACCGCGTGATCTTTGCGCGGCGCTCGGGCGAGACGAATTCCCTGCAACGAAATCTCCTGATCTTCGAAGCCACGCTGCCCAACCCCCAACCCGGGTGCGAGGCCGAAGGCTGCCGTGCTGTCGCGGAGTTCTGGGCCAGACTGTCCAGAGTGAGTGATCCCCTCCAACGAGCCAGTCTTCTGCGTGAATTCTATCTCGACGGGCTTCCCAGCCAGGGCGTAGAACCCGTCATCCGCATCCGGAATTTTTCGCCCGGGGCGGGCCAGATTCGCACGAATCAATTTCTCAACACACCTTCTTCGCCAGTGGTATGGCAGCTTCGCGAGTTCAAGCTCGCCCGATTCTGCACGTCGTCGGGCGCCCGATGCGGCCTGCAATTCGTGCCGGTCACGGTGAAGACCAATCCGTGGGGCGATCTGTTTGATGAATCTTCGACGGAGAGCCGAACTCGCCCCTTCATGCGGCATTTCATCGGCCAGGTCGAGAATCTTTCGGCTCCAGACCTGAACGGGTTCTTCGCTGGGATGCCCGACGAATTCAACGCGGGCCAAAGCAACTCACAGGGTCAGGAAAACAACTACGTTTCGCACTTTGACCCCAACGGGCGCTTTGCGCGGATGATTGACCGCCGCCTGTTTGGGTTGGGGAGCAATCTTACGCCGACCGAAATCGTCCGTCGCAGCCAGACCCAATCCTGTGCGGGCTGCCATCAACTGAGCAACCAGAGCCCGGCAAACCTTCTGGGCGATGGCCTGGTTTGGCCTGG
>DUCH01000133.1:18508-33269 GCA_012959865.1 Myxococcales bacterium | reverse complement strand
GGCATACAATCACCATCCCGGCCAATCTCGTTATGGCGCTGCCCGCCAATTGGATGACCTTGCAGCAATTCTGCGCCGACGCCCCGGCTGAAGAGATTGGCACCGGTTGTGGTGTGGACCACGTGGCCCTCATCCTGGCCAACCGCCAGGGCGATGGCACTGTAATCGCCGGCGACGTCTTTATCCACAAGGACGAGCAGGAGATCCAGGGTATTGTCACCCAGATCAACGACGCCGAAGGAAGTTTTCGCATCAACGGCGACGGTACGGGAACCGGTGGAACCCTTGTTCGACTCAATGACCCAGAGGGGGTCCATAGCGATCAATTGGGTCCGGAGTGCGCTGGCAGTCCAAACAACTGCAGCGCCGACCCGCGCTACACGAACGATCCGACCAACTATACGTTTGCCAGCACCACGGCCTATCCGATGTGTATCAATGGCTCGAACTGCGCTTCCAACTCCGGCCGGGCCGGGGGCGCGTCCGCCCAGGCAGCGGACCCCCTGCGGTTCGAACCGCTCCTGGTGGGAGATTGGGTTTCGAGCACCGGAAACGTCGAAACGATTGGCGGCGTGACGTTCCAGTCTGCACATACCATTCTCGTCGGCGGTGCGATCTCGACGGATCCGAATTCCCCTGTCGACTACGTGACTGTGGCTGAGGCCGAGTGGGATACCGCAGGCTGGGCCAATCAACGTCTCTTCGGGCTCAATATCGGCATGATTTCTTCCCCCGATCACGTAAGCGTTTACCGGCTCTCACACAACGGGGCAGCGGGTGCCACCGCAACCTCCCGGACCAACTTATTGGGAGAGACGGTTGATACCACGATCGATGCGGACGGAAACCTGTGGCAGTTCATTGCGGGAACCGAGCCCTGCGATGCGCTGGGTGGCGCCGGTTCATGCAGTGGCCAGCGGCTCTTTGCCGTGGCTGCAGGCGATGTCGTCAAGATGAAATACGACTGGGACTTCCTGGTCGGTGGTGGCTCAGGGACGCAAAACCCCGCTGGCATCGTTCGTATAGCCGGCGATCCGAGCGGTCTGTTGGACGCCAGCACGAGAACTCCGGGAGCACCGGCCAACCAAATTGAGGCCGACAACGCCTTTTTGGTTTTCGCCCCGATCGCGCGAGAAATCGCCTATGCGACGGCGAAATACGATGCGGCTAGAGCGTCGGGGACAGAGACCGACCCCGGTCACACCGTGCTTGATGCCCAGGGCAATGCGGCGCAATGGGGCTTCTACATCTCGCCCAACGGCATCGGCTTTCCCGAATGGGAAGAGATCGACCTCACGGCCGCCAACACGCCCTTCGGCTTCGAAGCGCAACTCTGGAATCTGGATCGACGGCTCGGGGTCACGGGCGGCACTGAGACCATCGCGGTGACACCTCTCGGTGATGCCAGCATGGCGCTGACGCCCTTCCCGAATTCGGGTTACGCGCCCTGCGGCATGATTGCAGCGGGCGCCGGATTTGCCCCCAGCAACTGCGAAACCATAGTCAGGACAGACCCAATTACGGGCACGCTACTGGATCTCCCCGCCGCGGCGATCAGGCAACCGAATCCAGAAGCGCCCCTAGTAGCCGGCGAAGTAGCCGGCGAAGGGGTGGCAGTTGTCACCCCGGCTCCGGGTGTCGCGGTACCGGACGTTCCGGTTGCCGTTGCGGGCGTTCCGGTTGCGCCGAATGCGCTGACCCTGGAGGATCTCCAGCAGGCGACCAACGCGGCATTCGGTCAGGGTCTCTCTGTGGGCTTCTCCAATGCCTCGACGCCGACTCGAGCGCGACTCGACATCACCATCGCCGATGTTCCCCTAAGCTTCTTCAAACCCTTGCCCGCCGCCTTCGCGGTGGGTGAGACCGTCGGATGCGGCGCGGCCGGTGATCTTTCGGTCGTCTGTGTCGGCGATGAAGTTGCGGTGGGTGGCTTCAGCGCAACCTTCGTCGACGATCAAGGGGCGACCATCCGAACCTTCGGAGTCGACAATGCACAGGTCGTCGCCCAGGAATTGTTCGACGCTGACGGCGGTCCGATCACCGATGCAGCGGGCGTTCCGCAGGCCTCTCAAACGGTCGCCTGGGTCCTGTTCTCTATTCGGGACACGGCAGCGGGCAATGATGTAAGCGCACCCAATTTGGTCCCTGGAGCTTCGACGGTCGAGGTGAGGCTTGGAGGCGTCCTGTTGGCAAGCGCCACTCTTACGGGCGATGCCTCGTTGAATAACGCGGCAGGGGTAACGGTCACCAGCGTAATCGATGGCGGCCTGACTGCGGTCGACGAGGCTCTAGCGGCCGCTGCAGTTCCCGCGCCGCCGCCGCCGGTCGCCGCTCCCCCGGTGGTAGTCGCACCGCCCGCAGTGGACCCAGCTCCCCCGGTAGTGGCGGCTGGACCCGACGGCACCGGGACCGTGGATGGACGCGGACGGGTCCGTTTCGCGGGCACCTGCCCGACCGCGGGAACCTCGGCGGTACCCTCGGATGGTGCACTCAGTTGCCGAACGAGAAACAATGGCAGCTTCCGGTGCAAGGGAAGGAACCTACCCGCGAATACAGAGGTCACCGCAACCTGCGAGTAGAGTCGGAGACCGAAGCTATTCGGTAACCGAGGACAATCAATGGCACGGCACCCCACCCCGGAGCTCTTCAGGTCCCGGGGTGGGGTTTTTCGTCCCCTCAAGGCTCAGGCAGTGCCCTGGGGTGTTTTGGTTTAGGCCTCGCAAGCTCATTCGGAGGTCTCACGAGGCCTTGGCCCAGCCGGAGCAAAGTAACCCGAGGCAGCACAATTTGAGCATCACTCGGGTGGGCACATCAGCGCGAGGTCTGGCTTTATGCTTACTCGCCCGCCCTTTTTTTCGGGGCTAGTCGCACGTCACCGTCACTTGCTCTGAGCGGGCGAAACCCGATCCGCTACAGCGGAAAGATCCGTCACGGAAGGTGGTGCACGAAACTCGGCCGTCAGTGGTTGAGGCTGTCTCCTTCGCAGCGCAGTTCCCTACTGCACCCAGCAGGCGACCCTTCTGATCCGCAAAGAACACCTTAGGCCCCGCCGGGGCTTGACCCACCAGAACATGAGATTCCGGAATCTCACAGGTAGCGCTGATGAACGCACCCGGAGCCAGGCGACGTCCACGGCACCGCCACTCTCCCTGGGCGATCCCCTGCCGACAAGCCACGTCGCGATTTTCGGAAACTGCCTCCAGTCCCAATGGACACGTAAAAATTTCGGAGAACCGGCCGGCATCGCCCACGTAACCACCAAGTTGAATCGGCTCCCCCAGGCCTGGCTGAAAATCGATCACCGGCGGCTCAAACGTCGCCACCGGCCCCGGATTGAAGTCTTCCGGATTCGCACCGGTCAAGGCCGCCGCGGCGGCCAATGCAATCGGCCGAGCGATGTTGAGAACCAGCTGATTGGGCGTTGGCGTGACGTCTTCGACGACTACGTTCGTAGCCAAATCGACAGTCGAATCCCCCGTCAACCGGAATTGCGCAAGCATCGCGGTATCGGTTCCAAGATACACAGTCGCGGTGCTGCCCGGAGAGGGAACCAGATTTCTCGCCGCATCGAATCGCAGAGAAAGACTGAGCTTCACGACATCCTGACGAGGTGCGAGTTCTCCAGACGAATTTATAAAGAACTGAGCTTCGGCGGTGACCGGGGTATACGTAACGATTTCAAGACCCGACGTATCGATAAAGACCACCTTCGCACCGTCGACGAAAATACTGTCAAAAGCACCGATTCCCTGGACGAAATGCGTGACCGGGAGGCCCTCCGTGCTATCGGCGAAAATAAGACTTGCAGGAACATTCAAGACAGTCACGTCAAATCGCTCGCGCTGAAAAATGATGGCCCCATTGGGATCGATATCGTTGATGGATTTGTTGATCAAGGAAGCGGAAATCGAACCCGGCGGCACAGCGTTGGCTTGAAGTTGCGCGAGGGTGCCGACCAATCTCCCGAAGGGAACTTCGCAGGCCGGAATCGGCTCCGCTCCTTGTCTTCCGTCCCGACGGCAGGGAACCGCAGTGCCTTCCAACAAGGCGCCCAATCGGCGACCCAGCCGCCTGCCGGCTCGCCTCGGCAATCCGCCAATAGTAGTTTCTTCCCCGAGCCCAGCGGCTCCCTGAGCCAACGGATCAAAGATTTTGGCTCCCGGAGCTACAAAACCCGCTCCGAGGTTGGTGTTTAGAAGTGTATCGGTAATGGGGTCGAGTGAAACCCGGTCGGCGCAGTTGTTCGGAACCGCCTGACCCCGAGCTTCGGTGTCTGCAACGCTCTTCCCGTCGACCATGAGACCGCACGGGTTTGACCCAGAAGTCGGAAAAGGATCAAGCCCAAATGCGCCGAGCGCGTACCCCTTCTCGAAATTACTGGACACCATCGGCTCACTTCCACCGTCGGGCCCGAGCCGGCGATCGAGATTCCACGGCTCTCCCTCGAAGACGAACGGCGTCATAGCGGCCGCCAGATCAATTTCATCCCATTCCGGATGTCCAATGCCATTGGGTGAAAGATAAAAACCCCACTGGGCGGGCTTGCCGTTCGCATCGAAAACATCGAAGCAAGGGCCTGGCCCGGCAACGCATCGATCCCACGCGTCCGTGGTATAGATGACGTCCCGACCAATAGGAGAAAACACGTTGAACGAATCCTCCGGGTCCGATCCGCTTCCCACCAGAACCGGAGAGCCCGAATCGTCGAAGATGACATTCCCAAGGGCGTCGCGCTGTCTGGTGTAATTCAGAATGTGCGATGGATCGCCGGCGTGGCGAACCATGGCTGCAGGATTCAGGTATTCTTTACTGGCTCCAACAATGAAATCCCAGTCATATCGAATCTTGATCACCTGGCCCAAGCCGGCCGCATTGAGGAGTGCATTTCCTCGGCACGTCCCGGCAAACCGCAACGCCTCGCAGGATTGGGTTCCGCCAATAAACTGAAGAAGCTCGTTCTGCGGTGCATCCGAGGCACCGTTATAGAGGGCGCGGTAGAGGCTCGTGTTTTCGTTGCCCGTCGTAAACCCGATATTGAGAGCCTTGAGGCGCTGGTTGGCAAAGGTCGGAACATCCATTTCGGCCTCGGCAACGGTGATATAGTCCGCGGTGTTCGGCGCGGTTGAAATCGCAACCGACGCAACGATGGTATGGGCCGATTGGAATGTGATGCCATTGATCGTCTCGGTCGCACCCGTCGTGGAAACGTGATCACCCACCCTGAGCGCGGCAAATTTCAGCGCATCGGGAATCTCGCCGCTGGTATTCGACCCGATAGCCGGACCCGTTGGCCGATTTTGCAGGTCGCAGTTGTCGCCATTGATGCAAAAGGGGAATCCAGTCGTCCCGGCAAAAGTGTAATTGGTCGGATCGTTGGTGTAGCGAGGATCCGGGCTGCAGTTGTCCTTGGACACCAACACCGCGCCGACCGGGTCGCTTGCCGGGTCGACAGTCGTGGAGTCGGTAGGCGTGCATTCGGCCCCTGTCTGGAGCGAATGTACGGCTTCCGGGTCGTTGATTCGCACCTTCAAGCTACCGTCGAGCATGAAGGAACCCTCGGTCCTGTCGATACTGGTGACGATGCCCTGGTGCTCCTGATCGTCTTTGTGGATCCAGATATCGCCCGCGATAATGAGGCCTCCTGAGAAGGGCGCTCCGTCGGCACCAAAAAATTGTGGGCATGGAGGAGCACCAATCGGCGTAGCCGGGGGATTTGGGCTCATTCGATTCGCGAGAATTGTTACGACGTGGGCCTCCATACACGGGACCGCCGGGTCGGGCTCATTCGCACAGAACTGCTGGAGCGTGAGCCGGTTCGCCGGCAGGTCGATAATCATGTTGCCCGGCACCCGGATGGGATGCCCTCCCTCCAGATTGATCCAGCCCTTTGACCACTTGTCGCTCGGGTCATCGACGGTGGCCGACTCTACGCCGGCGACGAACATTGCTCCGGTTTGTCCGCACCCCCCCGCGCCAATCGCCTGGGCGGCGGCCGCCGGGGCGAGGAGCAGCGTAGTGGCAAGAACAATCAGGCCTGCGGCCAAGGCCATCAGGAGTTCTGCGACGAACAACCTTTCATCGAAGTAACGGATAGGGATTTTGCAGTTAGGCATCCAAGGGTTTCCTGTCTCGTGTCTCTCAAATCGGGAGAGTTTCCGGCCTCGTTTAAGGTAACTTTTCGTATACGGATGACGTAAAAGCAAGATACGAGCCAACCCGTTCGGCGGTGCTTCCCACGTCTCCCGTCGGCGCGCGAAAGCGCTGGAACGCGCGCAAGCGGTAGAGCGCTCGTTCTGGTAGACCTCGTACCCCGACCCTTCGCTTCGCCCCACGAAAGCCGTGAGCGGCAGTTCGCTCGCAGCAGTGGAGTCGAATTTCAGTTTGGTTAGACTGCTCGGACTACGCATATTGCCTTAGGGCTTACGGGAGGACCTCAGGCCTTCTCAGTTTTTGGGTCGATGAGATAGACACACATTCACGAGCAACTGAGTGGTCGAAAGAAAACACTGACCGAAATGCGGGCAGGCCTTGATGCGACACGGGAAACGTTGTCCGACAACGAGACTCTCTCACTTGTAAGAGACTCTCTGGTCGCCTTCGAAGAAGGGCTACTCGGCCGAAGCTCAAAACGCATCAGCTTCCTTGTTCCGGGAAACGAAGTAGAGGAAGTCCGTAGTACCGGTCGCGACAAATGTCCTATCCCCACCCCCCGAAGACAGCTTGAATCTCCTATAACCCCGAGCCAACATCATGCGTTTGTCTTCCACGAAACCCTGTCTCGGTCCCCTGGAGGCGATCGCGAGGTCCCGTGCATGCACGCGGGTTGAAAACGGGGATGTCCCGGGAAGCGCCCCCCGGCGCTTCCCGGGACGAGTCGAGATCGAGACACGAAGAGCTAGAGGCTTGTGCGTGGAACCGCATAGCTTCTAGAACGTGAGGACATTCCCGCTCTCACCTCATCTGAAACTTAGGCTTCAATCGTGGTAGATCGATTGCTTGACCTACTTCTCCAGTTGTGCGTTTCTGCCCCCGGAATGGCCTCTTCGTCCCCCCCGTCGTCGGCTGCCCTTCTTTCGGCGGTCCGATCTGACTCCTACTGTTTCTTCCTCGAACGGCTCTTCGTCATTCAGGTCTGACCCCGGGTCTGAGGCATCCGTGCGAGCGGACGGTTCGTTATCCGCATCGGAACCCTGCCGGTCTTGGGAAGAGGGATTTGAGGTGGATGTGGTGGAGCCGGTGTCGGCCGCAGTCCCAGTGGCACCGGGACTACACCCCGACTCTTCACCCACCGCGCAAAGCAGCCGTGCTGCGCTGCCGTCTTTCAGGAAGTCTTCTCGGACTTTCCAATTTCCGACATCTTCGGGGGCACGATCCGCTCCGCCCTCCTGGACCCGGGCCGTTGGAGTAACGTAGCTTTCGGTATAGCTGCAGCCATTCCATTGGGGCTCGGGAGTGAGGAACGGTTTCAACTGACCGGGATTCTCGATATCCCAGCGCACCAACATGGCGTGATCTTCGTGCTGGGTATTGTGGCAGTGCTCCATGAACGCTCCACCGAATTCACGGAAGCGGATTGCGAATGTGACTTCGCCGCCACTGTCGTCCATGCGGCCGACGCGGTACACGTCCTTTCGGGCCCATTTCTCCCAATCCGGAGGGGTCTCATCATTTCGAGTCAGGATTCTTCCCTCTTCGAAGTGGATGTGGACATTATGGCTCCAGCCCCCGCCCCCGTTGATGATGTGCCAGATCTCAAGATCACCCAACTTTGGCGCAGCCGACGTTCGGTGAATATCCGCCGCGACCATGTCGCCGTCATCCGTCTTGACCCCCCAGGTGAGCTTCGGAGCCACAGGAAGGTCATGGTGCTCACTCACATTGATGGACTCGCCATTGACTTCGTAGAGGAAACCATCCGACGAGATCGGGATTCGGTTCGGAGCCGGACTGTTGGTCCCCTGGGCCTCGGTCATCGAGCGGGGCTCCGCGTCAGTCGCACCCGCGCGACCGAAGACGAAGGTTCGGTGATGTGCTGCCTCCAGTTCTTCCGGAAGAATCAGGGGCATCTCCATCATCGTCAGTGACTTGCCGTCGGGTCCGTTGGTATTCCCTTCCAGATAGAGCCCCGGGTCCATGCTCCTGTCTTGTTGAGAAGCGATGGCCCCGCCTCCGGCTCGGCAACTCGCGGCCGGGGATCCGTCCGCCTTGGTGCAGGACTGAATCCGCAGTTCAAGAAACTTGTCCACAACTGTGTCACACGCAGCATCGGGATCTTCGCCGGCGTATGCACCGGAAAGAACCTCTCCCAAGGGAATACTGCGCTGGGGTCGTTTCCCGTTCTTGTGCTCCAGGAGATTGACCATATAGAGCTTGTCGCCCGGCGCGAGTCCGGCGGGATTATTTTCACTGAAGTCAACGATAATGTCCCAGCGCTCGGCAATGGCTTGTGTGGGCAGGATCGCGTTGTGCTCCTGCAGGTCACCGTCTCCATCGAGATCCTTGGAACCATCAAAGGGGACCGTGTGCTGCATGATGTTGCCATCGTTGGCCACCGCGTGGAAGGGCACTCGGTCGTAGGAGACTCCGGGTGTCTTGCCGGGGAATTCCCCACTTCCGTCATTCCTCTGAACCACAAGAGCGGGCCTCAAGAACCTCGAAACGTGGCCGTTGAGCAACCGGAATCGATAACGCCGAGCACGCACATCCATGTAGGGATCGAAAAGCCAGTTGACCGTCATGCGATCGCCCAGAAAGCCATCGGTGTTGAAGGCGTTGAACCAGAGTTGCCCCTGGATCAATCCGTCGACCGGCTCTTCGCCTGCCGGATTGCCGGGAGCGGTGGTCCCGAGGTAGGACTGGGTATCCTGGCCCCAGGCTTTACCGCCCATCACCAAATTGACGTCGTAGTCTCGATTGCCCCACTTTTTGCCCGACCCACTTGGAAGGCAAAGGTTCACGTTGTTTTCGGGATCCGCGTAGTGACACTTCCAACCCTCACGGGCGGGATCGAGCCCACTGTAGATGTTGACCATCGCAGCGTTTCCCTTGTAGACGTTTTGGGCCGTATAGTCGAGCATATGATCGTGAAACCAGAGGGTGCTCATGGTCTCGCGCCAGTCGCCCGGGATTTGAATTCGGCCGTTCTCGTCGCAAGTCTGCTTGGTCGCTCGCCAGCCACAAGCTCCCTCGTCCATGTAGACGCCCGCCTTGCTGTTCCATGTCGCATTCGCCGCAAGCCGCTGGCCGCGGTCGCAGATAGCATTGCTCGAATCACTCAGGGGCGACGGGTAGCTGATTAGGATTTGTTCGCCCGCCGATTCGTCACATGGAGTGGAAGCTCGTTTTTCCGTGGCATTCGGGTTGTTATTTCGATTCCCTTCGATGGGATCGTGCCCGGCCAAAACCATCGGCCAGTGGTAATCGTAGAACTGGCCGGGAAGGTAGAAAGCCTGAGCAAACCCATCACTCTCTGCCGGGTTGTGGCCATTGTGCATGTGCGTCGAAATGAAGTGGTTCCCAAAACCTCGATTGGACTCAAATTTGATCGGAAGCGCATTGTGATGCCGAAAAAGCACGCCTTCGGAATAGCGCGACTTCAAGAGCTTGGGCGGAAGGGTTCCATCAAACGTGCTGAGTGCCTGATGGTCCTGAATAGGCATCCGCGGATGGAACCGTATACCGATATTGGCCGTCGTTCCGTCGAATGTACCTCCGCACTTCTTCTGGCTAGCATCCCACGTGCACATCTTGTCAAAGCCGCCCGCGATTAACGGGTTGGATACCGCTTCGCACGCCGCCTGATTCACGGAATCACTGGCTTCGACGAGCGTCGAGGCCCCGCAGGCTAGCGCCTTTGATGAGTGCACCGTGTTGTAGTAGAGGCCGCTTGGGCCGAATTCGCCGGCGGAGTACTCGTGAGTCTGCGCGCCATCGCGAAAGCCGCTGTTGGTCCGCGCGCCAGCCTGTGCGGTTTGGGTATACACGCGGGGAAAAAATTCCGACCAGCGCTGGTGCCCGAACTGCGCTCCCGGAGGTCTGCCGTCCGCAACAGTTGCGAACTTCGCACCAGCGACCAGCGGTTGGAGCGGTCCCGTATGCTCATCCTCGATTGCCGCCTGCCAGGGATTGGGATAATTCTGGTTGGCGTCCTGGGTGGGCCACGGAAAGAGGGGCTGATTCAGAAAGGTATCCAGCGGCCCGTCCAGCGGAACTCCGTACGCGGTGTGCTGACCCGATTTGGAAGGTCCTCCCAAACTCGGCTGGGGCATATCAGCACAGTATCCCTGCTTGGCTTCGTCGGAGGACTGGCGACACCCGGAATACTGTTGCTCTTTGAGCGGCTTCGTGCCGAATTCCTCAAAGCGGAGGAGCGACTGGGTGAACTTCTCGGCGCCAAAGAGCGGACTGTGACTCGCATCGGTGGGCACGTTGCAGCCCCCACCTGCGGGGGCGCCGCCGCGTAGCCCAGCACCGAAAGCGGGATTGCCCGGATATTCGTAGTCAGGCTTGGCTTGGCGTGTCGAGCCGTCAATTTCTACGGCCAGACCCGAATTCGGTGCCACCAGAAGCAGCGCTAGGAGACCGCAGATCGCTGTGACCGAATCCGTTCGGCGAGCGGAATCCGACGCCCATTGACGGATCCGACTGCCGATACCTTCGAATAAAATTTTATCCCGTGTGTAAGAATCTCGCATTGTCAATTAGATCTCCCTCAAAAAGCCACCAGCCACGGCATCTGCCTACAACTGTTGATGCGACGCTCCTGTTTCGTTAATGCCACGCTCGACTGCGATGGTAAGGTTCCACCCTGATTTTCATTATTCGGTCTTCTCTCTGCTCATTGTTCTCATTGACGAGATCGCATCTCGTTCACTCGTCTGAAGTTGACGCTGTCGCAGCCGATCACCAAGGGGGACAAAAGTTCGATGAGTCTAAGGCGAAGCGCTTTAAGGAATTCTGAAGCCGGCAACGCTCGATCTAAGTGGGACAACCGTCGGTCTAAAACGGGTAAAAAATTAATTATCACTACTGACTTATTCGAATGTCTGACTGGAACTTTTCTCTAGCGGTTTCTACGCATAGACATCTTTTCGCCGAGAGGGGATGGGCAGAAAAGGGAAGTAATTCAATCGGTCTACGCGGGAACCGCACATTTCGGAAGTTTTCGTCGCAAGCCTTCACTCTCGCCGAAGACGCGAACTTCAGAAATAATTGATCTTCCTTACCCCATTGTAATTTCTGCCACGATTTTGCTCTGGCAATGCATTTTCGGACCGACCCGTTTCATCCGGATAGATCTAGTGCGCACCGTCTAGGTACGACCGCCGCGAACGCCGGGGGCGGGGGCGAAGGCGGGGACGGAACGAACGCACGGGGCGATCCATCCGGAGGCAGGGCAAGCGATGAAAATCAGCCGCATCCGCGGGGATCCGAATGGTCGAGTCAGAGCGAGACACCACACTGCACCCACGTACTTCGGTCGATTAGGGAATGGTCGTCCAGATGCTGATAGAAGAGGTGGGTGCCATTTGGTACGGGCGGATCATCCACTTCCGGCTTGGGACAAGGGTGCCCGTCACGGGCTCCCCGCAGGGATTCAACACACCGCCCATACTCGGACGTTATGCCAGAACCCAGCTTGAATGTCCTATGCCCTCCGCTCTCTACACCAGCCGTCTTCAGGGCTTCGGCCTGCAAACGCTCCGGCGCAACCACCCTTGAGACAAGGCACATGCGCTCGGCTTCGAGGGCATCGATGCGACGACCGGTCATGATCAGGTCGAGGGCCCGTTCGGGACCGATTAGCCGCGGCAGCCGCTGGGTCCCCCACCGGCTCCGGGGGTGATGCCGCGACTCACCTCGGGCAATCCGAAGGCAGCCGTCTGCGAAGCGGTTCGCAGATCGTACGAAAGAGCGATCTCAAGGCGAGACTCTTCCGATGAAACCGATCAATGCCGCTTGTATTCTGGCTCATGCCTGAGCATTTATTGTAAAAAACAACCGCACCCCGGGGTGCCCCTCATCGCCCTTTTCCTTTTCCCCAGGCCGCAAAATTTTTCGCGAACGCCATTCGGGTCGAGATTTCGCCCTTGTGTTTTTCCATTTTCGGTACTCAATGTACAGATCGAGCAAGCCATATACTGTGAACGACCTATCCGGCTTTCCCCAACGGATCGAATGTAACCGGGAACTTGGCCGACCTCGCCCGATAAAGGCTTCGGGAAATCGCCGAACTAGGCCGTCGATCTGCCGCTGCCTCGGATTTTTCCGTCGGCGAAAATGGGCTCCCAATTCTTGACTGGCACCGGACTTGCATTTTCCCAATTCCATGATCGAAGACAAGATTAACGGAGATGCGCGAGGGTTCCGGGTGGGGACAATCGAGCGAGGCTCGTCAGCTTGATCGTCCCAAGCGCTTCCTGCGGGCAACGCGGAACCCTTCTAAAGCTTATCTATTGCGTCGTTTTTGCCTGGGCGCTGCCCCTTGTGGCTGCCGCACAGACGACGATCTGCCCACCCGGATTTCACAACGTACCGGGCGAGGGCTGCCGGTTCGTCGTTTTTTCGGTTCCGCCGCCGCTGGGCGACACCCTCTTGGGGGATGAACGAGTTCCTGCACCAGTGGGATACCTGATCGTCGAATCAGACCAGAAAAACATTGCTCAACCGGTGTCTCTCGATGAGTTCATCCAAGATGCCGATGCCGCACGCTCCCTGGGCAAAGCCTTCTTCTGGGATACTCAAGTCGGCAGCGACGGCATGACGGCGTGCGCGACTTGTCACCATCGCGCAGGGGCGGACGGACGGATTCACGATACGATGCATCCTGGCGCCGATGGGGTCTTCGGCGGCCCTTTCAGTGGTGACCGAACAGCTGTAGGGCCAGACGAGGACCTAAGCTTGCTTAGCTTCCCCACCAGTTCACTCGAGGAGGTGCTCGACCGCTTCGACCAATTGATGGAACGCGGAATCGCCCCTTTCTTCTCGAATATCTCGAGAAATGTGGACGATATAGTCGGCTCGGCGGGAGTCGTGCGCCGAGAATACCTCGGGACGGATCCCGGAATGCCCATCGACGCATCCGCGTCGTCTCCGGACCCTATCTTTCAGAGTTCCGACGGGAATACACGGCAAGTTACCGGACGGAATGCTCCGACGATCCTGAACTCGTCTTTCTATACACGACAGTTCTGGGATGGGCGTGCAAACGAAATCTTCAACGGTGTCGATCCTTTTGGTCCCGCCAACGCCGAAGCGCGTATCTGGGTTTCGAACCCGGACGGGGTCTGGCCGGCTCGGTTGGACATGCGGTACTCATCCCTCGCCTCCCAAGCAGTCGGCCCGCCCAACAACCACGTAGAGATGGCATTTGGGCGGAAAGGGGCCGACGGCAAGCGCGCTGATGCCCGCTCTTTCCAAGAACTCGGCCGTAAGATGCTTTCCTTGCGGCCACTCGCGCAGCAAGAAGTCAACCTCACTGATAGTCTCCTAGGCTCCCTTCGTCATCCCTCGGGTCGTGGATTGCAAGTGGAATATCGAGATTTGATCAAGAAGGCCTTCCGCTCGAAATATTGGGACGAGTCCGCTGTAATGGGTGACGGATTTTCGCTCCTCGAGTCTAACTTTTCGCTCTTCTGGGGCTTGGCGATTCAAATGTATGAGAATGAATTGGTCTCGAGTCGTCTCAATACTCGATTTGACCGATTCATCTCTCAAGAACGGTACTTTTTCGGAAACTCTCACAGTATTGCTCAACCTTTTGTCACGCAGAGCAAGAGCATCGAACTGAACGCCGAAGAAAAACTTGGAATGCGGGTTTTCTTCAACGACGGTTTTTCTGATCCGATGGTTGGGGCGGGCGTCTGCGCAGCCTGTCATGTGGGCCCGGCGTTCAGCATCGCAACCCATCTCGGTATGAAGTCTGTCGAAGTCGAAGCGGCCCCTGATCCTGGCGAGCCCGCCCTCGTGGAGCTCGAAGGTCCGGTCGAGTCGATGTTGATGCAGAAGATGGCGAATCTTACGGTGGCCTCCTTCGCTGAGAGGCCCGAGCTTCTGCCCATGGAGGTGCTCCCCATGGACTGCACGATTCCCACCGGTGACCCGGAAGAACTCTGCTCTGCCGCCGCAGTATGGCCCATGAAGCAGGGGCCACTGGGCAGGAAATACGAAATCCGGGAGAACCTCACGGGAAACATTATCTACTGGAGTTTCTACCCCAGCATTGCCCCCGAATGCGGTGAAATCCTCATCCATCCACTGAACCCCACGATTCACACCCCTCCGCCGGTCTTCGGCCCCGATGGAAATTCGATTCCCGTCGTGGCAAACACCGTGTTCACCGACATCTTTGACTCGGTCAAGGGTGTCTGCACCAACGCTCAGTTCGAATTCGAACTGCGCGGACTTCCTACGGGAAACTATTCGCTTCTGGTGGACGGCGTCGAGCAAACGAGAAGCGATGGCAGCCCTCTCTTCATATTGACCGAAAATGTGCGCTACGACCTCGGCTTCTACAACATCGGCGTTCGACCCACCGCCGAGGACCTGGGAAGTGGAGCCCGGCATCCCTCATCCTTCACCGTTGGCGAGCTTGGCGAGCCTCTTTCGTATTCTCGGAGACTGAAGGAGGGATTCGACGTTCCCGAGATGATCGGGCGACAAAGTCTGGTGGGCTTCGATCCCAGTGGCAATCCCGTTGAACTGGTCGCCGCCGCTGACCGCGTAGTCGATGCCGGATCCTTCAAAGTTCCATCGCTTCGAA
>DUCH01000133.1:0-18276 GCA_012959865.1 Myxococcales bacterium | reverse complement strand
AGGCTCCTTTCGACCATCCATCGCTCCCTATTCCAGGCGGAACTGAAATTCCGGCGGTGGGATCCAACGGGCTTCCGGCGGAATGCCTGCCCGACCTGTTGGCCCTCAATGAGAGGCTCGACTTCACCGCCCAAACTGTCTCCCCTTCAAATGACTGCAACGCCAATGGAGTTGCCGACGGCTGCGATATCGCGTGGGGGACAAGCGAGGATGACAACTCGAACGGAGTCCCCGACGAGTGCCCACAACCGCCTGTTTGCAACGACGGAATCGATCAGGACAGCGACGGTCTAGCGGATCTGGACGATCCCAGCTGCGCGTCTCCCAAGGGAAATACAGAAGGACCAGGCTGGTGCGACATGGATGGTGACTACGATGTCGACATCGACGACCTCAACCTTATTTCCGCGAACTCCGGCAAGCACTCGAACGGCGCATCGGACCACAGTGATCAAAACGGGGACGGCATGATCAATGGGATAGACACACTTTGGTGTTTTGTCGAATGCGACAATTTTGGCTGCTACTCCGAACCTGCGCGATGCGGCCTTATGGGTTGGGAGGCTTTTCTGCCCCTTGCTCCTCTGGCATGGAGGAAGATGCGGCGGCGTTCGCGATCCCAGCGATAAACAGTTTCGTACCGGCTAGAGAATGCGGAGAGGAATCCCCGGCCAGCGCCGAGAGACTTTCCTATAGTCGATTCGCGGCAAGCACATCGACTTTCGAGGTCCTCTACTCTTGATTCCAGAGCAATTTCGCTTGAAATCGCCGCCGACGGACCCCAGCCTGCCATCGAGAACCCCGGTGTCCCCTCTTTAACCTGTACCGGACATGGCCGAGGGTGCATAATGGGCCTTTGAAATTCCTATCCGCCCCGAGGTTCACCGTCAGCGCCCGGAGGCTGTCGGCGCGTACCAGATCGGCGAACTCCAGGCGCGTTCGCGAATCGTCGGACGGTCCCTCTCCGAGCAGCAGGCCTCCAATTCTTCTTCGATGGAGCCAGGCTCGCTGCAGTCGATGCCCGGGGCCACGCAGGCCCACTGGCCGCCACGGGGCTCCTCATAGGGACTTAACATAACGCCCATTCCCGGACGTTGTGCCAGAAGCCAGCTTGAATGTCCATTCCTCCGATGGAAGCCGCTCCAGGTGCAACAAGAGTTATGAAAGTTGCTGTCTCATTGGAGATCCCCTTTTTGAATGAAAAACCCACTCAAATTTCGGTTGGGTTTTCTTGTTTGCCCTGGCCGTTGTCCAGTTAATGTTTATCTCGCTTCATCCCTTTTCCTCAAGTCAATTACTTCTGCCAAATCCCTTTCTTCAGGCAGTTTATCGATAAATTCCGTGACGGACCTTGGTCGTGCTGCTGGTGTGGGCGAGCCTCTAGCCCGAATGTTCACGTAAGGCTCGGCGAGAGCTTCCACGTCGTGGGGTGACACATCTTCGGTCCGCCTCCTTGCCAGCCGGCCGTCACTTAGGGCGTCAGAGAATCATCCGATACGTGGCGATCTTCTCGCGCTCGAGCTGCCCAGCCGGTTCGAACGGAGCCTCTTCGGGTAATGCTCGAAAGGTCGACTCAGATATCAGGATGCCGTTCTCATTGGCATCCTTTTGCAGGTGCCCTGCTATGTCGAGCACTTCGCTGTAGGCGACGCCGCGCTTCTTGTCGACAAGAGACGAACCGGTGTGAATTCCGATCCTCAGGCGGAACGGAGACGGCAGCGCGTTCTGCTCGTCGTTGAAAGCATCAAGGCGATCGAGAATGGATCGACCGCAGTCGACGCATCGCGCCGTAGATTCGAAAAAACACATCAGCTCGTCGCCGTTGCTGTTGAGCACCATCCCGTCGAATTCTTCGATCACAACGGTGATCCACGCACGCCAACGCTCGAATGAGACAATGATGAACTCGGGGCGATTCGACTCGGCCTTCATCAAGTAGGAGCCGGCCACATCCACATCGAGGAAGCTGCCGTGGACCGCGAATTTCTCCTCGATTTCGCGGTCTCGGGCGAATTTCTCTTCCATTCGGACCCGCAGCGAAGTTTGGTTGGGGTCGGGCCCTGGCCGCGGGACGGGGGGTTCTCGGCTAGCAACCGACTCGGGGCTCTGGTGGTCCAAACGCAACACAACACAATCGGCCAACTTGATCTCGTCGCCGGGCAAGGCTTCCACGCGATCGCTGACGGCTACCCCGTTGACGAAGGTCTGGTTCACCGAGCTGTGATGCACCACGAAGATCTGGTCGGCCTCCCACACGATCTCCGCGTGGCGTCGGGATACCGCGCCCACGTCGATGTGGACCGCCGATGAGGGATCGCGGCCGATGAAACAACTCGGCGGCTCGAGCCAAATCTGCTCTCCCTCGGCTCCCTCGATGCCATCGACGACTACCAGCGAGTACTCCAAGAAGGTCGCGGGGCGTGCTTCGGTCGCTTCGCCCACAAACTGCTCTGAAGCGTCCGTTTCGGGCTCCTGCTCGACCGACAATTCCTTCAGCGTCCTGAGCGTAAATCCTTTACGTGCACGGACCTCGAGTATCACGCGCCCGATCTGGATCTTATCACCCGGCCCGATCGGCGAACTGGTGATGGCCCGGCCGTTGACCAACGTTGGGTTCGTCGCGCCGCGATTATGTTCGATCACCGTGGTATCGTCCGTTCTGCGGATCATCGCCTGCTGTCCGGATACCGTCGGGTCTCGAAGCAGGATCGCGTCCTGCTGATCCGAGCGTGAGGTTCCCCGTGTGATCGCGATGTTGTTGGCGTCGATCGTGAAATTATCCCCCGCATCTTCGCCTTCGAGAACCAGGAGTTCGAGGACCTGTCCGGGTGTCGCTGCCCGCTTCTTCTTCCTGAATACTTTCAGCCAATCCGCCAACACTCGACCCCCACTATCCAGTTAGAGATTTCCGCTCCTCACCAGAACCCACCGGATCCGAACGACGCTCCCCGGGAGTCACTCCGTCTTCGGAGTCACCGAGCACCCATCGGGCTGGGCCGTGAGCCAGCCATGTTACTATCTCACTCTTGGGCCGCTGTGTGCAAGAGAAGCCCTCAAAAAACGAGCCGCGACGACTCCGGGTTGCCCGTCGCTAGCCTCCCGATCGGAACTTGAAACAACGCCCATGCCCGGCCGCCCCGCCGGAAGCCAGCTTGGATCTCCAATCCTCTGAACCTCCGAGAATCGGCAAGAATACCGGCGGACCGAGGCGCCAGAATCCTTCGCGGGAGATGCCCTTGACCTTTGATCGCGCGTGCTCGTGGCTGCTCTACACCAGCATCGTCTTCACCCTCTTCGGGGTGGTGGTCGCCGTGGCGCCAAACTTTCCTCCCCTGGCGGTGTGGACTTCGGCGGTGAATTCGCATTCCTCCTACCCCTGGGCCATGTAGAATACAGGTTAAGGAGGGACGCAGTGGCTCTCAACAGAGGGCTGGCGTCCATCGGCGAATGGTGTTCCTGCACGCTGACCTGGCGGGTGAACCACTCTCTCGCCCCGAACATCGCAGGTCCGCACGTGGGCAAGGAAGCCGTCTGCGCGTTCAACGAGGCCGTGTTCACCAAGTTCTACGAATCGGGTTCCGTCACGGTCGAAATCCTGGATGATATTGGCGACGAAGCGTCGAGTGTGGTTCGCATGCTAGTCCGCGCGATGAGTAGGCGAGGCAATCCGTACAGCGTCGAATAGTACTTTTTGCAAAGACGACTGGCGGGATGATCCACGAGGTTGTGGAACTGCTCGACCCTCACGCCTCGATTGAGCAGCACCAGGGCAACGCCGTCGGTGTGCCGCCGACCGCTGGCGCCCACTGCGGGGGATAGATCGGAATTCTCTCGCGTCAACTCGCAAACAAGGTCGAGATTGGTTGATCGCCGTCGAGCAGATCGACGACTTGGTTCTTTGCTGCTGGGAATTCGAATGCGGCGGCGATACAACGCGCAACGTTGGCACGACTGATGTCGACTCCATCGCCAGCCGAAAATTGTGTTCGGATTTTTCCGCTGGCGGGCAGATCCGTGAGCCGACCGGGGCGCAGAATGGTGTGGGGAACCGAACTCGCGATCAATCGATCGTCGGCGACCTTTTTGGCAACCATGTAGTGGCGCATCGCAGGGGGCGCAGCGAGCGGGGCCTCGGCACGTGCCGCACTGACCATTACAAAGTGGTCGATTGTAAGTTTTTCGCTGAGTTCAATGGCTCGAATCGCTCCGTAGAGATCTACGAGCATGGTCTTGTCCGCTCCCGTCTTGGCGCCTGACCCCGCTGTGAACACCATGCGATCGCAGCCCTGCGCCGCGTGCTCGAATTCAGCCTCGAGATTTCCGATCACGACTTCGATGTTTGCGGTCTCGAAGGACTCACGTTGATCCTCCGAGCGGACCATCGCTCGGATAGGGAGTCCGGCCTCAGAGGCTTCTTTGCAGAAGATCCGACCGATCTTTCCGTTGGCGCCCAGGACCAGAATACTTCGCGTCACTGTCTCGCTCCGTTGACCGGGTTGGCCGTATGGTGCCAAAATTCGCACGTTCATGTCGACGACGCTCCCCGGCTTCGGGCGTCGGGGGATAGGACATTCAAGCTGGGTTCTGGCACAACGTCCGGGTATGGGCGTTATGTTAAGTCCCTATGGGCGGCGATCTGGGCTTGGGTCAAGCGGGCCGACGCGATGCTGAAGGAATGAAGCGGATAGGAATTTCAAAGGCCCATTCTACACCCTCGGCCATGTCCGGTACGGGTTAAAGAGGGGACACAGGGGTTTTCGATGGCAGGGTGGGATCCATCGGCGAAGACTCGACGCAAGGAGAGTGCCTGAATGGCATTCAGGAGGTCGCGGGTTCGCGAGCGAGCTTGACTCGCGATGCGCAAGGCCAGCTTCGCTGTCCCGCGATTCCCGCCGACTCCACCACGCGCCCGGCCCTCCGCCGCGGCTAGAGACCGAACGCTTGCATCTCCACGAGCCGCCGGTAGTGACCGCCCGAATCCGCCATCAGCGAGGCGTGGGAGCCCTGCTGAATCACTTGGCCTCGGTGGAAGACCAGGATTCGGTCCACCGTGCGAATGGTCGAGAGGCGGTGCGCAATCACCACCGCGGTTCGGTGGCGCATGAGTTCCGTCAGGGCCTCCTGAATCATATGCTCGGTGAGCGAGTCAAGGCTCGAGGTCGCTTCATCCAGCACCAGAATCGGTGAGTCGGCGAGAATCGCCCGGGCAATCGCCACACGTTGACGCTCGCCACCCGACAGCTTGACCCCCCGCTCCCCCACCAGGGTCTCGTAGCCCCCCTCGAGCCTCTCGATGAACTCGTGCGCGTGAGCCTTTTCGGCCGCACTGATCATGGCTGCCCGGTCGGCTTCGTCCCGCCCATACCCGATATTTTCCGCCAGGGTGCGGTGAAACAGAATCGGATCCTGGGGGACAAGGGAGATCGCCCGGCGCAGGGTCTCCTGGGTCACCCCGGCGATGTCCTGTCCATCGATCACAATGCGGCCCTCGTCCACGTCGTAGAGGCGCTGGAGAAGTTTGGCGAAAGTGCTTTTGCCTGAGCCCGATTCCCCCACCAGGGCCACCTTCTCCCCGGGCGCGATTTCCAGCGAAAGCGCTCGAAAAATCGGCCTCGGCTGATTGCGATAGCGAAACCCCACCGCCTCGAAGCGAATGCCCCCCGGTCCGGACCTGAAATTCTTTGCACCGGGGATATCGCGTACCCCGGGCTCCGCGAGCGAAATGGCAACCAGGCCCTCGACTTCGTTGACCGCTCGCTGGGCATTGCGCACCTGCCAACCGATATTGCGCAGGTATCCGTGAACGACCAGATAGGTGGCCACCACGTAGACGGCATCGGCGACGCGCTCCTCCCCGGTCCCCCCACCCAACAGAACAAGGCCGAGCAAGCCAGCCAGGAGGATCACCAGCATCACGGACTGCACCGCGCCTGCGTCCATGCTCCGCAACCAAGAGCGGCGAGAGAGAAACCGCCATCGCTGACTCGTGTCCTCGAAGCGATTTTCCTCACGTCCCTCGGCCCCGAAGGACTTTACGACAGAAACGCAGGCGATGGAGTCGGCCAGGGCGCCGCCCACTTCGGTATCCGCTTCGTTCGCGAATTGGTTGGCCGGCGCCACGTAGACCAAAGAAAGCGCGCTACTGACCGCGACAAAGACAGCAACCGCGCCGGCAAAATAGAGTCCCAACCCGGGGTCGCGCATGTACATGGCCACGCTGAACCCCAGAAGCAGAGCGAGCGCCGGACCAAGCTCGATCATCAGCGTATCCGCCAGGGAGTCGTAGGCCCACATTCCGCGGGTGATCTTCCGCTGGGTGGATCCCGCAAAGTGGCTGGTATGCCAGTCGAGACTGAATCGCTGAACCTGGCGGAACCCGTCCGCCACGATGCGCTGCATGACCTGGGAGGTGAAGTACATCCAATTGCGCAAATAGAGTTGCCTGACCAGCGAGAGACCCGCGAAGACAAACAGCAGCGCCAAGCCCGCGTTTCGGGCCTCCGCCAGTCCGGCGCCTTCGCCCAGATGACGCTCGGTGGCCACAACCAGTTCAGAGGAGAACCGGGGGATCTGGATCTCGATCAGGGTCGCCAGAGTGGTTCCGGCGAGCATCGCGCCAAATCGCCAGGGCAGCCGACGCCAGTGACTCCAAACGAATTCCATCACATGGCGGAGCGAGGCCCGGTCCTCACTCGATGAGGAGCGATCGTCCTGAAGGTCTATATCCAAAGCCACGGCACGCGCTCCCGAATCCCGCAGAGGGAATGAACCGACTCTGGTCACGGGGGGCACGGGGGATGCCCCGACCAGAACCCCTACCCTAGCCTTCGCTCCTCCAGCGCACGAGTTCCGGGCTCAGATCGGCCATGCAACGTGTGCGTGAAGATACATTTTTCCAGACCGGTCAGCGCAACATTCGCGTGCTTCGTCGAGAATCGCCGCTGCCGAAGCTCTTCCTTCATCCTAAGGATGCGGCACGGGAAGGCATCTCCGATGGCGACTGGGCGGCTCTCGAAACCGAATTCGGTCACGTGACAGCGGAGCATTTTTCTGCGACTTTTTTGAAAAATCGATAGCGGACATCGAGCTACGATTCTTTCCATTACACCGACTTGGCCCCCCACTTGGCCCCTCCCTTGGCCCCTCCCTCATTTTCAGAAGGAGGGGCCGTACCCAGCGGGACCGCTCGGCATGAGTCAGGGCATACAGCCCAAATCAGGGCTTGGCTTTCCGGGTTACGGCATCGCCAACTCGGAAACTTTAAACTTCATCGTCTTGGCCACAAAATCGGCTTCTCCCGACACGATATTGAAGTTCCCGTTGGATACGTTGTCTAGGGAATAGATTCGAAAAACCTTTCCGTCTTTTTTGTAGATGCCTTGCAACGTCGCCGTAATCACGTCTTCGCCCTGCTGGGTCCACGCAATGCCGGTAAACTCCCCTCTATCGCCGTCGCCCCCCTTGTCGGTAAAGACGTATGAGAGATAGGCCCTGCCATAGGGGCCCGCATCGCCGGAAGCCGAGACTTCAAAGGTCTTTCCGTCTGTCGTGAAGGTTGAGTCGATCACGAAATTCGCGTCGAACGCACCCTTCCAAAATTTAATTTCCTGGGCGGTCGCTGCGAGTGGGGCCAGAACTAGAACTAGTCCTACGAATAGAGCGGAAATTCTCACAATGTGCCTCCATCTTTGATTGAGATTTATCCAAACATTACGGAAAAACGTGCACGCAGATCGGACCTCCGTACGGTTTCCTACGCCCTCCGAGAAGTCCCGATTTGATCACCAGGCGCACAGCAAGCTGGGGGACTTGACTTTTCGAATGGAAATAGAAAACAGAAACGCCGTTACTTTCCGTTACCCCGAACGGGCGAATCGAAGCCCAGGCGTCCGCGGATAGGAATTTCAAAGGCCCGCTCTACACCCTGGGCCATGTCCGGTACGGGTCAAAGAGCGGACACAGGGGTTCTCGATGGCAGGCCGAGGTCCGCCGGCGGAAGACAGCTTGAATGGCCTAGCCGCTGCTCAAGTTCGAGGCCTCTCGCAGCGCGAGGACCCGGCAATCCGCCCCACAGGAGCCCGTGGAGGGTGCTGGGAAAAGGCTGAGTGTGCTCGCGCAGCGATAGATTTGAGACCGGATCTCTTTCGTACACCCCAGACGGGGTCGAGCAAACTTCATCCTCGCTGCGTGCGTGGAGTGAGCGCAATTCCAACATGACCTTGATGTAATGGATTCGCGAGCCGTTTTCGATCGTTAAGAGCAGAGCAAATCGTAGGACAATGACAATCTCGCAAGGCGCAACTGCCGCCGCATTCTCCTGACACCGCAGCGTTTAGGGACTTCGCCTTTTCAATGTCACTGTAATTGGATGACTCAAATGTAACAAGGAGATTTTCGGCCGGTCCATCATAAATGCTGACAATCATATGGACTGGTTTCCCAATCTCGTAGTTCTCGTGGCTGAGGCGGGCGGGCCGGTTCGTTGGCTTCAACGTGCTGCCGACTGGGTTCGGCACGGGGAGAGGCCGAACTCAGCGATCACTAGGAGGCACCAATGTCTATCGGCCCTAAGCCCGCCCTACGCTCCCCCACCCGGGGTTTGGAGGAGCACATCAGCGCGTTTTCCGGTTCCGATTTCTTCCTGTCCGTGGGGTCGCTCCGCCTGGCTGTCGCTGGCCTTACCCTTGCCATGGGATTTATCTTCTCGATTCCCGTCGAGGCGCAAATCACAACGCCTGTCGGCGCGATCGACGTAGCAAACCCGCCCCTGCCTGCGGGAAGGACTCAATTCGGTCTCGACGGACGCGGCCTGGGGCCCTCGGGTGAGGGTCGTGACGCGAACGGCGGAAAAATCGCAGGCATGGCTTTTGATGGTCGGGTCGACTGGATCGTCGTCGCGAACCCCAATGATCGCTACTCGGCCTGCATCATGAGCGTGGCCAACAACGTCGTCATCGTGCCGGCAAACATGATCCTTTTCTTGCCTGCCAACTTCATGACCTGCCGGGATCTGGTCGCCCAGACCCCGCTTCCCGAAGGATTCGATGGCAGTCAGGCATCGGGCGCAAATGGTGTCGCTATCGAGACCGCGGTTGCTGGTTCCATCGGAAGCCTGGAGGATCGTCTGGGAGGGCTGCTGCTTCAAGCAGAATCAAACGCCACCGCGATTGCCGCGCTTCTGGATACCAACGGGAACAACGTCGTCGATATAGCGGCCAATGATCTAGCCATCGATACCGCACTCAAAATTTCGAGTGTCCTGATCGAGTTGCGGGCGGCCGGAAATGGCGACCTCGCGAGCTCCGACCTCACCGGGCTCGTGACCGAACTCGACAGAGTCCTGAATCTCAATTCTGACGCACGGCTCAGAGATCTACAGCGGGCGATCTCTGCTCTGATTTCCCAGGCCACCCAACTCGCAAATTCCATCGCGGGCTTTCAGCAACCCGTAGCCACCGTTCCCGTGGGTCCTGCCGAGTCGGGATTCAATCCTTTCTCGGATCCAATAGCCGCCGCGGATCGGCTTCTCGCCTCGGTGGTGGCCAACCAGATGGACGACTTGACTGCAATCGCCGGTGAGGTCTTCATCGACAAGGGTGTGGCTGGAATTCCTGGAGCGGGCCCGACCATCGAAAACCAATCCGGGACAGTGACGTTCATCAACCGCGGAGCGGGATATCTCTGCCTCAATGGCCGGCAGGGCCAGGACTGCGGTACCTCGAACGAAGACACCTTGAATGCCGGAGCCATGATCCGGCTCAACGACCCGGAAAGCCGTCACTCGATTCAGTCAGGTGTCGGCTGCCGGGAGTGGACGAATGCGCTTGGCGAAACCAATGTTGGGGCCAACTGCAGTCCAGATCCTCGCTTCACCAACGATCCCGACAACTACACGAACTCATTTGCCACCGGTTACCCATACTGCATCCCTACATCGCTAAGCGATTTCTGTCCGGAGGCCAATCGACCAGGGGGCGCGAACGTATCGGGCCAGGTGCCCGACGCCTTTCGATTCTCTCCCATCTTGGTCGGCGACGGCTACTCGGCCGATGGGTTTTTCACGACCGAGGGTGGCGTCAAGTTTTTTTCGGCCCATACCACCTCGATCACAGCGGCCATCACGACCAGCGAGAGCCAGCCTGGCCATCTGATTTGGGCTGAGGTCGAAATGGATCAAGCGGGTTTCCAGAATCAGCGAATAAAGCACCTCTTAATCGGATTTACATCAGACGCCACTTCGAACGTCTGGGTTTTCGGAAACTACAAGGACTACAAGACCGGCGAAGATCGCGAGTTCCTGCGACACACCACTCTGGGATGCGAGCAGGCATCTAACGGCGGTCTTGGCGGGCTGAACATCGATGTCCTCGACCCAATCATCGGGACTGGGGTGTGTACACAAATTGCCATTCCCCAGATCGACCCGGCAACAGGTGGGTTCATCCAGAATGCGGGGGGCGGGGCGCTGAAGATCCGCTACGACGTGGATTTCATCAATGCGAACTTGAACGCAACCCTGGGTGGCAACGCCGTCGCCAGGGACCGATTTTCCCCCTGTGCTCACCTGAACTCGCTTACCGATAATCAGCTTGCCCAAGTAGGCCTGAGCCAGGCCGATAATCCCTGCTCCGAACCCAAAATGACTCCCGCGCTTGACGCCTTGGGGACTCCACAACTCGACGCGGCAGGGGCTCAGGTATTGGTCCAAGAAACCGACGCACTGGGAAATCCCATCTTCGAAAAATTTCGAGACTTGAACCGGGAGTTCATGGTTGGAGTCCCGGTCGCTCGTGAGTGGACGGGCAAGACCCTCGCACGCATGCGCTGCGAAGCGGGCATGGAGACACCTCTGCCCGGTCTGGACAACGATATCTGCGATGGCCCGCGTGATATCAACGGAAGAAGCGTGAACTGGGGACAGTATCTCACGCCCATCGCCCCCGGTCACCCAGAGATGGAAGAAATCGATCTGGCGCGTTTTAGCACCCCATTTATTTTTGGTGCGCAGCCCTGGCTTCTGGATCGACGACTCGGACCCGTAGGTCATAACGTGGACATCAATGGGGAAAATATCCATGACCTGACGACGCTTGGGGCCTACCCCCTGCTTCCCTTCCCGTATTCCGGACTGGATGCCTGCTCCCAGGCGCTCGTCCCCTTCGAAGCCTGCGAGCAAACGGTACGCGCCGCAATCGAGTGCGATGACCCCGATCCGATTACCAAGACGCCAGGTGGGAATTGTGATCAGGGTGGAAGTCAAAATTTCAGAAACCATCTCGTGAACTCCGGAGGCGTCGTTGGAAGCCGGGCAGCCGACCTTGGTGCCGGTTTGGCAGAGGCCGAGATCATCGGGCCCGTTCCGGCATTTCGCCCGGGCCGCGAAGTCGTTTTCGCCAACGGCCGCACCCGCTTGCGCTTCCAAGGCCCGACAAACGCGCGCTTTGATGTCTGCCTCGATCCTGCTGGCGCCCTCACGCCCGCTATCTCCCTCGCGACGGATCTCCGCCTGACCTGTGTGCCTCTGGTGGGCGCTCCGTGCGTGGGGGCCGGGACCGCCCTGATTGAATTTACGGCAGCCGACATCCAGGGCTTGGTGGGCCAGGACACGTTTCTCTCCGGTGACACGCTCTTCATCGTCGATCCTGGAACCCTTTGCGAGGACGCCGCAGCGGACCCCGGCGCACTGGGAGCGGGGTCCGGATTGATCTTGGGCAGCGCATCAGTGGGCGCCCCAGGTACTGGTCCCGTACTGCCGCCGGCTCCCCCGGCTGGTGCCTTCGCCACCGTGGATCCCTTGACGCCGAATTCAGGGGCTACGGTCGAGTTGCGGGAAGTCGGTGTGGCCTTCTCCGCTTCTCGTCTCGTGATCACCATTCAAAATGTGCCGCTGGCACTCGTCAATGACCTCACAGCCGCTGAAATTCTGAGCGATCGCCTCACCGCCACCACTTCGGTGGCGACTGTCGGCTTTAGCCTGAAAATTGGCGGCGATTTCTCGATCGGGGATGGCAGTTTCTTCATCGTCGGCCAGGAGAATTTTGCCATCGATGGAACCCCCTTTGGTATTTCGCAGAACACGGTTTCGATTCAATTGGATGTCCGGGACCCTGCGGTACTCTTCTCCATCTCGCCCGGAAATTTCGAACTGCTCCAGGGCACGACTGTCCTGGCGACCGGGACTCTTACCGGAAACGGCGGAACCATCACCGCCGGAAGCCTCCCCGTCCTCGGGCTCAATGTCGTAGTGAATGCCGCGGCTCCGGGCCCCGTTGCCCCGCTCTGCACAGCGCCCTGCGTGGACCCGGTGGTCGGGCCCATCGAAGCCTTCACGGGAAATCTGATTGAGCTTCGAAACGGAGGCGCCGTAATCCCCGCTGCAGAAATCGTGGTCTCCAACCGCTCAGTCCCCCAGCGCTTTGACATCGGCATATTCAACGTTCCGGCGAGTTTCGTCACGAACGTCAGCGGCCTGCTTGCCGACACCAACAACGTGATTGGCTTGAACTCCGAAGTGGGCGTGGCAGGCTTCAGCGCTGAATTTGCCACGAGCAACCCTGGAACTACGATTTTTGGAGCCGAGGCCTTTCAGGCTCTCGCCCAGGAAGACCCGATCACGGGTGCGCCCTTCCAAGATCGGCTCATAATCGGGCTCACCCTCTTGGCACCCGCAATCGACGGCCTTTTCCCTTCGACGCTAACGGTCCGCAGCGGTGATTCCATCCTGGCGGTTTTCATTTTGGACGCGAATGGAAACGCCCTGGCCCAGATTCCGGGACTGATCAGCATCGGCGATGCCGCGGCGCTCTTCGGAACTCCCATCGCAAACAACGCGCCCCCGGTGAACGCAGCAACCGCGCCCACAGCTGGAACTCATCCCGCCACCAACACCCTGCAAGTCACGGGAACGGTCGGAGCCAATGAGTTTGTATTGGTGACAGACGCCAACAACCAGACATTGGGCAGCGGATTTTCCGATGATAAGGGCGCAATCACGATCGTGTCTAAGGGCCTCTACTCGGGCCTCTACCCGCGTGAGGGCGATACGATTTTCCTGACTACATCGGGCGGTGATGCGCTGCGTCTGGTCGTGAAAGTTCTCGCGCTCCCCGTCCCGGCATTGGGCGGCGGTGGCGTGGCCCTGCTGGCTGCCGCTCTTGGCGTCATTGTCCGCATCTTCGGTTAGTAGTCGACTCGTTCCCGAAATGGAAAAAGAAATGGAAAAGGAAATCGTAATGCCTTTGCGAAGAGACCGCGGCTTTATACATTCAACCGGCTTCATCGGTACGCGGGCGAAAGAACTCCTTCCCCTGCTCTTTCTAACTGCGCTCCTGACTCTGTCCGTTGCCGCGAGCGCACAGATAATTCCCATCCCCGCCGACGTGATCCCTTCGAGTGATTGTCCTCCCGGATTCATAGATATCCCCCAAGATGGCTGCCGCTTTGTTCGGAACTCCGTTCCCCCGCCCTTGGGCGACACGGACCTCGGCGACCTGAACGTCCCGCTGCCGATGGGAAGCCTGAAACTGCTCACCGAACCGACCGCGCGCGCCATCGCTTTGGGAGACATCGTCGTCGACAACGCCGCCGCCGAGGCCCTTGGAAAAGCCTTCTTCTGGGACGTCCAAGTCGGCAGCGATGGGCGAACCGCATGCGCGACCTGCCATCATCATGCGGGAGTCGATTCCCGGATGACCAATTCTGTTGCACCGGGCAACAATGGAATATTCGGTGGATTCTTCGACGGTGACCGCCCCCGGACAGAGCCCGGCGGGACCCTTTCCTCGGAGAGTTTCCCAAACACCGCTCTCGAGAACCCCATCGATCGGCTGAACCTGTCCTTTAGCCAGGGAATCGTCCCCTATTTTTCTCGGGTTCTTCGAAACGTGGACGATATCGTCGGTTCCCAGGGCGTGGAACGAAGGGAATATGAGGGCATCACTTCCAGAAGTTCGCTCGATGCTTCCCAGGCTTTGATCGACCCGATCTTTCGCGATGGAGTCGGAAATACACGCCAGGTAACTGGTCGCAACACTCCGACGATGATCAACGCCGCGTACAATTTTCGTCAATTTTGGGACGGGCGGGCGAACTCGAATTTCAACGGCACCGACCCTTTCGGACCCGCCAATGCGGGCGCCCAAGTATGGGTATCTTCGTCAACCGGCGTGACCCGTGCGCGGTTAGATCTTCGCAATGCCTCGTTGGCCTCGCAGGCGGTGGGTCCACCCAACAACCATGTCGAGATGGCCTTTGGAATCACTCATCCCGACGGAAGTCGTGGAGACGCTCGAACGTTCGCCGAACTTGCTCGAAAACTGCTTTCCCTTCGTCCTCTTTTAGGACAAGAAGTCAGTCGAACCGATTCCGTTCTAGGAGTCATGCGACACCCCTCCGGGAGAGGTCTGCAACGCGACTATCGCGATCTCATCAAACAGGCGTTCAACTCGGAGTACTGGGATGAATCCGCCACCACCACCGACGGGATTCCCCTGATCGAGGCCAACTTCTCCCTCTTCTGGGGACTCGCTGTACAAATCTACGAAGCCAGCCTGATCTCCGACGACTCGCCCCTCGATCGCTTTATCCGAGAAGAGCGGAGTCGCGGGAACATGGAGAGCGTTGTTCCGCGTTTCATTGAGAATAGTCTGAGCAGCGCACTCTCCGCGGAGCAAAAGCTCGGTATGCGGATCTTCTTCAATGACGCCCTGATCGACCCGACCATCGGCGCGGGACTCTGCGGTGCTTGCCATGTAGGTTCGACCTTCAGCATCGCCAGCCATCAAGGCCTGCGACTTGCGGAGGTCGAAGCCTCGGCGGTCGCCGGTGATCCTCCCTTGATATTTCTCGAAGGACCCATCGAGGAAATGCTGATGGCAAAACTCGGCGGCCAGTCCGAAGTCATGTTCGTCGAAAAGCCCGATCTCCTTCCCCTGGATGCTCTCCCCATGGATTGCAGCATTCCCAGCAACAACCCCGACATGCTCTGCGCCCCGGGCAGCACCTGGCCCATCGCGGGAGGGCCCATGGGCAAACATTTCGAGCTTCGCCAAAATTCCACGGGCAAGATCATTTACAAGTCGTTTTACCCCGGAATTCCAAGGCCTTGCGGTCAGCCTCTCCTACTTCAGTTCAACCCTACCCTGCACGCACCACCCCAGCAGTTACTCGCCAATGGATCCCTTCAACGCGTGGTCGCCCAAGGCGCAATCATCGACATCCCGGATCCGGAGTCGCAGCAGTGCACCAACATGCGCTTTGAGTTGGCATTCTTTGGTCTCCCCCACGGCACCTACTCGATGCTGATCGATGGCATCGAGCAAACACGCCTCGACGGCAGTCCACTCTTCACCTCCATGCGCGAGTCCCGCTACGATCTGGGCTTCTACAATATTGGCGTGCGTCCCAGTTCGGAAGACGCAGGTGTTGGGGGGCGGCATTCGCCAGTGCTCGATACTGCTGGGATCGGCGAGCCGTTATCGTTTGCCCGTCGGTTGAAGGAACAATTTGACGTCCCGGAACTTGTTGGACACCAAAAACTGATCAATACCGACCCCGATGGCAATATCGTTGAGTTCGTTGTGGCCGAAGACCACGTCGTCGATGCCGGTGCCTTCAAGGTACCCTCCCTTCGAAATGTCGAACTCACCGGACCTTACTTCCACAATGGCGGCAAGAGCTCCCTCGAGCAGGTTGTCGAGTTCTACAATCGGGGAAGCGATTTCCAAGAGATCAACGCTTACGATCTTGCACCCGAAATTTTTCGCCTGAATCTCAAGGCCACCGAGCACTCGTCGCCTTTCTGAAGGCGCTCACCGACGAGAGAGTTCGCCGGGAAGAGGCACCCTTCGACCATCCTTCGCTGCCCCTGCCGGGCGGTCAGGACCTGATTGCCGTTGGGCGCGCGGGGCTCCCGGGAGAATGCCTTCCTGAACTTCAATCGTTTTCGGAAAAGCTCGGAGGAGTGGCACCCAACCTGACCCCTGCATCGGATTGCAACGGCAACGGTATCGCGGACGGTTGTGACATAAGGAACGGGGCAAGCTCCGACGAAAACATGAACGGGATCCCTGACGAGTGCACCCAGCCGACTGCTTGCAACGATGGGATCGATCAGGACGGAGATGGTTTGGTCGATCTCGCTGATCCCAGCTGCAACGACGAATTTGGCGCCAGCGAGGGCGAAGGCTGGTGTGACATGGACCTGAACGGCCAGGTCGATATGCGCGACATCAGTACCCTGCTCGTTCGGGTGGGCACCCAAGCATCGGACGCTTCCGATCAGTACGACCGAGACGGAGACGGTATCGTCACACGGATCGATGCCCTTTACTGCTTCGTGGAATGCAAAAATCGCGGCTGCTCGACCCGTCCGCGGCGGAGCCGATGCGGGTTGCTGGGCATCGAGGCGCTTCTGGCCCTGATCCCCTTGGCGCGGCGGCGGGTTCGGATTCGCGGCTAGACGACGCCCACCCCGAGATGTGGTCGGCTACGGAGACGCCGAAGGGGAAAAGGTCAACCCAGAGAGCGAAAACCGTGGATTCCGAGCGCATCGCTTGCCCCGACCCAGCGCGGCGTCTGCCACGACTCGAGAACTTTCGCTTTCCCTCAGTCATCGACGGCAATTGAGGTAGTCTGGCTTTCCCATGATGCAGCGCAGCCTCAAAACCTACCTCTGCCTGATCGCCAGCGGGCTGGCGAGTTGTGCGACCCCCGCCGCTGCGCCGCGCCCACCCTGCGAAATCACTGGAAGACCGGATCGGGTGGGGTGCGTGGGCAACGAACCCATCACCGTTAGCGAGTACGAGGCCGCTGTACACGATTTTCTCAGCGTATCCTTCGGGTCTGACCCCGTCGCACGAGCCCGCCACCAAAACCGAACCCGCCGAAATATTCTCGAGCGGACCATCGAGCAAAAACGAATCACTGTCAGGGCTCGTGACTTGGGAATCCAAGTCTCGGCCCAAGAGATTGAAGACGAGCTGGCCCGGCGGGCCCAAAACCAGGGTGCGGATGCATTTGTCCTTTCCGACCCCGAAACGATTCGCCGCATTCTTCGGCGTAAGCGCGTGTTGGAAGTGTCAATCGTCGATCCCGATCCCAGCGATGAAGAAGTCAGGGCCACCTACGACCGTCTGAAAACTCAATTTCAGCTGCCGCCCCGCTTCGAGGCTGGGCGAATCGAAGTGGATCTCAAGACGTCGGGCGTCTCGCGGCCCGAACTCAACGGACTCGCCGAAGGGCTCCGCCAAGCGGAAACTGGACGAGAGAACCTCGCCCGGGAGTGGGTCTTGGCGCGAACAGGCAGCGCCTATCGGCCGCGCGTGTGGCTGGAGTTGAAAGCGTGGCCTCGGGAGATGCGGCAATCAATCCTGGCTCTCGCTCCCGGAGAGGTTTCAGATCCTATTGGGGCCGGGCGTCGAATTCAGGTTGTCATGCTCTGGGACAAGGTACCCATGCGGCAGCTCGAATTTGCCGAGGTCTCGGCCTTGATTCGGAAGGACCTGCGTGACCAGGCCCTGGCGCGGGAAAAGCGAGAAGCCCTGCGTCGGATCGAGGCCCAAATCGGCGTTTTGCTCCAGCCCTCCTACCGGCGACTCCTTGAAGCCGACGATTAGACGGTCCGGCTTCGCCCTCAACGCGAAGCGTTCGCTCGCCAGAATTCCCGGGTCGGCGAAGAGGATAGGCGACCCCGAATTTAATGCCGACCAGCGCGCATTCTACTGTGTCCGTGTGATGCCCGCGTGATGCCCGCGTGCTCGAGAACCCCACGTGTCATTGGTCCACATGGGATGCGATTCGCGAAGGCGTGGCTCCGCGCTCCGATTTGGCGGCCACGATTCAGGAGCCCGCCTGGACCTCACCAATCCAGTTTGTTCCGGGAGCGTGAGGGCGGGCCCCCTGTCACTCGTCAATCCATTAGACTCTTGTCGTGTCAATCACCTCCAACCCCACACCTGCGCCCGTGCCAAAGAATCCAGCTCAGATCCACCCCGCGGAGGTGTTCCCTCTGGGCGGAAAACAGTCGGCGTTCCAGTTGCTCGATGTGCGTGCGCCCGTCGAAGTGCATCGCAGTGGCATTCCTGGCGCGTTGTCGTTGCCGATCCTCAACGACGAAGAACGTGAAGCGGTCGGCACTTGCTATCACGAACACGGTCAAGCCGCGGCAGTGGCGCTTGGTGTCGAGTTGACAGCGCCGCATCGCGAGTCACGCGTCGCTACCTGGCGCGAAGCGGTGGCCGCGAGCGAACGCCCGACGGCCTTCGCATGCTGGCGCGG
>DUCH01000132.1 GCA_012959865.1 Myxococcales bacterium | reverse complement strand
ACCTAGAACCGTGTGAACCCTGCGAGCAAGGTGCGGGGGGGGTGGCGCAATCCAAGGTCGATCGAGTGCGGGATCGGGCGCAGAGGGTTGCCCAACTTCGGGCCCCGGAAGTGCTCGACGCGCTTGCCGATCTGTGTCGCGCTCACAGCCCCGACAACTCACCCCTCGATTCACCCCTCGATGACGTTTGTGTCCATCTGGGGGATTCATACGGGACCCGGAGTTCGATTCTGATTGAACTTTCGGAGCTTCCGCTGGCTTCAAAAAGTGCGACGGACAAAAAACCGATAGGAGGGTCGGAAAACCGAGTGAGTTACGCATCGAACAAAGTGGGGCAGAGTGAGCGAGGTCGGCTTCTCTATGCGGCTGGCCCGCCATGTGCTGCGCCCTTTGAAGATTTTTCTTTTCTGCTGGACGAGTTGAGGCAGGCGCCCGACTACATATCAGCAGAACACGCGTGAGGGATAAGAGTTGAGACGAATCGGAAGTAATATCAGAAAAAAGAATTCAGAAGAGCGGTCCCATCGGCTCACCCAGAACATCATTGAGTACTCGACCGATGAGCCGCCCAAGAACGACTACCCTCGACGAATAGTGTCTCCGCCGCGTCCGGATCGCTGTTGCACCGACGAGAATCGAATCAGCGTTGGCAGCGTGCGCGAGGTAGAGGGTTTTAAATTCTGTTACAAAGTTTGCAAGAAGTGTGGGCACGCGGTCAAATATTTTTTCCCGGCCGTCGAGACAACCAGCCAGGCCGTGAAGAAATATCGAGACAGCCAGCGCTATCTTCTCCAGTAGCGAGAGTCTGGGCAGGATCGACTGTTGCTGAAGGCGGCCCACTTGGGCCGCCTTCTTTCGATTGTACGCAATTACCCGACTACGCGATTGATCGGTCGATCGCCCAAGGGGCCAAATGGGGAATTCGCGATATTGAGTGCGAAAATTTCCGACGTCCACGAGGCAAGCCGATGGCTCGAGAATTTGATCAACTTCGAGAGAGGTTCGAGTTACGCGAATGCGCGGTTGGACCTGGGACCGATTCGTCGCCTGCTGGCAAGATTGGAGAATCCCGAAGCGAGCCTCTCGATAATTCATGTCGCCGGCTCAAAGGGAAAAGGGTCTACTTGTCTTCTCGCCGAAGCGATTCTGATCGCTGGGGGCGAGCGAGTGGGGACCTTTACTTCGCCGCATCTCGAGACCTGGAGCGAGCGTTTCCGGATTGATGGCCTAGCGATCAACGATGATCTCCTCGCCGAGGCGGTGGAGCGCATACGGCCACATGTAGAGGCGCTTAAAGATGAGGACCCCAAAAATGCGCCCACCTTTTTCGACGCGACTACCGCCACAGCGCTGCTCCTCTTTGCCCAAGCCCAGGTGTCCAGAGTTCTTCTGGAGGTTGGGCTCGGCGGGCGGTTAGATTCTACGAACGCCGTGCTACCCCGGGTGACATGTATCACCCAGATTGAACTTGAACACACCGAAAAGCTTGGGAATACCCTTGCCGAAGTCGCAAGCGAAAAGGCCGGAATCATCAAGCCGGGCGTACCCTGCATTATGGGTCCCCTCGCCGAAGAGGCTCGGTCTGCAGTAATCGGCCAAGCGAATGCGGTGGGGGCTCCGCTCTTTCGTCTTGGGGAGGACGCACAGTCGGAGATGTTGAAGCCTTCTGAATGGGGCCTCTACGGGATCCCTGACGATGCCGTGCAGGCCTTTGTGTATCGGGAATCTGATGGTTTCGAAGTCGCTGCCGGCCTCGGCGTTCGGGGAAGACACCAGATTGACAACGCATCGATCGCTGTGGCGGCTCTGCGCCGATTGGGATGCTGGAGCGACGCAAAACTTGCCGAGGGTGCGCGCCGTGGCCTCGTACAGGCCTCGCTGCCCGGACGGCTTGAATTGATCGCGCGAAAGCCCTGGATTCTGGTGGATTCAGCGCATACTCCGAAGTCTGCGGCGTCCGTTCGCGAGGTCATGGATGCGATTCCGGCAAGACGTCGTCACCTCGCGCTCTCGATTTCGCGCAGCAAGTCTTCGGAGGCGATTGTCACCGAATTGCTTCGGGGCGTGGATGCAGTCTGGGTCACCCGTGCCGACCCCAAGCGTTCCATGGAGCCCGCTGCATTGGCTTCTCTGGCCAGTCGAATCGCGCCAGAATGCGAGGTCAACCTGCTCGACGACCCCAGCGAAGCGGTATTCGCCGCCCGCGCCGGGCTCGGCGAGGATGATCTGCTTTGTTGTACCGGCTCGGTGTATCTGGCTGGCATCGCCCGTCGCGTCTTAGGAAAGGAAAGTGGGGCGAGCCCGGATTGACAAGCGCCGTTCGTGGCCGCGGTGACCACTGCGCGTCGGCGGACTAACCCTGGCTCTCGCGAACCGCCTGAAGAACGCCTTGAACGGAGATCTTCTTCCGTTCGGGTTCGGGCGTCGGGCGATTGGTCTCCAGTCGCTTCCCGGCGGCCCTCAGGTGTCGAGCGGAGCGTCGAAGGCGCTTGAGGGTTTGGTCGAGATTGGAAGGCTGAGCGCGCTTGAGCCAGAGTTTTCGAAGTCGGCGCCCAAGCGCGATCTGTTCCGTCGCGAGAGCCGCGAGGGTCCTCGCCAGTTTCCGGCGACCGGAGGCTTTCAGGCTGGAGGGCTTCCTTCGCCAAGAGAGGTATTCGAGTCCGGTCTCGGCCTTTCGGGCCGCAAACGCCGATGCATCTGCGGCGTATAGAATCTCATCGAGGTGCTGAAGCCCGCAAGTCGCGCTCAGGCGGGCCGCTTCTATTCGCGGCTTCAAGCGTGCCAATCGTTTCTGAACGGAAATCAAGCGGGCAGGTCGACAGGCGCCGATGAAGTAGGCGCTATCTACGCTGTCGAAGAAAAGGTATTGGAGGGGCGAGCCGTTGAAAGCCTTGAATCCCGTGTCGTGAATCGCGCCAAGGCTTCGGTAAATTCGTGCGGCCTCACCCTTGGCGTCGTCGAAGAAGAGTCGTGAAAATCCGCGATCAAAGTCGCTTGGCCTGGAGGCTCCCGACCAAGCTTCTTGCGCCCCCCAGGCGTACGCCATGAGGGAATTTCCTTCGAGATTGTAGTGCCCGTGATCGCCCCAATCGGTATTCAGAAGGCCCAACGCGCCGTGCCTTCGCCCGGCGTCTGCCCAGCCGGAGATGTTCGCCAGGCTGTTCGCGACCCTTGGGAAGAGCGAGTTCCAGCTGGAAGTTCCTGCACAGACCAGAAAATCGATGTGGTTCTGCGCGAACACCTTGACTCGATCGAAATCAAAATCTGCTTCGTACCACCAATCGAGCAAGACCAGATTTGGGTCAATTTCGGGAATTCGATGCGGGTGGGCGTGTACGACATCGCCCCAGATCATCATACGTTTCCCGTGACGGGCGGCCAAACGTTGGATGTTATGGACGTGTTCGAGATAGAGACCACCGGGGCCGAGGGCTTCGCTTCGCTTCGCCGAGAGGCCGCGACCCAGATCCCAGGGCTCATCGCAATTCGCATTGAACCAACTCGAGCGAAACAGGGGCAGGTATTCGTCGTATAGATCTTTGAGGAAGGGCAGGCATCGCGGGTGATTGGGGGCGATTGTCCAAGCGCTCTCGGTTTCGGCCATGTCGCTATAGAGCGGGAGTTTCAGGATGTGCTCCATGTGACCAAGGGATTGCAGACAGGGAATCAAATCCACAAAGCGTTCGGCCGCATAGGCGTCAAGGGCCGCAAGAGTCCGGGCAGTCAGGGGACTATCTTGCTGGCCTATCCGCGGGTGTTTTTTGAAGCGGAAAGTATGCTCGGTATACAGCATGAGGACATTCAATTTGAGGGCAACACAGGTGTCGATCAGGTCTTCGAGACTCTGCCGAGTGGGAACCTTGCCCCGAGAAATGTCGAGCATGAGACCTCGTAGCCGAAGGTCTGCACTGTCTTCGACCCAGCAACAGGGAATTCGGCCGCCTGGGCCGATGAGTTGGAGCAGCGTTTCGACTCCGTAACGAAGCGCCGCCGGTCCGGTCCCGAAAATTTCCACCCGCTTGGGCGTCACCGTCAGCCGATAGGCGTCGTGCTGTATGCCGCGGGTGTTTTCTAGGCCCGGTGCTCGGCGGGCGAGGGGTTTGTCGCTGGAGTCCATGGGAGGAGGACTCGCCTCGATGGCCAGATGAATTTGAGGGAGTTCGTCATTCTGAACGAGAGTGCTTGTGACGCGGGGGCGGGTTTGGATAACGCCCTCGATACCCGCTTGCAAGCGGCGTGCTGTAGCGCGCTCCGACTTGTGGGCCTCGGGGCTGAGCTGGAGCCGAACGCCGGGAGTAATTTTGAAGCTGCCGGCCTCGCGTCGGCTGCAACGCGGCTCGGGGAGAATCGGGGGCAAGGAGTACCGACGGTCGGATTTGCCAGGTGGACCTTGCATGGTCGAACTATACCCCGGACCCTCTCGTCTGCTGCCGCTGTGGCGGCGGCGAGGGCGAGGAGCAGCGAGGCCGGTAGCCAGGGTGGCCGACGACGATCGGGGCCAGGCTGCGCCCACCCGCGGACGCGAATAAGCGCCCGAGCAAGCTCCTTGCACAAAGTGCGAAGGGAGGGGTAGCCCGCTCGGGCGCCAGACCTTCAATATCCGGGGGATGCTTCACTCGAAGAGGCCCGCGTTTACAGAGGACTCATAGAGCAAGTGGCGTGCCACTCTTGTCCCTATTAATGAGAACGTATGTAAGGATTTGAAATTAAAGAGTTTTTTTTAGAATCTTGCTGAATGGCTGTGCAGCCCGAGGGCAACGCTCGGGCAGCTTCGCTTGCCGAAGTGACACAATTTGCGTGGAGGCGACACAATTTGTCCGACTTTGGCGTTCTTGGACACGCGCTCTTGTGGGGATCTTGGTGGAGATCTTGCTGGGGATACGCTCCGCCGGTTTTCCCGGCGGTCGCGGCCGAAGCCGTGCCGTGCCACGCGGGTCCCTTCGGCCATCGGCGCGGCTTGCGCTCTGCCTCGCTATAGGTTTTGGAGATGGCACAACCCCTGGCTCAATTGCGGAAAGAAGAAACCGGGTCGAATATTGATCCGGTGCGGATAGTCGTTCGCTACCTGCGCGGCGGCGAAACCGTGACCGATTCACGCGATGACGACTTCGGAAGCGGGACACGGAAGTTTTCCGGCGGGGATCTCGAACTCGCTATTCGCCGGGAAGATCACAAAACCGCCGCTACGGTGTACGGAACTCTTCGGAACCGAAGCGCCCGACCGATTTATGTGGAGAGCGTCGAGTTCGGTCTGGTATTCCAGGGTCATGGCCACCAAGATCTTCGTTTCCTGCGCCATGGCTGGCAGTCCTGGTCGCCGACAGGCGTCCGCTCTTTGAGCAACGACGGGGAAAAGGACTTTCCGTCGGGCCCCTGGCTCCGGGGGATGTACCACTGCCAGCCCGAGTCGAGACCGGGTTGGCATGAGTCTGAAATTTTAACCCTTGTGGGCGGGATGGTGGCGGGTCCCTTCTGCCTTGTCGGGGTCTTGGAGACTGGGCGGGCCTTCGGGGTCGTCAGGATGCGGCCCGGGGCGCGGAGCCCGGCGGGCCGCCCAGTGGCTGTCGATTTGGAGATTCGACTCGAGGTGATGCTTGAGCCGGGTGAAACCCGGGAACTCGAGGGCGTGCGTGTGGCTCTCGGATCAGAAGCAAATTCTCTGCTCGAACGCTTCGCCGAACTGTGGGGAACGGTGGCCGGGGCGCGGCGAGAGAATCGTTTTCAGGCGGGCTGGTGCAGTTGGTATCAGTTCTTCCACGATGTTTCCGAGCAGGATCTGGTGCGCAACCTCGAGGCATTGGCAGCGGATACCAGCGGGATTCCCGTGGAGGTGGTGCAACTCGACGATGGATTTCAGGCGGCTATGGGCGACTGGCTCGAACCGAGTTCCCGATTTCCTACAGGCTTGGCGAGGCTGGGTGGGATGATTCGCGATGCGGGGTTTCGCGCTGGGATCTGGACCGCCCCCTTTGCGGCTTCAGCCGAGAGCCGAGTTCTCAGCCTGCATCCCCATTGGACTCTTCAGCATGGAGACTCCGCGCTGCGCGGGACCTACAATCCAGCGTGGAGTCGAGATGGATGGGTGTATGTCCTCGACCCGAGCCAAGCAGAGGTGCGGCAGCATCTGGAAGAAACTTTCGCCGCGCTCGTCGCCATGGGGTTCGATTACCTCAAGCTCGATTTCCTCTTCATGCCAGCTATGTCGGGCCGTGCTGCCGATGCCTCCCTGACCCGAGCCGAGCGACTGCGGAGCGGACTCGAGGCGATTCGTCGCGGCGCAGGTGAGGAAGCGTTCCTGCTCGGTTGTGGCTGTCCGTTAGGTCCGGCGGTGGGAGTTGTAGACGGAATGCGAATCGGTCCCGATGTGGCTCCCTCCTGGACGGTGAATCAACCGGTGGTAATCCCGGGACTCGAGGAAATGATGCCCTCAACCCGCACGGCATTGCGGAGCACTTTTGCCCGTCAGTTTCTCCATCGCCGACTCTGGTTGAATGATCCCGATTGTTTGATGGCCCGAAGTCGAGAAACTTCGCTGTCGCAAACCGAAGCAGGGAGCCTCGCCTCGGGAGTCGCGCTCTCTGGAGGAATGGTCGTTTTCTCAGATGACGTTCCCTTATTGAAGTCGAACGAGCGAGCAGTCATTTCCGATGTGGTCAAGCTGGCTTCCCGGATCGATGCGGGCGGCGACCGTGGCACCACACGGGTTGCCTGGCCCCAGGACGCGGACGGACCCTGCCTCGTGGAATCCCGGGCGGGCAGGGACATGTGGTTGGGAGCAGTCAACTTGGCTGACGAGGTTTCCCGTCGGCCCTTCCCTGCGGACTCGCTCTTTTACTCGGCCGGCGCTTCGTCGAACGGGCTCGACCCCGCAACGTCTTCAAAACAAATCGAGTCTGAAGCCCGCGCTTTCCAGCTGGACGCGCATGGGAGTGCGATCGTTCATGCGCCCGGGTCTCGTGACCCCGCCGTCTTCTGCGACTTCGACGGAACGTTCTCCACACGCGATGTGGGTGCTTCCCTAGCCCAGGAATTTCTGCCCGAACTGCGCTCTGGACTCCAAAGGCGCTACGAACGAGGAGAACTAGGAGCCTGGGATTATCAGCTGGAGCTCTTCGAAGGGTTCGCTTTTTCTTCCAGCAAGCTCGATGCCTTTCTAGTGGGTATCGAATTGGATCCGGGCGCGTCCTCGCTCGTGGCGTGGTGCGAAGGTCAGGGCATCCCATTTCGAATTCTTTCGGATGGCTTCGACTATAATTTGAAGCGGCTTCGGGCGATTCACGGTGTTGCCTTTTCCTATTCGGCCAATCATCTGGTCTTTGAAAACGATCGCTGGCGAATTACGCCTGGAGGTCCGAACCCCGACTGCGGATGCGAAACTGGGACCTGTAAGCGAGCAATCATCGAGGCCTATCGCAGAGACCATCCGGGGGCTTATTGTATTCATATAGGAGACGGTCGGGTTTCTGATCTCTGCGGTGCTGAGGCGGCTGACCTGGTTTTCGCGAAAGGAACACTCGGAGAGGCTCTTCGTGCGAGAGGCGTCCACTACCAGCCCTTTGAAGATCTCCACCGAGTCCGAAAATACCTCGCGCAACACCTCGCTTAGAGCGTCTGGTGTTAGGCCCGGTGCCGACGGGCTTAAATAGATGTTCGGCGCTAGTGTGCCCGACCTGATTTCATCCACGCGAGCGCATTTATGAATGTTCTGGTCATCGGAGCGGGTCTTTCGGGTCTGGCGGCTGCATGGCGCCTTCGCCAGGCTGGCCACCGTGTGGCGCTCATCGAGCAGAAAGACCAAGCCGACGGCAACGCTCCCTTTCGTTCGGTGGAGACTCTTCACTCAAGCGACGACCATGTGATCGGCTGGATGCGCGAACTGGGTCTGTCCGAAAGTCTCTTGCCACTTCGGCCGGTTCAAATCGCCCAGGTGAGGCACGGGAAAACGGCGGCCATCGATCCGCAACATTTGCTCGGAATTTCGGCGATTCCCGGTGTTCGGAAACTCCATGCGGCTCGGCTGTTGCGCTGGTCGCGCTTGATGGCACGCTATTTACCCCTGCTGGATCCCGCGGCGCCCGAGCGCGCCGCGGCTCTCGACTACCGCAGTGTTTCGGATTTTGCGGGATTGTATTTTGGGGAGAGCGTTCTCCAGCAGTGGGTGGCGCCGGAGGTCGAGGATTTTTATTCCGGCCGCGCAGCGGAACTGTCCAGGGTGACGGCCCTGCTCCTTTGGCGGACGCGGATGACCGGTCGTCAGGAAATCGCTTATTCCGGGTTGCCGCGCCTGGGTCTCGCCCCGCTCTTTCGCGCGGCAAATCGGGCCATTTCAACACGGCACCACGGCGTCGCGCTGAGACTCGACGGGGGCGGCGGACAAGAGGGCTATGAAATCACATGCGCGGGCTCGGCCGTTTCGGACGATGTTCTCCACGGCGACGCGGTGGTGGTGGCGACTTCCCCCGGCGAAGCGGCCCGGCTGGGCGCATCGGTGCTGGAACCCGCTGAGCGCGACTTTCTCACCGGTGCGCGTGAGCGCCCGACACTGACTCTAACTGTCGAATTGGATCGGGCACCGAGCGGCATGCCCGAGCGCGTGCGTATTCCTCACGGTGAAGGCTTTGCGGCGCAGAGCATCGTTTTCGAACCGGGTTCATCCGGGAGTCGGATGGCCTCAGGGGCTGGACTCGCGACAGTTCGGGCCCGGGAAGATTTCTCCCGGAGTGCTGCCCAGATGTCCGACGATGTCGCGGTCAAGAGCTTACTCGCGGATCTTAAGCTTCTCTATCCCGCGTTCGTGGGCAGCGTTGCGAGCGCTGAGCTTCATCGAAGCGAGGCCGGTATCCCCGCCTTCGAAGTGGGCGCATACCGGGGCCTTGAGCGCTTTCGTCGAGTCCAAGAGGATCGGCGTTCCCTGGGCCGAAGGCTCTATTTTGCCGGTGACTATTTGATCTCACCGAGCGTCGAAGGCCGAGTCGTTTCGGGATTCAGGGCGGCGGCCGACTTGATCGCCGACGTTTCCGGAGCGAACCCCGGTTCACGTGACTAGGTTCACGTAACTAGATTCACGTGACTATATTCACGTGACCATATTCACGTGACTATGCAAACTCGACGAGCGTGACGCCTTCGCCGCCGGCGTCTCGATCTGCTGGCCGAAAGCGACCCACGTTGGGACTGTCCCTCAGAAAATCCCGCACAGCGCTCCTCAGCGCCCCGGTCCCGATGCCGTGAATGATTCGAACGCCGAGGCAGTCATCGACCACCGCTCGATCGAGGGCGTCGGCGAGAAGATCGAGGGCCTGCTCGACGCGCTCGCCCCGCAAGTCGCACGTGAGGGTGCCACCGTCGAAACCCTCGTCATCTTTTTGGGGCTCGGCCCTCTCGATGCGCACGCGAACGGGATTGATCTGGGAAGAAGGGGGGGCTTCCTCGGGTTCAACGCTCCCCACGAGTTCTGCGGCGACCACCAGTCTTTTCCCGCCGATGCGGACGCCAACTCGGCCCTTGCGGTCGGGAAGGCTCTCGAGGGTACCGATGTTTCGTGGCGCGATCAGGATGGCGTCCCCGGCTCGCGCCCGCTGCCAATCCACTGGTTGAAGTCCCCTAGGCCGAGTTGGCGCCGTGATGCCTTTTTCGTCCTGAGACCGCTGCGTCTCTTCCTTGAGGCTCTGGAGTTGGTTCCGCGCCTCGGCGGCCCTCTGGGATGAAGGGCCTCGCTGGAGGTCCCGAATAACTCCAGCGACTTCGGCGTGGGCTTGCTTGAACGCGAGATCGAGGTCGGTCCGCATATTGAGAAAAAGTTCGTCCCGACGCTCCTGGAGGCGTTCGAGTTTGGCCCGGTACTCATCGCGCACAGTTTCGCTCTCGGCCCGAATCAGTTCGGCTTGATCTTTTTCACTCGCGAGGGCGGCCCGGCTTGTGGCCAGTTCGCTGAGCATTTTTTCGAGCTTGCGATCGTCGCGTTCAAGCAACGAGTTGGCCCTCTCTAGCACCTCAGTCGGCATTCCCATGCGGGCTGCAACCGCCGAGGCCGAGGATACGCCCGGAACCCCGAGTTGGATCCGGTAGGTGGGGGCGAGGCTGGTGGGATCGAATTCGACGCTGGCGTTTTGAAATCGGGGATCGACGTCGGCCATCTCCTTGAGGAGGTTGTAGTGAGTGGTGGTGATGACTCGGGCGCCGCGGTTGGCCAGAATTTCAAGGATTGATTGGGCCAGGGCGGCGCCTTCCCCGGGGTCGGTGCCCACGCCGATTTCGTCCAACACCACCAGCGAGCGCGGTCCGGCTTGGTCGACGATGCGGGCGAGATTCGCCATGTGGGCCGAAAAAGTCGAAAGACTTTCGCCAATATCCTGGTGGTCACCGATATCCGCCAGCAGATGCTCGATGGCATCGACGTGCGCACCGGCTTCACACGGTACGTGGAGACCGGCTCGGACGAAGAGCGCCGCCAAGCCAACGGCCTTCATCGAGACAGTCTTGCCGCCGGCGTTGGGTCCCGAGAGGACGAGAACCGAAAAATCGTCGCCGAGGCGAAGATCGTTGGCCACGCATTCATCGCTGCTGATGAGCGGATGACGAAGGCCCGGTAGTTCGAAAACTGCTCCATCATCCACCTGGGGCGAAGTTGCATCCATTTTTTGGGAAAGCCGGCCGCGCGCGAAAGCAAGATCCAACCGCGCCAGAGCATCCAGCCCGCTCCGAATCGCTCTCGCCGATTCCGAAACTCGGCCCGACAACTGTCGCAAGACCCGGTGGATCTCCCGGCTGATCGCGAGTTCGGCCTGTTTGAGGCGATTGTTGACCTCGACGACGGCTTCGGGCTCGACAAATATGGTTGTTCCCGAGCGAGAGGCGTCGTGAACGATGCCCTTGACCCTGCCTCGAAAGTCAGCCTTCACGGGCAGTACGTAACGGTCGTTGCGGATCGTGTAGTAAGTATCCGAAAGATGCCTGCTGACATCGGGGTTTCGAACGTAGCGCTCAAGCCGTTGCTGGAGTTCGTTTGCAAGCTGAACAACTTCTCGTCGGGCAGTGGCCAGTTCTGGCGAGGCTTGATCGCGCACCTCACCCGCTGGGTCGATGCATCGCTCGATTTGTTTTTCGAGTTCTGGGTGTTCTTGAACCGCCTCCGATGTTTCCGCGAGACGGGGGGCCTGTTCGGCGTTTCGGCCGAGAAAGCGGGCGGTCTGGCGTAGGGTCTCGAGGGTCGAGCGGACCTCTAGGAGTTGTCCAATCTCGAGCACGCCGCCCTTTTCGGCCTGCGAGAGGGCGGCGGCGAGGTCGGCGGTGGCGCCCAGGGGCGGCGCTTGCTCGGCATCGAGTAGCGCGCGAGCCTCGTCGGTTTCCTGGAGTTTTGCTCGGAGTCCTTCGAGGGTCGGTTCAAAAAGGAAAGCCGAGCCGAGGGGCCGACGGGCGGTCGTCGGCGAAGGAGTTTCCATGGCAGCAGAAGTTTCCGCTGTCGTGTTCTTTTCCGCCTCCGTGAGCCACTTATGGCCCTGAGCGGTGCGGCACTCTTCGCGTAGACGCTCGACCACCTGGGGCCATTCAAGCGCCTCGAGCGTCTCCTGGCTGACCCGAAACGGCATACTGGCAGTGTAGCGATGCATCGGCGTTGCGGTTGGCCTCAAATTTTTCCGTCGGCAAGCCGAAGGAAGATTCATGTCAGAAAAGCCGGAAAAACTCCCCACAGAAGCGATTCTTGAGGTTGCACGCAATCTCGACCGGCGCACGACAAGCGAAGTTTTGACCTTGATCCATCAGCAGGATGCTTGCGCGCATGCTGCTGTAGGTCGTTGCCTTCCCGAGATGGAAGAGGCGGTGGAATTGCTCGCCACGGCAATTTCCGGTGGCGGGCGGTGGTTCAATGTGGGCGCAGGTACTAGCGGTCGCCTTGGAGTTCTTGATGCTTCCGAGATTCCGCCCACCTATGGGATGAGTCCGCAGATCGTACAGGCGGTAATCGCCGGGGGCGATCGGGCACTTCGTCATCCGGTGGAGGGGGCCGAGGACGACCCGCGTGCCGCGGCTTCCGAATTGGGCGCGAGAGGGTTGGCTGCAGGGGATGTGGTGGTCGGGATTTCAGCCAGCGGCCGAACCCCCTTTGTGATCGGGGCCATGGAGGCAGCTCGGAGCGCAGGGGCTCGCAGCATTGCTATTACGTGCGACGAAAACTCGCTGCTGGCCGAATATGGCGAGATCGCCATCGTCCCTGAAGTCGGGCCCGAGGTTGTGGCCGGCTCGACGCGCATGAAGGGCGGTCTGGCCCAGAAAATGGTTCTTGCTGCTCTCTCTACCGCGGTAATGGTCAAGCTTGGCAAGGTTCGCGGAAATTTCATGACCCACGTCACACCGGTTTCCAACAAACTTCGCGGCCGCGCGGAGAGGATCGTAATGGAAATAACCGGCGTTGACCGCGCCCGCGCTCGAGACCTGCTGAGTGAAAGTGACGGTAGCGTCGAGCGCGCGCTGAAGTCGGCAAGCCGCTAGACGGCGAAAGCCATTTCTGCTCGAGGCTGAATTCGGGTGCAGAAGGCTCTTTCCTCAGAGGCCGAAATGCTTACGGATTAGCGCAAGGCTGATGCGTTCGGGCAGAAAGCGGCGAGCGAAGGGAACCAGCCAAGCACTATCGCCGACGGTGTAACGAACTCGGGGAGAGCGCGCGGCAAGGGCGCGTTCTACGCATCGGGCCACATCGATGGCGGGAGGGGCCTTGGGGAGAGATTCCCGAATTTTGTTCTCGGTCCGGGTGAGTTCGTCGCGGTAGGCTGAGCTCGGAGCTGACGTTGTCCACTCCATGGCGTCGTTGAACGGCGTGTTGATGTCGCCGGGCTCGATGAGCGAAACATGAATGCCAAAGGATTTGAGTTCGTTGCGAAGCGCTCCATTTAGGGCATCGACAGCGGCCTTGCTCGCCGAGTAGTGGGCCTGAAAAGGGATTGGGGCCCGGCCGGCGAGGGATCCCACCAAGATGATCCGTCCGCTGCCCCTTTCGCGCATTCCCGGCAGCGTGGCGCGGAGAACGCGCAGGACGCCAAAAAAATTGGTTTCGAATTGGGACTTCGCGGCCTCAATGGTGACGTCCTCGACCGCGCCATAGATCCCCATTCCGGCGTTACATACGACTGCGTCAAGACCACCGCTTGACTCAATAACTTCGCGCACTCCTCTCAGGACCGAGTCCTCGTCTCGAACGTCCATCACAACGAAGCGAATTCCATCCGAATGTTCGGCCGTGCGTGGGTGACGACTCGTGCCGAATACGCTCCACCCCTGGCCGGCGAGACGCCGGGCGGTAATTTCTCCGATCCCCGAAGACGCTCCAGTAATGAGTATCGAAGGCATCAGGGTGTGCCGATCAGAATGCCGGCCTCGACGGGCAGTACGTGGCCCGTAATGAGGTCTGAACCCGCGACGATCGAAAGGATTGCTTCGGCGACATCGTCGGGTGAACTGACCCTGCCGAGTGGCGATCGCGATGCCACGACGCCTTTGATTGTCTCGTATTGATCACCGAGCGAATCTCGGAGCCAACTGCCATCCAAAAATCCAGGAGCCACGGCGTTGACCCGAACTTCCGGACCAAGCACCCGTGCAAGGGTTACGGTCAGATTATTGAGTCCCGCCTTGGATGCGCAGTACGGAATCGACGTCCCGGTTCCAATGAGACCAGCGACACTGGATGTCATCACGACTTCGCCGCCCCCGTCGGCAGTGAGAAGGGCGCGGGCGGCTCGCGTGCATTGGAAAGCTCCCCGCAAGTTTACGCCGAGAATGTTGTTCCAATCGTCTTCGGTTACGGCATCAAGATCATCGTGGGGTATGAATCGCGTGGTGCCCGCATTGTTAACCAAAAGGTCCAGGCGCCCGAAAAGACTTTCGGCCTCGGCCATCATGGTGCGGCAGGCCTGGTCGTCGGCCACATCCGCCTTGAAGGCCTGGGCCTTCACCCCGCTGGCGGCGGCAAGCCCAGCGACTTCCTCGGCCGCGTCGCGTGATCGGTTGTAATTGACCAGCACGGCACAGCCGGCTTGGGCGAGGCGGAGAACCGTGGCTCTTCCGACTCCCGTGCCTCCGCCAGTCACGATGGCGGCCTTGTTTTTCAGATTCATCCGCTCACTTCCTTTCTGGTAATTTCTCTGCGCCACCCCGAGCGCTAGAATGCTCCCGACCGACCTAGTTTACCCGCCTCTGGGCAACAGCTACCCTCGATTTTAGTCGGGTCAACCCCTCTGATCAGTTCAGTCGGCTCTTGTTCTTCATCTCCCTGACGTTCGTGTGCTTTGAACCCCCAAAAAGATTGAGACCAGCCTATGCGACGGGAAATTTTCAGCGATGAGCATGAGCACTTCCGAGCCGAGTTCCGGCGCTTTGTCGATGCCGAAATCGTGCCCCATGTCGCCGAGTGGAATGAAAACGGTATTTGCGATCGATCCGCGTGGCGAAAAATGGGCAAGGGCGGGTATTTGGGGGCCAATGCTCCGGAGGAGTACGGGGGGGCCGGGGCCGACTTTCTCTTCGACGTTGTCGTCATGGAGGAGCTTGCTTATTCGCGGGCTCACGCCCCGCAGGCCTCGGTGCATACGGATATATGCATGCCCTACTTGACGAGCTTTGGCTCGAAAGCCCAAAAAGAGAAATATCTTACGCGCGCAATCAGCGGCGAGTGCGTCCTCGCTATTGCTATGACCGAGCCCGGCACCGGATCGGACCTCGCCAACGTTCAGACCCGGGCAATTCGCGATGGCGACGAGTATGTGGTCAATGGATCGAAGACTTTCATATCCAACGGCCAGAGCTGTGATGCGGTCATCGTCGTGGCCAAGACGGACCCTGAGGCTTCTCCTCCTCATCGTGGCATCAGCCTGATCATGGTGGATGGCGATGCTCCGGGATTCGAGCGCGGTCGAAATCTGAAGAAGCTCGGCCTGAAAGGTCAAGACACCAGCGAGCTCTTTTTCAAGGATTGCCGGGTGCCCGCCAACAACCTCTTGGGTCAGGAGGGGCAGGGTTTCAAGATGCTGATGGAGAAATTGCAGCAGGAGAGACTATGCATCGGTGTCGGTTCGATGGCGTCGTGTCGGCGATCTCTGGACGACACTGTCGCGTACGCTAAGGAACGCAAGGCCTTTGGTCAGCCCATTGGCCAGTTTCAGAACACTCAGTTCAAGCTCGCCGAGCTGGCTTCCCAGATCGAAATCGGTCAGGCCTTTGTAGATAAGTTGTTGGCCGCCCATGTTCGGGGTGAGGAGATAGTCGCTGAGGTAAGCATGGCCAAGTGGTGGACGACTGACCTACAGCGACGCGTTTCGGCCGAGTGCCTTCAGCTTTTTGGCGGGTATGGCTTTATGGACGAGTATCCGATTTCCCAGGACTATGCCGACGCTGCCGTGCAGACGATTTATGGCGGGACGAACGAAATCATGAAGGTGATCATCGCTCGCAAGCTGGGTCTTGGCTGAGCTGTCGAGCGATCAGGCGGCTTCGGTCTGAAGTTGAATCGCGGGCTCCGGCCGCTGGGCCGGTGCGGGCCGTGACTGTCTGGGTGGTGAGACTGCGGGTAGTGACTGTGCAGAATCCGGCGAAGGCGCTGAGCGCGGCGGGGGTGGGCAGAGCCATTCGGACCCCTCGCCTTCCAGCATCCATGCCTCCACGAGATCGGTCACCTCCCACTCATCCTCGGTGCATTCGGTGGCGAAGAGAATCAGTTCTACCAGATCGCTCTCGCGGGCTTCAAGGCTTTTGTTGCCCTTGTGATATTCGGTTTTGGCTGTCTGCATTTTGGCCCCCCGCAGAAATTTCATTGCAGATCGCGTGCCATTGCTTGAAATCGCGAGAAGGGCCTACCGGGAAAGGTTGGGGATCGAATAATATCGAGCCGATTTGGACACTTAGCTCGGGTTGGATCGCGAAGGGCCGAATCCGGAATTGGCTTCCGGACCCAAGAGCGTCGGCATTCCAACGCGAGTGACGGAAAAACGACGGCTTCGATGGCCCTGGTTGCGGCTGCTAGTCTGAGGGACCCACGCCTACTTCGACCGGGCCGTGGCGAGCAACACGAGGAGATCAAGCAAAGATGGTCGCGGCCGATGTTTTAGCCCTCTACTACTTCCCGGCCTGCCCATTTTGCGTGCGCGTTCGGTCCGCCGCGGATGCCTTGGGGCTTGATCTTGAGCTCAGGGATATCCATGCGACGCCCGAGTACGCCGCAGAGTTGGTGGAGGTCATGGGAAAAACGACAGTTCCGGTTCTGCGGATCGCTGAAAGCAACGGCGAAATTCGCTGGCTCGCCGAGTCGGTCGAAATTATCGAATGTCTTGAGGAGCGAGCTGTCTGAACGGCGAACTCGAACGTAGAAATCAGAACCTCGGAAGAGTGAAGGGAAGCGCGGAAATGCCCGAATTTTGCAAAAGCGATCGCGAGGGTCGAATCCTAACGGTCACCATCAACCGCCCGGATGTCATGAACGCCCTGCATCCCCCGGCGAATATTGAACTTGCACAGGCCTTCGATGATTTTGTCGCCGATCCCGAACTTTGGGTGGCCATCATTACGGGCGCAGGCGCTCGAGCGTTTTCCGCGGGAAACGATTTGAAATTCCAGGCCTCCGAGGGAGGCGCTGCGGTTAGGGCCCCAGCCAGCGGTTTTGGTGGACTGACCGGGCGCTTTGACAACGCCAAACCGGTGATTGCAGCGGTTAACGGGGTTGCCATGGGGGGAGGTTTTGAAATCGCTCTCGCCTGCGATCTGATCATTGCTTCAGAAAATGCTGTTTTTGCCCTGCCCGAACCCCGGGTGGGTCTGGCGGCCCTGGCCGGTGGCGTTCACCGGTTGCCCCGACAGATTGGGCTCAAGCGCGCCATGGGGATGCTCCTCACAGGGCGCCGGGTGTCCGCGGCCGAAGGGCTTGAACTCGGCTTCGTGAACGAAGTGGTGCCGGAGGGTGAAGCGTTGAGCGCGGCGCGCCGATGGGCGGACCAGATTCTTGAGTGTGCCCCGCTCTCGGTTCGGGGCAGCAAACAGGCCGCAATGGATGGCCTTGGCCAGGCAAGTCTGGAAGAAGCGATGGCGGGGCACTATCCCCTACTGGGCGAAATGGTCAGGAGTGAGGATTTTATCGAGGGCCCCCGGGCCTTCGCGGAGAAGCGAACGCCGGATTGGAAGGGGCGCTGATCGAATTTCGAGAATTCGGAACGCGTCAATGAATTTCTGAAACGCGCGCGCAAAGGCCCAGCGAAGCCCTGCGTCGCTCTTACATCGCTGCTAACCGGTACCGGCTAAGAGATTTCTGCCGCGATGGCGGCTTCAAGGACGGCCAGGCCCTCATCGATCTGCTCGTTGCTGATGATGAGCGGAGGGGCCAGCCGGACGTTGGACGCCCCGGCCGAAATAATCAACACTCCGGATTCTCGGCATCGATGAATCACGTTGGTTGCCGGTTGAGTCAGTTCGATTGCACGCAGATGTCCCGAACCTCGGATGTCCGCCACGCGATCGGGGCCCAGGCGGTGCGCCATGGCTTCGAGACTTCGTCCGAGATGCTCCGCCGTCTTTCGCGCTGTTTCGAGAACGCCTCCGGTAGTCAACGTATCCAGAACAGCGCACGCGCAGGCGGCGGCCAGGGGATTGCCGCCGAAGGTCGATGCGTGAGTCCCGGGCACAAGGGATTTTCCGACCGAGGCGCGGGTCAACATGGCGCCGATGGGGATGCCGTTGCCCAGGGCCTTCGCCAGGGTCATGATGTCGGGCTCGGCTCCGCTGGTCTGGTGCGCGAATAGGGGCCCGGTGCGTCCGACCCCGGTCTGCACTTCGTCAAAGATCAATAGACAACCGTTTTTGTCCGCGAGGTCGCGCAGGCCCTGAAGGAAGCCCGGGGGAGCCGGGTGCACGCCGCTCTCGCCCTGCACGGGCTCGACGATGATCGCGGCGGTTCGATCCGAGAGCCGCTGGCCAGCGGCAGCCAAGTCGCCGAATGGCACGTGGTAGACGCCCTCGGCCAGGGGGCCGAAGCCCTCCCAGTAGGCGGGGGTACCGGTAGCGCTGAGCGTGAACAGGGTGCGCCCGTGGAAAGCGCCATCGAAGGCGAGAATTTCGAAGCGCTTCTCCTCCCGGTCGTGTGCATAGCGCCGGGCAAGCTTAAGGGCGGCCTCGTTGGCTTCGGCGCCCGAGTTGCAGAAGAAGGCTTGCTCGGCGAAGCAGAGCGTGGTGAGGCGTTCGGCCAGTTCGATCTGGGGCGAACTCAGGAAGAGGTTCGAGATATGCCAGATTTTTCCCGCCTGGTGGGTCAGCGCGGCTTGAACCGCGGGGTGGCAATGTCCCAGAACCGCTGTCGCGATGCCGCCCATCAGGTCGAGGTAGCGTCGCCCATCGGCGTCGTAGACGTAGCAGCCTTCGCCGCGTTCGATTGAAACCGGTTGGGGGAGGTAGTTGGGGGTGAGCACGGCAGTCATTCGGTGGGCCATTTCGCGGTTTTTCTTATCCATTGGCGAACTCCGGAATCGCTGTGCTTCGGACTCGACCTCGGGTGTAGCGAGGCCGAGAGAGTAGGGGGTCGCCGCCGACTGCGCTTGTTCGCTTCCGACTTGCCGGACTACACTAACACCGCGTTAGCAAATCGCGGCGGTCGGATCATCGAGGCAACCCGGGAGGGAATGCATGCTCCAGAAAATCGGCGAAGAACTCTGGGTCGCAGATCACGACTTCAAGATGATGGGGATCGCCTTGGGAACGCGGACCACCGTCATTCGACTCGGGGATGGCGGACTCTTTCTCCACGCTCCCGGCCCGTTGTCTCCTGAGTTGATCGAGGCCATCAATGCCCTGGGACCGGTTCGCTGTCTCGTGGCGCCCAACGATTTTCATCACCTCTTTGTTCAGGAGAACCGGCTGGCATGGCCCGACGCGAGCGTTCACGTTTCGGCCGGTCTGCCCGCCAAGCGTCCGGATCTGGCGTCTGCCAGCGTACTGGGCGATACGCCGCCAGATCTCTGGGACGGCGAGATTGAACAGGTATGGATGCGCGGCGCACCGAAAGTCAACGAAGTTGTTTTTTTCCACCCGCTCTCTCGAACTCTCGTTCTGACCGACCTCGCTTTCAACGTCATAAATCCCAGTTCTTTTCGGGTCCGGGTTTTTATGCGCATCAACGGAGCCTCTGGCCGGCTTGCCACATCGCGGCTTTTGAAGAGCATGTATCGCGATCGCGCTTTGGGGCGGGTCTCCGCGGAAAAAATTTTTGACTGGGACTTCGATCGGATCCTCCTCTGTCACGGTGATGCGGTGGAGGCGGATGCCAAGGCCAAACTGAAGGCTGAGTTCGCCTGGCTGCTGGACACTTGACCGAACCGACTGGAAAAGCTTACCCGGGACGGCCAGGAGGAAAGTCGCTTGGTGGAAATGGAGTTGGCAAAGTCGCGATGTCCATTTATGACTCCGGCAAACGCCCTGACATTCGTCCCCTAGCGGCCGACGAGGCACCGGTTTTGGCGGAAACCTTGGCGCTCGCCTTTAGGGACAATCCGCTGAACCGGGGGGTCATTCGCGCGGGCTCGGTGAGGCGGTTGCGCTCGAACCGCCACGGTATGCGGGCGACCCTGGCGGCTGCTCTGGGCCACGCGAGAATTCTGGTGCCCGGCAGCCCGAAACTGGGCGGGTTGATCGCGCTTCCGCCGGGCGGCTGGCCGTTGCCCCCCCCGCCCTTGCTGGCCCAAGTCGAGTACTGGCTGGGGCAGGGAGTGGGCGCCGTTCGCCGCTGGGGAAGGGTCTATCGGGAACTCGCGACGCTTCACCCGGTGGAGCCCCATTGGTACCTTCAACTGCTGGGGGTCGCTGTCGACGCCCAGCGTCAGGGTGTCGGCGCTGCGTTGCTTGGGACCTGGCTGAAAGAAGTCGACCGGGAAGAAGCGCCCGCGTATCTTGAAACGGATCGCCGGGAGAATCTCTCCTTCTACGGCCGGGGCGGATTTCATGTGGTGGGAACCGATGAGATTTTGGGGGTTGAAATCTGGCGCATGAGGCGCCCGGCCAACGGGGGAGGTCTCTGAATCCCTGGCTTTCGCTGGGCCTGGAAACTGGCATCCTTCCCGGGGGCCCCTGGAACCGCCACCATTGCGCGGCTGAATCCGGGGTTGCGCTTGGGAGTCGACAGAGAGTGGGAGGGGATTGATGTTTGGGAAACGGGCCGATGGGCGACGCGTTCGGGATATTTCGACTACCCGGCGCTTTATGCCCTACCTGTCGCCGAGGCGGAATAGTTCCCTCGTCTACTACACGACCGAGATTGAAGTCGGACCGGCGCTGGAATTTCTCGAAGAGTTGAACCGCCTCCGGAGCCCTGAGCACCGAATCACGCTCTTCCATCTTTTCCTGCAAAGCTTGGGAAAGGGGCTGAACGAGCGCGACGCTGTGAACCGTTTTGTGGCCGGGGGAAAGCTTTGGCAACGTTATGGGGTCTGGATGACCTATAGCGCGAAGCAGGCGCTCATCGACGGTTCGCCGGTGATTACGCTCAAACACCGCTTCGACCCGGAAGAGGGCCTGGGCGCCATGGCGGATCGTCTCCTCGAAGAACTCCACGCCCGCCGCCGCGGACTCGAAAGCCGAGCCGACAAAGAAGTGAACCTCGCAATCCGCCTGCCTGGATTTCTATTGCGAGCCCTGCTCGCGGCCCTTCGAGGGGCCGACTACATGGGGCTTTTGCCGCGATCGGTCGTCGATAACGATCCGATGTTCTCGTCGGTCTTCGTCGCGAACCTTGGTTCGGTGGGACTCGATGCCGGTTATCACCATCTTTGGGAGTACGGGACATGCTCGATCTTTGCTGTGGTGGGTCAAGTGCACTGCCGATCGGACGGGATCAAGGTGATCGAAGTCAAGTACAGCTATGACGAGCGGATTGCCGATGGCCTCTATGCGGCAATTACACTGCTCGGGGTAAAAGAGAGACTTGAAAATCCACGGGCTACGCGTTGAATGCGCGAAACACGTCGATCCGTATAGGGCTTAACCCTAGCTTCCGTTACTATTAGCACCATGTAGTTAAAACAACTCAAATTGGTTTAAAAATTCCGTGTACAGTGGAATTCGTTCCGTGGGGCGAGCAGTCTCACAGAAAGACGCTCTGAGCTTCTGAGGAGGGGTGAGTCGAGCGTTGGAAGCCCAAGTTCCCGAAGGGGAGCTTGGGCTTCAGCTTTTCTGGCGCCGCTGAGACCGGCCGGGACTGGCGCGGGGCGAATGACTATGCGATTATGTTCGCGTTAATGGCAAGTTCATCCGATAGCGGTCAGGCGCGGGACAAGCCGGCCCTGAGACCCGACGACGGGCGACTGCTTCGCGGCCAGCGCAGCCGAGCGGTAATTCTGCAGGCGGCGCGCGAACTTTTTGAGGAGCGCGGCTTTGATAAAGCCACGCTTCGGACCATCGCCGAGCGCGCGGAGATGGGGGCGAGTTCCATTTACCGGCACTTCCAGAGCAAGGAAGAATTGCTGATTGCCGAATTGGTCGATCTGCAGGAAGAGGCGTGGCGGCGCTTTCGAGAAGGCGACGAGCGCAAATCGCCCACACGAGCACGGGTCAGCCGCTTTCTCGATTGCCAGCACGGGCTGCTCGCCGAGGACAGTGACCTGACGCTGATCGCCCTGCGGGCTACGACTCGCCCGGGTGCGCGGGTAGCGAGCCAGGTGCTCGCGTTGAACGATCGGACGATCGGTCTCTTGATGGAAATCATGCAGATGGGGCGCATGCAGGCAAACTTGAAGCGCAACGTCGACGTACTCGAGGCCGCTCGGGTCGTCTTCAACATTACTCAGGGTGCGAGAATTACCTGGGCGAATGGGATGACCGACGCGGAGACCTGCCGTCGGGCGATTCAGACCGGCGTCGATCTTCTTTTCGGCGGCTTGGAGAGCGGGGCCTAGACCCCGACTCCCGGCGCCTCGGCGGATTCGACTCGGTCCTTGTCGAGGAGCAAGAGATCCCGGTCGCTTTCGATCTCGGCCTTCTTCTCCGCGAGCCATCTCAGGTACTCGGGGCCATCCCAGCCCCGATGCTCGCCCACCCTATAGGCCTGGGCGTTGCGGTGGTACCGCCAGGCATTGAGCCGGTTTTCCCGCCGGCTGTTGCGCTGTCCAATTTTTTTTGCCGGCAGACCCGCGATGATGGATTGAGGAGGAAAGATGCTGCCCTCGGTTATCACAGCCCCCCCGGCGACGACGGAACCTTTGCCCACGACCGCGCCATCCATGATCACGGCGTTGATCCCCACCAGACAATCATCTTCGATACGGCAGCCGTGAACCGTCGCATGGTGGGCGATGGAGCAGAAGTCCCCGATTTGGGAGGGATCCTCGTAACCGACATGGACCATGACGAAATCCTGGATATTCGTATAGCGGCCGATCTGAACGCACTGGGCTTCGGCCCGAATTACGGCATTCGGCCAGATCGACGAGCCGAGGCCGACGGCGATTTCGCCGTAGAGTTGAACCTGTGGGGCTACAAAAACAGATTCATGGATGGTCGGCAACGACGTCTCCGTTTCTATAGACCCTGCGCAGTTCCGAGCGGGTGACTCTGTGGATCCGGTAGCCTTGAGCCGCAAGCGTCTCGCGTATGCTTCGTTCGCCAATCATGTGGGCGACGCCAAGAATCACGAATACCGACTCGCCCGCGTGTTGGTCGGCGTCGAGCAGAACCTTCAATTGTTTGCTCATTCGTTCGTTGCGATCGAATATGATCGAGTCGAAAAACGGCTCGAAGGAAGGATCCTTGACGTAGCTATCGAAAATAAGCTTCTTCAACTCTCGTTCGTCGCCAGATCGCCATGCGTTGACGTAGAGATTGACGAAATGGCCGGTCTCGCCGTAGTGGTTCAGCGTATCGAGGAGATACAGTTCCTGGGTGGCTCGTGGAAGTGTGCCCAGGAATGCGATTTGCTCGGCGGGACTCTCCAGGGGAATGATGCTCCGGGCGCCTGCCCGGCGGATGAATTCATCCTCGGTACCCTGATCGGCGAAATAGTTCTCGCGCCGGATGGCCTCCATGATGATCAGATTGCTGAGAAGCCAGGGCTGCAGGCGATTTGCGGCGTTCAGGGGAATGCTCGACTCGGCCAGGCTTTCTTCAATCAGCGCCCAAGTAACCGGAGACAGGGTTCTTTTCAGGCTTCGGCCAGGGGGCAAGTGCCCGTAGTGTCCGATCAACTGCTGAATCGTCTCACTGGGTAACTCGTTCACATTGACTTCGACCACGAGGGCATTCGAATCCTCCAGGGCGCCGATGATTCCAGGCGGATACTCCCAGCCGCGCGCTGGCCCGAGGTGAATCGAGCCCAGGATGTAGAGGCTGGCGCCGGTCCCGCCCGAAATCTGCCAAGCCAGGGGCAATGTCTGTCGTGGGCCCAGTTCGTCGAGTACGGCCTGGGGATCGCCCAGGGAGGCACAGCCCTGCGCGGAGAGAAGAAGGGCGATCAACGCCAACCCACGCAAGAGCGATCCGGTCCTCCGGGCTGCGCTTCGGCCTCTCTGCGGACGCGTCGGCAGGGTCGTCTCGCTAGGATGGGTGGGCTTTGTCATCCGAGAGAATGTAGCGGGAGGTTCGGTGCGCGCAGTCGTCGTCGACGAGTTGATGGAAACCGGGGATTTGCGGGTCTCGGAGGCGGCCGAGTGCCAGGCGGGGGAGGGCGAGGTCGTTATCGCCGTGCGGGCAGCGGGCTGCAATTTTTCCGATCTATTGATGCTGAAAGGCGAATATCAGGTAAAGCCTACTCTGCCTTTTATCCCCGGTCGCGAAGCGGCGGGCCGGGTCCTCGAAGTCGGTGGGGGTGTCGATCGAGTGAAGCCGGGCGACCGAGTGCTCGCCTACACGGATCTTGGAGCTTTCGCTGAGCGCGTTTGCGTTCATCAGGCCCAGGTCTTTAGGCTCCCGGATTCAATGAGCTTCGAGGTGGGAGCGGCGCTCCCCATCGTTTATCCGACCTCCTATGCGGCGCTCGTCGACCTCGCGGCGATCCGGCCCGGCGAGACCCTTCTCGTTCACGCGGCAGCGGGTGGGGTGGGCCTGGCTGCAGTCCAGATCGGTCGCGCTCTGGGGGCCCGGGTGGTCGCCACCGCTGGAGGCCCCGAAAAACTCGAAGTCGCTCGCCGCGCGGGGGCCGAGGTCTTGATCGACTACCGGGAGGTGGATTTTGCTCCGCGAGTCCTTGCCGAGACCGGCGGGCGTGGCGCCGATGTCATCTACGATCCGGTCGGGGGTGAGACGACGGACCGCTCGCTCCGTTGCATCGCGTGGAAGGGTCGTCTCGTGGTTGTGGGTTTCGCGAGCGGTCAGATTCCCGAGATTCGAGGCAATCGGATCATGCTGAAGAACATCGCCGTCCTAGGCTTGAACTGGCCGCGCTATCGCGAAGAGGAGCCCGATAGAGTCGATGCGATTTTGCGTGCGCTGATGGACCTTCATGCCGAGGGTCAGATCGAGCCGCTGATCGAGAGCGTTCATCCCCTTGAGGAAGTGGGCATCGCCCTGGCGGCCCTGGCCCGGCGAGGAACTGTGGGCAAGCGGGTGCTGATTCCCTGACTCCCGCTTCCACGGGCCCCCAAGCGCCAGCGACCTTGTCCCCGCACCGGACCCGCGCTTCGGGGCCGCTGCGGGGAAATTTTTCCGGTCAGGACGTCGAAATGGCCCCATCCCCACGCTCGCCAGTCCGGATTCGAATCGCGTCCTCGACGGGGAGGACGAAGACCTTTCCGTCGCCAATACGCCCGGTATGACAAGCCTCTTGGAGGGAGGACGTCACTTTTTCTGCCAGTTCATCCTCGACGACGATCTCGAGTTTGATTTTGGGAAGAAAGTCCACGACGTACTCGGCGCCGCGGTAGAGCTCGGTGTGCCCCTTCTGACGGCCGAATCCCTTGACCTCGCTCACGGTGAGGCCTTGGATCCCGATTCCTTGCAATGCTTCTTTGGCTTCGTCCAATTTGAAAGGCTTGATGATGGCTTCAATTTTTTTCATGGCTCGGCTCTCCTCTGGGCCAGAAATAGTTTTAAAAATTCGTTTCGTGTATCCGTTGGGTTCAATTCTGGGATGAGGGGCAAACGGGGGAAGGGGTGGATTGTGCAACCTCCCCCCGATCGCCTCAAGGCTTGATCACGATGCGCCGCCCTCACCGATCATGGATGTGGCCACCGAAGTCGCGGCCACGGCGCCGGGGCTCCGGAGGTGCGCGCTTTCGAAGGGACCGGAACTGGGAGCCACATCGTAGGCGTGCATCCCATGCTCGCCGAGGTCGAGGCCTTCAAGCTCTTCTTCTTCGCTGACGCGGAGGCCCATGGTTGCTCTGATGACGGCGAAGAGGAGACCGGCGCAAACGACGGTAAAGAGCCCATAGGCGCCCACGCCCACCAACTGGGTGACAAAGGAATGCTCTGGATTGGTGGAAAAAATTCCTACGGCCAGGGTTCCCCAGATTCCGCAGGTCAAGTGGACCGAGCAGGCTCCCACCGGGTCGTCGAGTTTGATGCGGTCGAAGGCGATGACCGAGAAAACGACGAGAGCCCCAGCGATGGCGCCCACCAGAATCGCGAAGGAGGGGTTGATGACATCCGCCCCGGCAGTGATCCCGACCAGACCCGCAAGAATGCCGTTCAACGCCATGGAGAGATCGGGCTTCGAAGAAATAAACGAATAGGCGAGCATGGCGCCCATGCCACCGGCTGCGGCCGCCAAGCATGTCGTTACCAGTACGAAGGAGGTCAGCGCGGGGTCGGCGGATAGCACCGAACCGCCGTTGAATCCGAACCATCCCAGCCAGAGCAGGAAAACTCCCATGGTGGCCGAAGGCATGCTGCTACCGGGGATGGGCGTCATGCGCCCATCCTTGGCGTATTTTCCCAAGCGGGGTCCGAGGAAAAGTATTCCCATCAGGGCCGCCCAGCCGCCGACGGAGTGCACGAGAGTCGATCCGGCGAAATCGTAGAAGCCGAGACCGTCGAGCCACCCGCCGCCCCATTTCCAGGAACCGGCCACGGTGTAGACCAGGCCCACAAAGAAAACGACAAAGACCATGAAGGAATTCAGCTTGATTCGTTCGGCTACGGCGCCGGAAACGATGGTGGCGGCCGTTGCGGCGAACATGGCCTGGAAGAGGAAGTCGGTCCAGTAGGTGTAGCCGCCGTCCGCATAGGCCGGGGTGTTGGCGGCCGCGTCAAATCCGGCTCCCAAGGAAGCCATTGAAGTCACCGGGGTACATCAGGTTGAAACCGCAAATGTAGTAGGTCAGAATCCCGGCGCAGACGATGAAAGTGTTCTTGAACAGGATATTGACCGTGTTTTTGGCTCGGGTCATGCCAGTTTCAAGCATGGCGAAACCCAGATGCATAATAAAAACGAGTCCCGCCGCCAGCATCATCCAAACATTGTTGGCGGCGAAGAGTCCGGCGCTGACTCCATCATCGGCGAGGGCGAGTCCCGGCAGAACAAGGGTTCCGGCGCTGACTGCGAGTAGAAATTTCTTGAGCATGCTCGATCTCCGTGGCCGTTCAGCCGTCTTGCGTTGCTTGGGTTGAAAAAATAGGTTGGGTGAATATTGGTTGGGTGTTGGGGTTGGGGTTGGGTGTTGGGTGAGAGGTGAAGGGTGAGTTCGGAGGGCTGGCCTGGCGACTGTCGACGTCTTCGCCGCGCTCTACGCCACGCTCTACGCCACGCGCACCGTCCCCTCGCTCCATCGACTAAGCAAGGCATATGCCAACCCTGAAGGTCGCCGAAGAGGGGCGTTGGATTCCCGCTCGGAGTGGAATACCGGCACGAGAAGTCTGGATAGGCATTCTGCCCTCGCCGGCGATGCACACAAGACAGGCACGGTTGCTCGTTTCCCGGGCAGCCCGCCGGGGCGGCGAGCCGGGGCTTCAGCGTCTAGGCTGGAGCGCCCCTGGTCCACTCTGAGGAGAATCGAATGGCAGACTTCCCCCTCCCGGCCCTGGCGGTCGCCGCGGTCCCCCGCCGCCGCTCAGCCACCCTCGACCTCGCCCGAGAGATCGAACGAAGGGGGTACTCGGGTATCTATTGCGCCAGTGTGGGGGACGGTCTCGGGCTCTGTCTGGCCCTCGCGCAGGCCACCGAGCGAATTCCTTTTGGGACGGCCATCGCGAATATCTACACCCGGCTGCCCCCGGATTACGCGGCCACAACCGCCCTGATCCACGAATTGTCCGGCGGGCGCTTTCGCTTTGGGGTCGGGGTTAGCCATGCCCCACTGCTCGACCGACTGGGGGTGACCGGCGGCAAGCCCCTGTCCGAGATGAGGCGCTTCGTGGAGGCATGGCGGGAGACGCCTCGCACCGGCGAGCAACCGCCTTTGGTTGTTGCGGGCTTGCGTCGAAAGATGGTCGCCCTCGCGGGACACCTCGGCGAGGGCGTGGTCTTCGCCAACGCGGCGCGCTCGCATATGAAGGACTCCCTCGGCGTTCTTTCTCCCGAGCAGCGACAAGGCGAAGATTTTTTTGTCGGGAATATGATCCCTACCTGTATTTCCGACGACGTGGCGGCTGCTGCCGCGGTCAACCGCCGAACGCTGAGCTTCTACGTCACCTTGCCCCACTACCGGAACTATTGGAAAGAGGCGGGTTATGTGGAGGAGATGGAAGCCATCGAGAAGGCGGTTGCGGCCGGGGAGCGCAAACGGATTCCCGCTTTGCTGAGCGATGCCTGGCTTTCGGATTGCACTCTGTATGGACCCGCGGACTCGATCCTGGAAGGGCTCTCGGCCTGGTACGACGCGGGGGTGAGCACGCCGATTCTGGTGCCCTCCTCAGCCGAGGGCAACCAGATGAAAGCGTTTGAGGAAATTTTTGAGATCTTCGACCGCGCTTGAGCGCGGGTGTCCTCGGGCGGGTGCGGATTCTTGCGGCTACCTGCGGTCGCGAAGCAGCCCTTCCTGGGCCACGGAAATTGCAAGTTTTCCATCTTGGGTGAAGAACCGGGCCGTTGTGAACCCCCTCGAATTGGACATGGAGGGGCTCTCGTGGGCGTAGAGCAGCCACTCGTCGGCGCGGAAGGGCCGATGGAACCACATGGCGTGATCAAGGCTGGCCACTTGCATGTTTTCGTCCATCGCCAAGGAGTGCGGGCGTAGGGCCGTGTCGAGCAGGGTCATATCCGAGGCGTAGGTGGCCACGCATCGGTGAAGCAAAGGGTTATCGGGAAGCTGCCCCTTGGCCCGCAGCCAGACTCTCCAAAAGGGCTCTTGTTCGATTTCGCCCGAGTAGTCCATCTCATCGACGTAGCGGGTGTCCAGGGCCCGGCCCCAGTGCATCCACTCGTCGACGGTTTCGCCTCGGGCTTTCATCGCGGCCACGCGTTCCTCCCAGTCGGGGAGGCTCTCGGGCGGCGGCGCTGCGGGCATTTCGGCCTGGTGTTCGACGCCGCCTTCATCGACCTGGAAAGAGGCGGCGAGGGCGAAGATCGCCTGGCCGTGTTGGATTCCTGTAACCCGGCGGGTGGTGAAGCTCCGGCCATCGCGCAATCGATCCACCTGGTAGATGATGGGGACTCTTGGGTCTCCGGGGCGCAAAAAATACGAGTGGAGCGAGTGGATCTGCCGGTCCTTCACGGTTCGGCCCGCGGCGATCAGCGCTTGGCCGGCGACCTGGCCGCCGAATACTCTCTGCTGCTCTTCTTTAGGGCTGCGCCCACGGAAGAGATTGAGCTCCAATTCCTCGAGGTCGAGGATGGCCACGAGATCGTCGAGGGATTTCTGCATAGCGGTTCACCTGTGAGTCGGGGGACGCTGGATTTTCGCCGGGGCGGCATGATAAAGGATTCGCTGGCCGCGGCGACTCTCACTCCCAGGAGCCGCGCAGCCCGCTACAATTTCGGCGTTTCCCAGGGCCCGAAGCTCCCTGGCAATTGCCACGAAATCGAGGAGAGGAGCGCAGTAACCACGATGCCGACGCCTTCGGAGCGACTTCGGGAATTGCTCGGCGCTGGCCGTTTTTACACAATGCCGTGTTGTTTCGATGCGCTCTCGGCCCGGCTCATCGAGCGTGCCGGTTTTGAGCTGACCTTCATGAGCGGTTTCGCGGTGAGTGCTGCCCGTCTCGCTCTCCCCGATACCGGGCTGATTTCGTACGGCGAAATGGTCGACCAGGGACGGAGTATTTGCGAGGCCGTTTCACTTCCCGTTATTGGAGACGCCGATACCGGGTATGGAAACGCTCTCAACGCAAAGCGTACGGTGCGTGGTTATGCGGCTGCGGGATTCGCCTGCGCGATGATCGAGGATCAGCTCGCCCCCAAGCGATGTGGTCACACCCGGGGCAAGGCCGTGGTCTCCCGGGAAGAAGCGATGGCCCGGGTGCGCGCTGCGGTGGATGCCCGGGAGGAGGGCGCGGATATTTTGGTGATGGCGCGCACCGACGCGCGCCACGACCACGGCTTCGACGAGGCCCTTGCGCGTTGCAAGGCCTTTGCGGACCTTGGAGCCGACATTACTTTTTTCGAAGCGCCGCTCTCCGAGGCTGAGATGGAGCGACTCTGCCGGGAGATTCCCGGACCGAAAATGGCGAATATGGTGGAGCAAGGCGACACGCCGTTGCTCGCGCCTGACCGCCTGGAATCCCTCGGCTACACGATCGCCGCCTATCCGTTGACCCTGCTTTCCTCTGCGGTGCGCGCGATGAACCACGCCCTCGCGGAGTTGGCCGCTGGGCGGGCTCCGGCTGAGGTTCTCGATTTTTCCGAACTCCGCGAGATCGTGGGTTTCCCCGAATACGACCGGGAGCAGGCGCGCTACCGGTTCGAGTGAGCGTGGTGAGGGGCCCCGCAAATCGGTGGACGCTCGTGACCCGGCCGGATCGGGGTCTGCTCAGATGGGGGGCGAGGGCCCGCCGAAAATCAACAAGAGAAGTCCACCGGCCAGAAAGAGAAGAATCGCCCAGCGCAGTCCGTTCCCGGCCGCGGCGCGGCCGATCTCTTCGCGCCTTTCTGGCGACGAGCTGTCGGTCGAATCGCTATCGGCGGGGTCTTGCCCCCGCTCCCCGGGTCTCGGATTTTTCTTCGTCATTTTTTTAGTCATTGGCGAACCGTCACTCGGATGTTTCCTCCGCGGGTTCTCGGGGGCCGGTTGGTTTGTGGGTACCCACGCGTATTCCCTTGCGCGAGCGATTCGCTGATTCTACGCGCTTCTCCTCGGGTCGCGCAAAGGATTCGACATCGGGGTCCAGACCCCGTGGTGTATGCTGGGCCGATCATGAAGCGGGCTGAAAAGGCGCAGCGAATTCAGGCGATTCTCGAGGGACTCTATCCTGCCCCGCCGGTTCCTCTGGTGCACCGGGATCCCTTTACGCTCCTCATCGCGGTCCTTCTTTCGGCCCAATGCACTGACGAGCGGGTCAACCGGGTGACCCCCGGGCTCTTCGCCGTGGCTTCAACCCCGGACAGAATGGCCAAGGTCGAGACGGCGAAAATTCAATCACTGATCCGCACCTGTGGCCTCGCGCCCGGCAAGGCCCGGAATATTTCGGCGCTCTCAAAAATAATTTTGGACGAGCACGGGGGGCGTGTGCCCGAGGATTTTGCCAGCCTCGAGGCTCTACCGGGGGTGGGGCACAAGACCGCGAGCGTTGTGGTCGCCCAAGCCTTTGGTCGCCCGGCTTTTCCCGTGGACACCCACATTCACCGTCTGGCGGGGCGCTGGGGACTGTCTCAAGCACGCACGGTGGAGCAAACCGAGGGGAACCTGAAAGTGCTTTTCCCCGAGTCGAGTTGGTCGTGGCTCCACTTGGCGCTCATCTATTTCGGCCGGGAGCATTGTCCCGCCCGGGGGCACGATCTGACAACGTGTCCGATCTGCTCGTGGGCGGCGACGGCGCGTCGGATCGCCGAGGAGGCCCGGGCGGGGGGCGGCGGCCCGGGTTCCCGCAAGGCGGCGGCTCGGAAGAAGGCGGCAGTTCGGAAGAAGGCAGTCCGAAAGAAGACGGCCCGGCGAAAGGTCCGCTAAGGGTCCGGTCTCCCCGGACGCATCGCGCCTGCTCAGCCCCCTTGCTCAGCCCCCTTGTTCAACCGCCTTGTCGTTAACCGCCTTGTTGTTAACCCGCTTGTCGTTAACCCCCCTTGTCGTTAACCCCCTTTGTCGTCAACCCCCTTGTGTTCAACCTCCGGGGTGCGTCGGATGAGAACGAGGCGATTGAGCAGTGAGGGGTCGACGGTCCCGTCAGCCTCGCGCAGTTCGACTCGCCGGCCGACTACCTGGACGAGTTGGATTCCCGAGACGGTTTGGGCGAAGCCCTTGGCCCGGAGCAAATCGGGCTGGCGAAGTCGCGCCTCGAGTTCGGCATTGCTGAGCCCGGGCGGGACTTGCCAAATTTCGGTCTCGAACTGCTCGTGGCTATGAGGTCGCGCCTTCGGAGCTACCCCGCTGCGGTCCGGGCCCGCTCCGGCAGCGAGCGCCTCGGGGGGGAAGAGCAGGTCGGGCGAGATGTCGCCGTGGTGGGCCCGGACAACCGGCGCCTCGGGTTCGATCTCCCGCAGTCGACTCTCGGCAAGCTCCAGGGTTTGGGGGGTCACGAGGTCCACCTTGTTCAGGACGATGAGGTCGGCGCTGGTGATTTGGTCGGAAAATGTACCGTCGAGATCGCGGCCCTCCGCGAGTTGTTCGGCGTTGGCGACCACCACCGCCATGTCGTCGCCGATCCACTGGCAGACGGGCTCGCGCCAGAAATTCAGTTGGGTATCGAAGGGCAGCGCCACGCCGGAGGTCTCGATCACCACGCGATCGGGTCTGACTTTCTCCCAAAGGTCTTGCAGGGTGACGAGTAGGTCGTCGGAGAGCTCGCAGCACACGCACCCGCCCTCGATCTCCACGTAGGCCTCGCCCCCCTGGCCGAGCAGAGTCCGGTCGATCCCCAACGCGCCGAGTTCGTTGGACACCAGGGCTACCCTGACGCCCGTGCGGATGGCCTCGTCGAGGAGACGCCGAATCAAAGTGGTCTTGCCCGAGCCCAGAAATCCGGACACCACCAGGGCGGGGACCTTTCGACTCGCCTGCTCTTCGGTACGCTCGCTCATCGGGCGCAACGAATAGAGCATTCGAGACGCCGCGTCATACGAGGAGCGAGAGGGCATGTCCAACTACGACTACGATCTATTCGTCATCGGAGCGGGTTCGGGGGGCGTTCGGGCCAGCCGTCTGGCTGCGTCCTTCGGGGCCCGGGTGGCGGTGGCCGAAGAGCGCTTTTTAGGCGGCACCTGCGTGAACGTCGGCTGTATCCCCAAGAAACTCCTCGTCTATGCCTCCGCGTTCCGCGATGAGCTGGCCGAGGCCGAGGAGGGATACGGTTGGTCGCTGGACGGGGTTGGCTTTGACTGGTCTCGGTTGATCGAGAACAAAAACCGCGAGATCGCCCGGCTGAATGGTGTCTACCAAAGCCTTCTCGACGGCGCGGGGGTGGAATCCATCGAGGGGCGCGCCACCGTGGTGGGTCCGCATACCGTGGCCGTCGGGGGCCGCACTCTCAGTGCCCGCCACATCCTGGTGGCCACCGGAAGTCGGGCTTTTCGCCCACCCGAAATCGAGGGGATCGAGCACGCCATTACGTCGGACGAGGCTTTTTATCTCGAGGCACTGCCCGAACGCGTGCTTGTCGTGGGGGGCGGTTACATCGCGGTGGAGTTTGCCGGGATCTTTGCCGGCATGGGGGCGGATGTCTGCCAGCTCTATCGGGGGCCGATGTTTCTGAGGGGCTTTGACGACGATCTTCGTGAGCATTTGGCGGGTGAAATGCGAGGTCGTGGAATCGATCTTCGCTTCAACAGTGTGCCCGTCAAGATCGAGCTTGGGACGGGCAGTATCCGCACCACCCTCAACGACGGCGGGCAGATCGAGGCCAACCAAGTGCTCTGCGCCACGGGTCGGCATCCAAACTCCGAGGGACTCGGGCTCGAAGAGGTCGGTGTGAAACGCGCGCCCAGCGGCGCAGTGATGGTGGACGAGTATTCGAAGACTTCGGTGCCGAGCATCCACGCCATCGGAGACGTGACGGACCGCATCAACCTGACCCCCGTAGCCATCCACGAAGCCATTTGCCTCGTCAATACTCTCTTCAACGACCGTGCCATGACGCCCGTTCACGAATCGGTTCCCGCTGCGGTTTTCAGCCAACCTCCTCTGGGTACGGTTGGCCTCACCGAGAGCGAGGCTCGGGCGCGCTATGGGAGAATTGATGTCTATCGCTCGACGTTTCGAGCGCTCAAACAGACCCTGACATCGTCGCCGACGCGCTGTTTGATGAAGCTTGTGGTGGATCGCGCTAGCGATCGTGTTGTGGGGCTTCATATGGCGGGCCACGAGGCGGGTGAGATCGTTCAGGGTTTCGCTGTGGCGGTGCGGGCCGGGCTCAGCAAAGCGCAATTCGACGAGACCATAGGAATTCACCCCACTCTCGCCGA
>DUCH01000131.1 GCA_012959865.1 Myxococcales bacterium | reverse complement strand
TTCATCACTCCTGAGGATGGTTCGAAAGACCTTTTCGTTCATCACTCAAATATTCTCGGAGAAGGCTTCAAGTCTCTCAGTGACGGCCAGGCTGTCACGTACGAAGCCGGCCAGGGTCAGAAGGGCCCCGAGGCAACGAGCGTTCAGCCCGCATAATTCGGTTGAATGATGATCATGAAGGAGACAGGCATTCAAGGTGGGTTCTGGCATAACGTCCAGGTATGGGCGTTATGCCAAGTTCCTATCGGGAGACCCGTCACGGGGTGACCAGGGTCTTCTCCCCCGTGGCCTGGCGCCCGTAGGAGACCACGTTCTCAAGTTCGAGGGCACCCGCCAGGGAAACTCGGCTCGTGTAGTGGCTCGCGAAGATTGTCGTGATCTTGCTGGCCACCCGCTCGCGCAGACGCTGGCCCGCCTCGGGGCCGATCCGCTGAAGAAAGGGCGGCAGCAGCCAGCCCCCGATGCTCCACGCCATGCCGAAGTTTCGATCGAGGGTGGTGGGTGTTCGCTCGAGCCCGCCATAGAGGTAGACCTGCTTGTGGGTATCCGAGCCGTAGCGACTGAAGACGGCCCCACGGCTGAGCGCCGACTCCATGGCAGTCAAAATCCGGCTGGCCAGCTTCCCGCCACCCGTGGCATCGAATGCCAGGGTGGCCCCGGTCTCCGCCAGGGCATCCACTAGGTCGCTCCGGAAATTTTCATCGCTGGAGTCCACCACGTGCTTCGCGCCCAGGCCCCGCAGAATCTCTACCTGCTCGGGCTTACGAACGATGTTCACCAAGGGAATCCCGTCGGCGGCGCAAAGCTTCACGAGCATCTGTCCAAGGTTCGAGGCCGCGGCCGTGTGGACCAGCGCCGTATGCCCCTCGAGTTTCATAGTCTCGGTCATCCCAAGCGCGGTCAGCGGGTTGACGAAGCACGAAGCGCCCTGCTCGGCTGTCGTCCCTTCTGGCAGGGGGAGACAGAAGCCGACGGGCACGGATCGGTACTCGGCATAGGTCGGACCGCCGAAGAGGGCGACGGTGCGCCCCAACAGGGTTTGGGCCGCGCCCGACGAGCCGGCCCCCACGACGGTACCCGCCCCTTCGTTGCCGCAGGGCATGGGTTGATCCAACCGGGCCGCCACGGTCTGCATCAGGTGCTCCGGGATCTCAGCCGTGATGGTGGGGCGCTCGGCAGTGCCGCCCTGCCGGGCGGTGGCCATGTCGGCCGAGCCGAACATCAGCCCCATATCGGACGGGTTGATGGGTGCTGCACCCACGCGAACCAATACCTCGTTCTCTCCAAGCTCGGGAATCTCGACTTCGGCAAGTGAGAGTTCCAGGGCACCGCTGGCCTTGACGGTGGAATGCAGTTGTAGTCCGGTGGCAGGGATTTTTGCGGGCATGGCTCTTCCTCTCTTGGGCTCGTTGACTACGAAGCTGGACGGAATGAATCATGATAGGACGGGCGGATTCAAAGTTCAAAGCCAGGCCGCCCGCGACGGGCCTCCCAATAGGGACTTGACATAACCCCCATGCCGAGACGTTGTGCCCGAGCCCAGCTGGAATGACCTACGCTCACACCACCGAGGATGAGCGAAATCCCGCGAGTTGCATTGAGTCGCGCGATAGAAAAGCGCGACAGAAAAGCGCGATAAAATTCACCAATGCAAGAAGAAGCCATGGCGAGTACGGCACGCGGGTGCCGCGCCGTGAGCACGCGACCGTATCGTTCATGGGATGGGCAGCGATGAACCCGGCGCTCGGGCCGGGTGGTCCCTGCTTTGGTTGCCCCGCTTTGGTTGCCCCCACTTTGAATGCATAGGAGACGTCTGCGATGATCGAACCCGGTTCAGCCTCCGTTTGCTTGCGCGCTCCCGATCTCGATCGCGCAAAGGACTTCTACGTCCAGTTGGGCTTTCGGGTGGTCGATGAGGTTCCCGGCCAACGGGCCGTCCTCCAGCACGGTTCGTTCCACCTCGCCCTGATGAGTTTCCTCGACAGCCCTCTGATCAACTTTCGCGGGGGCGACGCCTTCGCGATCCAGGCGCACATGAAGCAGGCCTTTCCCGACCTAGAGGGCGAGGCCGAGCACTATACGGCCGAGAAGTACGACGCCACGGCGGACGGCGCCTGCTGGGCCACCCGGGATCCAGCGGGAAACGAAGTCCTCTTCGACACCCACGCCGGAGAGCAGGGCCCAGCCTACGTGCGACGGCGCACCGGGGAAATCCTGGCCGCCGCGCTCTCCGAACTCGAGGCCCTGGGTGCCGACACCCCGTTCATGGACACACTTCGCAGCGAAGTCCGCACCCAGACCGAAACCCGCTAGCCGCCGGGTTTGGGCCCTGCCCGCCCTACTGCGGCATCCCAAACGATGGCACTTCATCCCTCACCGGACTCCCGCAGTGGATAGGAATTTCGCTGCCTATCCGGTCCGCTCCCCAGTGAGATGTCGATAGGGGAAGGGATCCGCCCAGGGCTTCGATCGCTTGGGAAAACCTCAACGGAGCCCCGGTAGTACTCCCGCCCGCAGAGGACTCAAGACCGACAACGTAAGCAGCTCCCTGCGACTTCGCCCAAAGAGCCCATCTCCCGTCGCTACAGCCGATATCCAGGAATCTCCTTCCCTAAAGGGGGCAGCGATCCGCGATTGCTATTCCTGCCACCAGGCGACGGCATCGAGCCAAACTAAGGGCGTCGGCCGGTGCCAGATCCACTGAGTCCTCGAAAAGGACATAACTCAGTTTCGCGAGAATTGTCGCCGATGGCATCCTGTGACGGAATTCTGTGGGATTCAGCGCCCGGAGCACCCAAGTCGAGCCAGCCCCAAATTTAGCCAGCGGACAGCGTCACATCCAAGTAGTGCACGCTGAACATTTCCCCGGGGTCTGTCCAGAGAGCTTGCGGCGTAAAACCCGCCTTCGAGGCAAGGGACTGAAACTCCTCCACCTCGTATTTGTACGCGTACTCCGTCACGATGGACTCACCGGCGTAGAAAACAATCGATTCCGGCCCGAGTGTCACCCGACAGGCTTCTTCACAGATCAGATGCATCTCGATCCGACCTTGCTCTTTGTTCCATAAAGCCTCGTGCCGAAACTTGTCTTCAGGAAAGTCGCCGGCCAACTCTCGATTGATTCTCGCAAGAAGATTGCGATTGAATGCTGCCGTGACTCCTTTTCGGTCGTCATAGGCCCGCTTCAGCACGCCGGACTCTTTTTTCAAATCGACACCGATGAGAATACCACCGCCTTCGCCGACCTGACTCGCCACCCGTTTCAAGAACTCGAGCGCTTCATCGGGCTTGAAGTTCCCAATCGTCGAGCCAGGGAAATACACAATGCGTCGTGCAACGAGCACACCCGGCTCGGGAATACTCACAGGCATCAAGTAATCGGCGCAAATGGGAAAAACCTCAAGCCCCGGGAATCGCTTCTCTATCGCACTGGCGGACTCCTTAAGAATTTCGCGGGAGATATCAATGGGCACATAGCCCACGGGCGCCCTCATCGCGTCAAGGAGAAGTCGTGTCTTGCGACTGTTCCCGCTTCCGTACTCGATCAACAGCACCGACTCGCCGAGATGTCTGGCCATATCCTCAACGAATGTGTTCATGATGCCGAACTCGGTTCGAGTCGGATAATACTCGGTCAGTTCGCAAATATCCTCGAAGAGCTGAGACCCTCTCTCGTCGTAGAGATATTTACATGGCAGCGTTTTTTGTTCGCCCCGAAGACCAACAAGAACATCGTCAAGAAAACCACCTGATTCACGCACGCCAAACCTCACACATCGCGGGCCAACCTCAGCCCACTCCATTGCCACCGGGCATGGGCTGGAAAGAAATTTCGATAGGTGGACCGTATATGCTGACGCGGTGTCACACACGACCCCCCTCTAAGCACATATTGGTTCGACATGAATTTCCCATTGTATTCTCCCAGAGCGCCCGGCCCCGACCGATAACCGGGGTACGCTTGGTACGGGGAACTCGTCCACTCCCACACGTCTCCGAACAACTGACTGGGGTGTTCGGCCCCGCTGCACGCAGCCGCTTGGGGGCGAAAGCGTCCGGATTCGAGCAGGTTGTCTTCGGATTGTGGGCTGCTCGCAGCCATCTCCCACTCGCCCTCAAGTGGCAGTCGAGCATCCGCCCAACGTGCGAAGGCATCCGCCTCGAAATAACTGACATGAGCGACGGGTTCACTCAGAACCAGGCCGTCCAGCCCCGACAAGCTGAAGTTCTGCCAGCCATTCTCCCCCGAAACCCAGTAGAGCGGAGCCTCCCAGCGCTCCGACTCGCTCAGAGCCCAGCCTTCGGCCAACCAAAATTCTGGTCGTTTGTACCCACCGTCCTCGATGAAAGCCAGAAACTCTCCGTTGCTCACAAGGCGCGACCCGATCTCATGGGGGTTCAAAAGGACTTTGTGTCGCGGCCCCTCATTGTCGAAGCCAAAGCCTGCGCCAGAGTGTCCCAGGCTGTGAATTCCTTCGGCCCCTCGGTGCCATCGAATGGCTGCCAACTCGCACGGGTCTGCCTTCGGCAGGTCACTTCGATAGGCGGGATACGCGGGATTCATTGAAAGAAGGTGGAGAACATCCGTCAGGATCAGTTCTTGATGCTGTTGCTCGTGGTTGAGCCCAAGTTCAACGATGCCTAGAAGTTCCACTGAATAGGAGCAGGCTTCCAGTCCTTTGAGAATCGCTTCGTCTACAGCACCTCGATACTCGAGCACTGTGGCTAGACCCGGTCGGGTGAGCAGTCCGCGCTGCGGGCGAGGGTATTGTTCGCCCACAGAGTTGTAATAGGAGTTGAAGACAGTGCTGAAAGACGGGGCAAATGGCGAAAATCCTGGGTTATCGGCCGCAAGAATGAACGTCTCAAAGAACCAGGTAGTGTGAGCCATATGCCATTTAGTTGGACTCGCATCCGGCATCGACTGGGCCGCACAATCTTCCGCCGAGAGCACATTCGCCAGCGAGCATGTCGTCGCCCGAATCGAGCGGAATCGCTCAGCCAACTGTTCGGCCCGCTCTCTGCCCTCTTGGGAAGCACCCAAACTCATCTCACTCTTTGAATTCAACCCCAGACTCCGAACCGCCATTGGATGTAACGGAATCTCTACAACAATTTCGCCCAGATTCGAGAGAATCAGCGGTCACATCCGCCAAACGGACAAAACCTTAGCACGACTCCGTGGACGAGAAGCGGGCCGCTTCTAAGATAGACAAGCGCGTGACCTTTGCGCGCGATTCGTCGTTCTGGCAAAGAGAAAACTTGCCATCATGCCCAGAATCGAAAAACCGAGCATCACCCAAGAGAAGTATTGATAACCTGAAGCCCCCGGATAGCTGTCCAACAACCACCCGATCGCGACCCCAAAAAAAACATCCGGCGAGTACCCCAACACCGAAACGACCCCTACAGCGCTTCCCGTTACGGCAGCGGGGACCTGCCCTTCTTCTAACAGTGCGAAATAGATTCCCCGAAGACCAAAAGCCGCCGCACTCGAAACAACGATGTTCAAAATGAAAATCTGTACGCCCAGCAGGCTAAACTCATCCGTCCCTGAGACAAGATACGCAGCGGCAAGAAAAATAAAACAAATCCCCGACGCGCGAGACGAGAGAATTCGATCCCCCAAAAAACCAGCACCCAAGGCGGCAACCGGACGGACCCAGGTGAGAGCAGCACTAATCTGAGCCGCTTCGACCTCTGAAAGCCCGTAGACCTCCACCGCAAAAAA
>DUCH01000130.1:741-33504 GCA_012959865.1 Myxococcales bacterium | reverse complement strand
AAGGGTTGGCTCCGTGGGCGGGTTTGTCGTGGCTTCGTGTCGTGTGGGCTGCTCCCTGACGGGTCGCCCTGTTTTTCCTGTTGCCGGATCAGTGCCTGGCAAATGCAGCTTTTGTGCCTAATTTTGGAGGATTGTTTTTTCTTCAAAACACGAAGAGGAATTAAGGACTTGAAGAAAATCGAGGAAAGGCGGCCAAGCCGGGCGGAGTTCGCGACCGGTTCAAAGCAACCGGGAGCGGCTGAATTGAGCCGCCGCGCGCCCCCAGCCAGGGCTCGGGCGTCGAAGTGGTGGTTCGGTCCCCAACCGATGACCCCATCCCCCCCCCCGCATGCCTTGGGTTGTCGGCGCACGGTGCCAGGGCGCCACGAACTCGACCCCGCCATGGGCCACGGGGACGCTCGAGTATTCGGTTGTGTCACGGCCCCCTGGGCGTCAGAACCGGCGGGGGAACCCTGCGATCCGTCCGCATCGAAATTTCGCCCGGTTCCTCCTAGACTGGCAGCCACCCGCTACATATAAAGGAGGGTTCGCGATGCCAGACGCGAGAAACCTTCGCCGCGGTCTTGAGGCCGCGGCGGTTGTCATGCTCGTTGCCAGCCTACTCCTGCTGCGCCCTGGGCCCGGCCGCGCCGCCGGAGGTGGCGGGGGGCCCATGGGCGGCGGCGGGGGCTCCGAGGTAGGCGGGGGGCGCCAAGGGCAAGCCGTCGAGTTCTACCGGAAGGGCGAGAAGCTTCGCAACCGCGGCATCGATCTGCTGCGAGGGGCCTCGGAAATCGATGACTCCGAGGAGAAAATGGAAGCCTTTCGCGAGGCCAACGACCAGTTCGAACGCGCCCTACGCTATTTCAAGAAAGCGGTGCGCAAGAACCGCAAATTTCACCAGGCCTACAACGAGATCGGCTTCGCCCAGCGCATGCTGGGCAACTACGACGATGCCCTCGAGGCCTACGACAAAGCGCTCAAACTCGAGCCCGACTTCCCCCACGCCATTGAATACCGCGGAGAGGCCTACATGCATCTGGGCCGACTTTCCGAAGCCCAGAGGGCCTACATGGATCTCTTTGGCGCCGAGCGCCAACTCGCTGACCTGTTGCTACGTAAGATGAAAACCTGGCTGACCCTCGAAGAAAAGAAGCCCGACAGCCCGGTTCCCGCCGAGAAGCTGAAGGTCTTCGGGACCTGGGTGGAAGAGAGATCCAAGATTGCCGATCAGACTGCGGCTCTCCTCAACGGCGAAGCCCCGCGCACCTGGTAGCCGCCACCCGGCGGCGACGCGCCTGGCGCTGATCGTCGCCGGGCTGCTCGCCATCCTTGGGGCGTCGGCTGCGGAAGACTGGGCTTGGGATCTGCCGCCCGGCTTTCCCGTCCCCCAGGTCCCCGCCGAAAATCCCATGACGAAGGCGAAGGTCGAACTGGGCCGACGCCTCTTCTTCGACCCGCGCCTGTCGGTCACCGGCGCCTACGCGTGCGCCTCCTGCCACGATCCCGCTCGGGCGTTTACCGATGGACGTGCCCGGGCGCTGGGGGCCACGGGCGAAATCCATCCACGGGGAACGATGCCCCTGGTAAACGTCGGGTACAACGCCAGCTTCGGCTGGGCGAATCCCGAAATCCGCGATCTCGAAGCCCAGGCGGAGATTCCCCTTTTTCGGCGGGGACCGGTCGAACTGGGTCTCCTCGGGCGCGCGGGGGAGGTCATGCAAGAACTCGAAAACGACGCCGGAATGCGCGCCGCCTTCCAGCAGGCCTTTCCCGAGATCGAGAAGAGATTCTCCGTCCTTCACGTACGCCGAGCGCTCGCCGCCTATCAGCGCACGCTCATCTCGGCGAACTCCGCCTACGACCGCTATGTCTTCTACGACGAGAAAGAGGCGATGAGCGCGTCGGCACGCCGGGGTATGGAGATCTTCTTCTCCGACCGGGCGGGCTGCGCGGGCTGCCACCCCGCCCCGCTCTTCATGAGCCCCGCCGTCTACGTCGGAATCGCAGCGGAGCCGCGCTTCCACAATACCGGCCTCTACAACCTCGACGGCGAGGGGCGCTATCCCGAAGGCGGCACCGGCGTCTTCGAACACACACGCCGCCCCGGCGACATGGGCCGCTTCCGGGTTCCTACCCTGCGCAACGTGGCGCGCACCGCGCCCTACATGCACGACGGCAGCATCCCGACCCTGGACGAAGTCGTGCTCCACTACGCATCCGGTGGGCGCAACCGCGGCCCAGCGGGCGAGCGCGCCGCCCGCAACCCCTTCCAGAGCGCCGAGCTCAAAGCCTTCGAACTCAGTGCCCGTGAGCGCGGCGACTTGGTGGCCTTTCTCGAGAGCCTTTCGGACGAGGCCCCCCCCTATTCAGCAAATTCCGAGGGCGGCGACCGATCGATCTCCTCGCGCCGCTGAGCCCGTCGGCCGCGTTGCCAACCGTCGGCCTCGCCGTTCGGCTCGAGCGCGTCCGACCTCGGCCGCACCCTAACCCGCCGCCCCCCGGGCGTCCATTGATTCGCAGCCCTGAATCCGGCCGCCCTCGCGAAGCCGCGCGCTCATGCAGACCTCGCCAACGCCGACCGGATTTGCCCCATGCCCCGGATCCAACCGAACCCCCAGATCTCGGTAGCCGTCCGGGTTCCAGTCTCGCAGGCGATGGCGCCGGCCGCCGCGCGCCGCTTCGATCGTTACCCCGGGTTCGGGGGATAGGCAGAGGACATTCAAGCTGCCTTCTGGCACAACGTCCGAGTCTGGGCGTTATGTTAAATCCCTAGGAGGAGTCCCGTCGCGGGGCAACCGCCACACGTCAAAGTTATGGACGGAGCACTGCAACGAACTGGCGCACCGGGTGAGCGATCTCTATCCCGATAACTTCGCGCCCGTAGCACAGCTGCCGCCGACGGACGCCAGCCTGGCATCGAGAACCCCTGTGTCCCCTCTTTAACCTATACCCTACATGGCCCAGGGTGTAGAATCGGCCTTTGAAATTCCTATCCGCCACCACCGCTAAGTAGACTACTGACAATTGGACTTCAAAGGCAGGAGAATTGGCCCGTTTCGGGAGTGATTAAGCATGAGCTCGATAAAAGAACAGGGCGCCCCGTCTCCGGGAGCTGAAGATCGACCCGATTTGACCGTCGTGGTTCCCGCCTACAACGAAGCCCTCCGAATCACCGAATCACTTCGGACAATGGACACCTATCTGGTCGCTCGCCCCTATTCAAGCGAGATCCTGATCGTCGACGATGGCAGCCGGGACAAGACTTCAGAAGTGGCGCGTGAAGCTTCCAAGGGCTTGACGACCCCCGTTCGCTACGTGGGCTACGCGACGAATCGCGGCAAGGGCTATGCGCTGAAGGTGGGCTTTGCCGCCGCCCGGGGCGCGCGAATCCTGTTTACCGATTCCGATCTTTCGACGCCCATCGAAGAATCCGAGCGGCTGCTCGCGAAGTTGGATGAGGGTTTCGAGGTGGTGATCGGTACGCGCAAGAACGCGGATGCGATGATCGCCGTTCACCAGCCGAAATTTCGTGAGCTGATGGGAAAGGGCTTTACCTTGCTCGTGCGCCGTCTCCTGATCGAAGTCTCGGATGTGACATGCGGCTTCAAGGCATTCGAGGGCGGGGCGGGGAGAGAGCTTTTTGGTCTTTCGAGGGTTCACGATTGGAGCTTCGACGCGGAGATCCTTTTTCTCGCCCAAAGTCATCGGCGCAGATTGGCCGAGGTGCCGGTTTATTGGGAAGATCGCGCGGGGACGAAGGTCAGGATGCTGCGCGATGGGGTGATGGCTTTTCTGGGCCTTCTTCGCATCCGCGCTTACGCGCTGCTCGGGCGCTATCGTGCCCCGCATCCCTTGGGCGAGTATGCCGAGTTGTGGTCGACCCCGGTTCCCGACCCGGATGGGGGTCGGGAGTGATGGCCCGGGATCCCGTGGATCTCCAGCGCGAGTTCTACGCGTCGCGCCCCCACGGCCATCTTCAGCCCCGGTTCGCCGACGCGTATTCCGCACGGCTGGTTGCGCGGCTCGCCGCCGAGATCGGGCTCGATGCCCAGGCGAGGGTGCTCGAGGTGGGCGCGGGCTTTGGGCGCTTTACGTTCGAACTGCTCGGGCATTGCAAATCGGTGGTGGCCCTCGATCTCTCCGAAGAGGCGCTAGCCCGGCTCGCAGAAGCCCGAGACGAGCGAGGGATCTCGGCCGATCGCTGCAGGCCGGTTTGCGCCGATCTGCAGCAGCTCGAGCCGGGGTTCCTCGATGGACCTTTCGATTTCATCGTGGGCTTCTTCATTCTTCATCACCTGCCGGATTACCGGGAAGCGATCACGCGATTGGCGCCCTGTCTGGGCCGCCCGGGTCGGATGGCGTTCGTCGAGCCCAATCGCCGCAACCCGCTTTTTCTCGCCCAGGTCGCGTTCTGCGAAGACATGACCTGGGCCGAGGAGAAGGGCATGTTTGCCCTCGGCCATCGCGGAGTGGAGCGAGCGTGTTTGGCGGCTGGGCTGAAGCCTCGTCCAACCCGGCGCTTCGGATTCTTTCCGCCCCAGATCATCAACCGCTTTGCCTTCGCGGGGCGCCTCGAGGAGGGAATCGAGAAGCTTCGGCTCCTGGATCCCGTGCTTCCCTTTCTCGTGCTTGGTGCCGATTCGTCGGCGAACGTCGGGGGGAGTGAAGGGTGAACGACCGCGAGTTCGAATTATTGGACCGGATTGAGGAAGATCACTGGTGGTTTGCGGGCAAACGCAAGATTTTGAATGCTCTGCTGCTTCGGGACCCCGGCCGGGGCCGGCTGCTCGATCTGGGCTGCGGGACGGGCGGGGTGCTTCGCAGCTGGATGTCCCGGCGCCCCTGCGTGGGCACGGATCGGTCAAAGCTGGCGCTGAAGATCTGCCGGCGCCGCGGCTTCGACACCTTGGTGCGCAGCGACTTGAATCACCTTCCCTTTCCCGAAGGCTGCTTCGATACGGTGCTCCTGCTCGACGTGATCGAGCATCTCGATGACGACGTTGGCTTCCTGCGCGAAGTGGCCCGACTCGCCGCACCCGGTGGTCGCATCGTGATCGCCGTGCCGGCCTTTCAATGGCTGTGGAGCCAGCACGACGAAACCTTCGAGCATCGCCGGAGATACTCGGCGGGGCAACTCGAAAGCGTAATTCGTTCGTCGGGGCTGATTCTCGAACGAAGGACCTACACCAACGGCCTGCTTTTTCCGGTGGCGGCGGTCTGGCGGATTCTCTCGTACCGGTTGGGGCTCGGGCGATGGGCACCAGAGACCGATTTCTGGGGACTCCCGAAGTGGCTGAACGCCCTTTTGTCCCGGCTCTACGACTTCGAGGCCTTGCTTCTGGCGCGCTTCGACCTTCCCGTTGGGGTGTCGTTGGTAGCGATCGCCCGCCGCGAGGGCGGTGGCTGACCGCACACCCGGCTAGCCGCCGAGCTCGCCTCTGCCGCATCTGCGTTTGGCGAGCGCAACGAGAGCGGCCACGATGCTAGAGAAGAGCGCGATCCAGAGCCCCCACCGCAAACTGTCGGGCTCAAAGCGATAGACCACGCGATGTTCTCCGGGCTCGAGGGGAACGCCGCGAAACATCCCGTTGACTCGAACAATGGGGGTCGCTTCGCCGTCGACCTCGGCCCGCCAACCCGGATAGTCGAGATCCGTGAGAACCGCCAGGCAGGGTTTGTGGCAGCTGGCATCGACGACCATTTCCTGGCTCGAGGCATTCACGATGGGGCTCCGGCGCACGAGGGCGATTCGATTTTCGATTTTCGCCGCACGCGAATTTTCGAGCAGGGCGCCGGGAAGACTTTCCACCGCGCCCGAGACCACGGCCATCTGCATGGGGACGAAGTCCGGGCTCCTCACCAGCTCGATTGCCGATTTCTGGTCGGGGGCAACCTGGACGCGCTCCACCGTATAGGCCCGGGGCAAAGCGGATCGCCGCTCGTAGACGTTCACGCCCCCCATGCGCGCGCCCGGGGGGCCGAGCAACTGTGCGAGTTCCGACGGTTGATTCGGCCAAGGGGGTTCGAGAGCCGCGTAAAAGCGGACACTCATCAGGTCGAGTCGTCGCGGATCGATGTATGCCGCAGCCGGCCGGTCGGCGTGGAGTACGGACGAGCGACCATGCCAGGGATGCTCACCGGACCAGTCGAAATAGTCGAGATACGTGCGATGCAGACTCGGTTCGTAGTCGCCGGCCACGAAAAATTGATTCATCGTTCCGGCTTTCAGCAGCAGGTGCGGAGTGTAGGGTCGATGGATTTCGAAGTAGATGCGCGGGCGACGCGGATTGTCGCGAAGAAATTCAATGAGTTTCGTGGGCGCACCCCGGATGTTTTCGTAGCTTGACGGACGGGCGGCGGTCAAGCGGGTGCGGAGGTAGGAATCACCGGCAACGAAGAGCACCAGGGCGAGCCCGGTCGCCGTGGCCCAGCGGTGGGCCCCGCGTTTTTCGCCGATGAAATACGTCAGTCCCTCGACCCCGATGCCCACCACCATGGCGCCGCAAAACAGGTACAGGAACGACATGCGGATCGGGCCTCGGAAGAGGGGCGTGAGGGGCAAGCCGTAGTAGGCTTCGAAAACAGGGGTATGGGGACCGAGCATCAGGAACCCGATACCGAGCCCCGAAAGCATGAAGAACACCCAATAGCCCCGCAGTCCGCGGGCCAGCAGTCCGCATAGGGCGAAGACCATGAAGAGGGCGGGCAAGGCAATAACTCCCTGGCCCGGCCCACTCGGGGAGCCGAGCGCCGCGTCCGTCAGATTCCGGGTCATGCCGTCAATCAGTGCCAGGGGCCCAATGAAAGGGTAGCTGGCCTCTTCGAGGGAAAGACCGTCGAGGCTGCGCGATGCCTCCCGGGTGAACTCGAGTTGAGGGAGCAGCAGCGGCATCATCCAACCCAGCGCCAGACCGCCCGCCAGGATACCCAGTCCGGCGACCCGCAGCCGCGAGTTGCGAGGCGTCAAAAGAAAGAAACCGCACGCAGAGAAGATCAAGCAGAACTGGGCCGAGTAGAGGAAGAGTTGGGGGTAGCCGCCGTAGAAGGCGAGTGTTGCGAACCCCGCCAGAGCCATTGCCCACCTCAGCTTGGCCTCGACGAGCAGGCCGTGCAGGGCCCAGATGAGGGCGGGAAGCCAGGCCTGGGTGGAGAAGTGGACCGGGATGTAGAGGCCCCAGAGCATGGGTCCGGAAAGCATGTAGGCCACGGCGGCCGCACTGCGGCCGGCGGCGCCCAGGCCGAGCCTCCCGGCCAGCAAGCCTGTAAACACGCCCGCAAGAAAAAAGTGCAGCACGGCGTGTACGCCCAGGCCCGTGTTGGCCTCGAAGATTCCCAGCAGGGCGAGGTTCAAGGGGTAGAGGGCGCCGGTGACGGGCAGGGCCATGAAGGGCTGCCCCGCCATCTGGTAGGGGTTCCAGAGCGGGAGTCTTCCAGCACTCACTTCGTCGTGGATGAAATCGGCGACCGGAAGAAAATACCGGTAGGTGTCGGACTGGATCAGCGTGTGGTGCGCGCTGGGTGCGTCAAACTCGACGCGGTGAAACCAGACGGCGGCGGCCAGCAGCGCCATCAAGCCCAGCGAAACGCCGCTCCGCGCCCGCCCGCCAAAGACACCCATCTCTGCTCTCGACACTTTCCCCCGGCCTCTCGCTCGGAAATCACTTCAAAACGAATGCGGCCAAGCTTAACCCATTCGGTGTAGGGCGATTCGCGTCCCCGGTGGCGCCCTCTCGGCGTCGCGGTCAAGCGTCGAGGTGCTTGCAGGCGGATCGCCCGCGCGCGTCCCCGGGCCCCGATCAGGGGAGCGGCGGGTTGGCGGCGGCGCAGGGCGGCACGCTGGGCAGAGTGGCTGTAGTCTCCAAAACTCGCTTCAGCACCATCGCGTCGAGGATATTGCACTTCATCGATGAATCGAGCAAATCGTTCTTGAGGTTGCAGCGGCCCGCGTCGAAATCCGGCCCCACATCTTTGAGGCTCACACCAAAGCGGATCGTTTTCCCCGGCTTTCGTAACAAGTTAGTGTGCTTGCGGAGCACGCCATGGCTTCATAGTGCTGGGGGGCCGTCCACGCAGCGAAGGAGAAAGCCGATATCACTTGAATTCTCGACCGCTTGTGAATCGGCCGAAAAAATTCGTAACAAGGAAGTCACCATAAGCCGACATTCTTTCAGTATCAGCGGACGCCCGCGCAGTCCGCACTGGCTCCTGCACCGAGTAGCGGGATCTAAGGAAACGCGAAAACTAGAGCCTAAGGGAATGCGAATGGTGCACGTGAGGCACTCGATCAATCTACGAGTTGTTTCGTTGTTGTTCGGTCTCGCCGGAGCGCTGGTCGGTTGTCAGGGGATAGGACATTCAAGCTGCCTTCTGGCACAACGGCCGAGCCTGGGCGTTATGTTAAATCCCTAGGGGATCCCGTGACGGGAATGTCCTATCTCCTATTCGAATTCTGCGGGGATTGCGGGATGAGGCCTTGAGCCGACTGGCCATGGAGGCGCGGCTCTCGGCACTGCAGCTGCGGCACCTCTTCGGCTCTGATTGCGGAAGTGCTCCGACTGATTCACCATGAGCCGAGTAGCCATGCGCCCTTCAGCCATTCTCTTCGATCTCGATGATACTATTCTTCGCTACGAAGGTGGTGACTATCGGAAGCTATGGCGTGCTTGCGTCGAAGAGCATTGCCACCATTTCGATGGGCTCGCGCCGCGGGATCTCTTCAACGAGATTCAGTCGATCTCGGAGCGCTTCTGGAGAGATCCGGAGCGGCATCGGCGTGGACGCTTGGATATGAGGGCGGCCCGCCAGCAATTCGTTCGCGAGGCGGCTCGGAGCTTGGGGAGCCCCAATGATCAGGCCGCCAACGAGCTGGCAAATCACTATCACGAGCGCCGCGAGTCCGAGGTGGTTCCCTTCGAAGGCGCCCTTGAAACACTCGAATACTTCAAGAAATCTCCGATCAAGACGGCATTGCTCACGAACGGCGGGACCGATACCCAGAGAAGGAAGATCGAAAGCTACCAACTCGACCGCTTCTTCGATTGCATATTGATCGAGGGCGAATTCGGGAAGGGGAAGCCGAATCCCGACGTCTACCTGCATCTCACCCGCGAACTCGGAGTGTCCGAGAGGGAGTCCTGGATCGTTGGTGACAACCTCGAGTGGGAAGTACGCGTCCCTCAGCGTTTAGGTTTTTATGCGATCTGGAACGATTACCTGGGACGGGGACTCCCCAGGGAAAGTGAGGTCGTCCCGGACAGAATAGTCAAGAGCATTCACGAGTTGATCGATCCCGCCACAGGGCTCCCCATACCATAGGGATTTAGCATAACGTCCAGGCTCGGACGTTGTGCCAGAAGACAGCTTAAACGGACTATCCTCCAGCCATGAAAATCCAAGACAAATGTATCGTAGTCACGGGGGCGGCAAGCGGGATCGGCCGTGCGCTCGTCCATCGCTTTCACGCCGAAGGTGCACGTCAACTCGTTGCCGCTGACATAAACGAAGCCGGTGCGAAGGAGACAGCCAGATCCGTGGGCGGGGCCGCGATGCGCTGCGACGTATCGGACGAGGCCGCGGTGGAGCAGTTGATCGAAGACACCGAGTCCCGTTTCGGACCGATCGACCTTTTCTGTTCCAACGCGGGTATCGGCGCCGGAATGGACCTCGCATCACCAAACGAGGAGTGGCAAATCAGCTGGGATGTGAACGTCATGTCACATGTCTACGCGGCCCGCCACTTGGTACCACGCATGATCGAACGAGGCGGGGGTTACCTGATGAATACTTCCTCGGCAGCCGGCCTGCTGAACCAATTGGGCGGCGCCGCTTACGGCACGAGCAAGCATGCAGCGGTCGGTTTTGGCGAGTGGGTGGCCATGACCTACAAGCACCAGGGAATCGGCGTCTCGATGCTCTGTCCCCAGGCCATCAGGACGGCGATGACCGCCCCTCCCCCGGGCGAGAAGGCGGGAACCCTCGCCACCAGCGCGGCCGCAGGGGACGGAATGATGGAGCCCGAAGAGCTTGCCGAGATCGTGGTAGAAGCTCTCGCAGAAGAGCGATTCATCATTCTTACGCATCCCGAGGTGCTCGAATATATGCGCCGCAAGACGAACGACTACGACCGCTGGATCGGCGGGATGAATCGCCTCTACCGACGCCTGCTGGGCGAGGCCTGACAGGCACACTGTTCACGGAAGCGATCGGCATTGCCACCAGCTTGTAGTCAAGAGTAGAGGCCGGAGTCAAACATGATATTACGTGTGGTGCTGTCACTTGGCGGGTTGCTATTCGTTTTGATCGTTTGTCTGCTGGTGTATGCCTTTGCCGCGCCAAGACCTCTGGATACGACTGATCCGGAGATTTTTCTCCAGGACGGAAAAACGGTCAATTATTGCAATTTGCCTGAGCTTGACGGTTCCGGAAAATCAGCTGATGAGATTCCCAAGGCATACACCCCAGGATGTGGTCTTTCACGGACGCCTATGCCAATTCTAGCCAATTGCACTGAGCCGTTAGCGAAAGGAGTGGTCGACATGAGGGGGCTCTGGCTGGGTATATCAGGGCGTGTCGGTCATTTGGAACGTATAGAGCAATGCGGGAATCGGGTGGTGGTGACGGCATACGGAACGATCCATGATTTTCGCGTAGATGGAACACTAAGAAATGGAGCAAGAGACATTGGTCCAGCTTGCAACAACTTCAGCACCGCGATTCACTTTGATGATGATGGAGTGATGGTCTTCAGACTCTTTGATTTGTTTGACACGGTTACTCGCAGGCTGAGTGGCGAAGAAATGATCTTTACGTTCATTGACGGCATTGAGACCCACACGCAGAAAATTTGTCATTACCCCATCGATGGTTAGGGTGATTGTGGGGTATAGGACATTCAAGCTGGGTTCCGGCACAACGTCCGAGCCTGGGCATTATGTTAAATCCCTAGGGGATCCCGTGACGGGCGATCAGAATATACGGTTGTTCTCGTGATTTCTCCGGGGCGCAGCAATCTCGCGATCAGTTCGACCAATAGATGTACTCATCGTCCGGAGATTCGGCGACGCTCCCGTCCTTGTCGATAGTCACGGCGAATGACATGGCGCTGGGCCACATCGATGGCGCCTGCTCAGCATTATGTGCAGCCAGGGCGGCCTCCAGTTCCGCCAGTTTTAGAGGGCGGGTAGGCGCCAGGTTGTTCTGCTCGGTCGGATCGTTTCGTAAGTTGAACAGCCACTTCCCTGTCGCGTGTCCCTCACCCGGTTTGCTGACATTGAGTTTCCACCCGTCTACGAGGGCCGTCTGTGAAGCCCCACTTCGCCAGAACAAGCGCTCGTGGGTGGCCTCTCGACCCATATGCCGTGCCTGGCCATTCGTGAATGGGACGAGGTCGACCCCGTCGATCTTGCGGTCGTCCGGAATGGGGGCCCCTGCTGCTGCCGCTGCAGTGGCATACGCATCGAAGTGGTGGGCAGGCTGGGTCACCGTCGTGCCCGCCGGAATCTTTGCGGGCCATTTGATGAAGTAGGGAACGTGGATTCCGCCTTCGAAGAGAGTGATCTTCCAACCCCGAAAAGGGGCGTTGACATCGGGAAGGCCAATATAGCCCGCACCACCGTTGTCGGAGGTGAAGATCACAAGCGTGTTCTCTTCGAGACCGTTTGCCTTCAGGGCGTCCAGCACCTGGCCCACACCGCGATCGAGGGACCTAATCATCGCCGCATAGACGCGTTCCCGGTGGAGTTCAATGTGTGAGAGCGCGTCGTAGTCTTTCTTTGTTGCTTGGAGCGGTGTGTGGGGCGCCCAGTGCGCGAGGTAGAGGAAGAAGGGGCGATCCCTGTTGGCTTCGATGACCTTGACGGCTTCTTCCGTGTAGTAGTCTGTCAGATACTTCGATGGTTTGAACTGCTCTCCGCCGTTGAACGAAGAGGCGAACTGAAGCACGCGCCAGATGAAGCGGTCGATTGGGTCGAAGTCCTGCCGGGCGCTCACGACATTTGGATCGTCCTTGGGGAGATAGAGGCCACTCGACATCAAGAGACTCTCATCGAACCCTTGCGTCTCGGCCGTCATCCCGGCTGTTCGACCCAGGTGCCACTTGCCAATGTGCGCTGTGTGGTATCCCTGCCCCTTGAGTAGTTCTGCGATTGTTATTTCTGAAGCGGGCATGCCGAGGGTGAATACCGAGTCGCCGAACGCGTCGCCCTGGCCCGGAATAATCGGGTGAAGCGCCTCGCCACTCTGGTCTCGCATCATGCCGATCATCGTCGTCATGCCGGGCGGGGTGGGGGTGAACTCGAAGCCGAAGCGCGTGCCGTAGCGGCCACTCATGAGCGCGGCCCGAGAGGGCGCACAAGTGCCATTGGCGGCATAACCATTCACGAAGTTTGCGCCCTCTGCCGCGATAGAGTCGATGTGTGGCGTCGGAACTGTTCCACCGGCGACCCCACCACCGCCGAAGGTGAGATCGTTCCATCCCAGATCGTCGGCCAGGATGAGGACGATATTCGGCGGCCGTTGGCTTGGAGCTCGGCCCGATGGATCGGATCCCGTCTGCCACTCGACCGGAACGTTTGGGCCGACCGGCATCACGCGCGGCACGGCGAACCCGATGATCCCGAGCACGATCTCGGCACGATTCATCCAGACGATGGGGACCACGAGGGCGAGCAGCACTGCCGCTGCGCTCGTGATTTTGGCGAACCTGTTCATCGGGTGTTCCTCGTTCATGAGCCCGTTAGGGATGGGATTTTTCTGCTACCGGGTGTGCTCACTTTTGTAAGGGTTGTTAGGGGGTGCTGGAAACTCGTAGTCGGGTTCTCCGTCGATATCAATCACCAGCGATGGTGCTCGCAGATCTATCGCTCTGTCATCTGACGATGCGCTCTTCCTTGCAAGCCGCTGGCTTCGCCCGTCGTGCGCTCAAGGAAGCCGGCGTGCCCCGCGTGCGCGACCGATCAGCCGATCACTGCTCCCAGGCCAGCCGATAGGGCGTCCGCTCGATTCGATGGACCGGTTCGAGGCGGAGCAAGGGCTCCCAGCCCGTTCCCGCCAGAGCCGTATCGACCTGTCCGCGCTCCGACTCAGTCAAGGATCGGTACGCGTCGAGGCTTCGCTGCACCATCCACAGCGTATACGGTCGCACCGCCCCAACGAACTCGACATCGCGGTAGCGCGCCACGAGCCCGGGGAATCCGCGCGGGATCGGCTCGCCCGTTTCGGCCTGCCCCGGTGCAAAGGCGTCGATTGCCTCGACGGCCGCCACGAGCATTGGGACGCCGTCGGCCATGGTGGCCAGGACGGGCCGCAGTGTTTCCGGCAAGGCATCGCCCGCCAGCCACCCGGTTTGGTCTCGAGGCGGGCGGTTCATTCGTTCGATCCAGGCGCAGACGTGGAAGGCTGTGGTGTAGAGCAGCCTTTCCGGGACGGCGTCCCGGAAGAGATGGCCGTAGAGCGGACCCATCAGACCGCAGTCCGCAAGCGACATGGCATCTCCGAGCAGATACCGATGAGACGCGAAGTGATGGGACAGGCGGTCCAAGAGCTCGGCGGTGTGCGCCTCGATCGCGGGAATGGTTTCGGGCGTGATACCCAGGAAGGGAAGTGCGCCACGCATCTTCTCGGCGAAGCCGTGACCGCCTTCGGGATCGCCCGTCGGCGTGGAGAAGTCCACTGCGACCTTTTCGACGCTTTTGTCGAAGCTCCACCGATAGTGCATCGCGGGCAAACTTCCAATTTCGTCGCCGTAGAGTTCGACGAGGTAACTCACGACTCGCTGCACGGGCGTCGTGGGATAGAGGGGCGGCTCCGGGTGGAGCACCTCCAGGCGATCCAGGATGTCGCTGGTGTCCTGCCAGAGCTCATCTTCGGGTGTCACCACGGCGGGGAACATGGCCATCCCGGTGCGCCGCTTGATCTCGCGGATGTCGGGCAGCACTTCCCGCACCCACAGGTTCTTCTGAGGAAACGCCGGCCGAATCTTGCCCGAGTAGTAGGACACGTCGTGACCGTGAAAGATGTAGGGGGCCTTCTGCTTCATTTTAGATCACTCCAGGAAACCGACGTGAAGGCTTCGTCGTTCATTCGCTTGCACTGGGGTATAGGACATTCAAGCTGCCTTCTGGCACAACGTCCGAGCCTGGGCGTTATGTTAAATCCCTAGGGGAGCCCCGTGGCGGGCCAATCCGGGGCAGTTCGACGATTTCGATCTGCTGGGCCGCGTGGACGGACGACGAGATATCCCAGAACTGGTCGGCGAGGTTGACGCCGTCGGCCGACAGGATGGAAGCGGGTGCGAGGGAGGCGTCGGGGTAGGGGTTCCTGGTCGATGGCGCGAAGGTGCCGGTCGACGAACTCGGGGGTCAGTGTGTAGCTGTACTCGCCGAGCAGGTCGCCTTTTTCGAGGTCGGAAAAGGGAACGGTGGGCCTGTTCTTGGGATCCGCCATGGAAGAAACGCTAGCGCCCGGCGGCGCCCCGTCCCATCCCGCTCAGGGTGGCGCCACCGGGCGCGGGCGCTGCTGGGCGATATTCCACCGTATGCGGCGTAGCTGGCCGGGGTAAAACGTCGCGTTTTCCGCCGTCAGGCGCACCGAGTCCTGCACGCGACGTTGGTGAGCGGGTCGGAGCCCGGCTCCGGAGCGTCAGGAACGTCGGCTGGAAGAGCTAGAGAGAAATGCGAGGCCCAGGCCGAAGAGGAGCGCCGTGCCGGGCTCGGGAACGGGCGTCGCCAGAACCAGCCAGTCGTTGGTGCCCGCACCGGTCAACCAACCTCGACCCACGGCGGCTTGCGAACCCCCGTAACCGGGATGGGATCCTAAGCGGTGACCGTCGGCGAGGAAGTCGAAAGTCGACCCCGTACCGCCCTGCAGACCCGTCAACGCGATGACGTTCAGCGAGGCATCCGTCAAGGTCCCGCTTCCCGCCACAGCGGAGAAGCCCAGGTTCGCGGGGGCGGCGGAGACGCCCGTCAGGGTGTAGTCGACACTCCACATCTCCGCGGCCTGGTTGTTCCACAGCGTCCCGCTGATCGTGGCGGTGGTGCCGCCGTCCCAGGAAAGCACGGTGCTGGCGCCGTTGAGCTCGGTGCTGAGAGTTATTCCCAGGTAATCCAGACGCAGGCCGTAGGGAGGCGGTGAGATCGTGCCATCGGGATGGTCGAGGAGGAAGTACTGCCCGGGCAGAATAGTCCCTGCCTGGCTACTTCCGGCGGCGAATAACACGACTGCGATGACAGCAAAAACGAGACTTCTCGCGAAGCTGAGAAGCCCTTGCTGCGACGAGCAAAAGGACGACATTTTCCACTTCTCCCTCTTCGAACAATCCTATACAGATCGAATTGCAACCAGGAAGGAAAGACGCTGTGGCTGAAAAAAAAGGGTGCAACCTGCGTACGAGTTGCCTCTTCGGCACACGCCGCTCCCCGCCGTTTCGCCGGTGTCTCCCTGCCGCTTCGTCGAAAGTGCTGTCGCCAGCGCCGGGGCCGTCGACTGCGATCAATGCCAAGCGCCAAACGTGAAGCCGTCGGCGGAACGGACTACTGCGGCGAAGCCTTGGGACAGCGGTGCATCAAGGTCGATCTCGTCGCTCTTTCGAGACGAAACGCTCTCTTGAGTTTCGGCACCTCGGCCCGTCTTCACTGCAGGACTGCAGGTATCTGCCCTCCTTGACGACGAGATCGCGGCTTGGCCGGCGCAAAAGGCATTGGGGATAGGCCATTCAAGCCGGCTTCTGGCAGGGCGTCAGGGTGCGGGCGTTAAGTCGAGCCCCTAAGGGAGCCCCGTCATGGGCGGGTCGCTACTATCGAAGCCGGAACATGAAGCTCTACACCCACCCTGTCTCTCTATTCCCCTTTCGCGTGAAGATCGCCCTTCACGAGAAGGGACTCGTCTATGAAGAGGTGGTGACCGACCTGGTCGGAGGCGCTTCGGAGGAGTTCCTGGAGCTCAACCCCTTTGCGCAGATCCCGGTTCTGGATGACGAAGGCTTCGTCATGGCCGAGTCGATGGCGATCCTGGAGTACCTCGAAGAGAAGTTCCCCAAGCCAGCTCTGAGTCCCGCGGACGTCGAGGCGCGGGCGACGATGCGCAAGCTGATGGGTTGGAGCACGGACTACTGGTACGCGCATTGGAAGGCTTGGCTGGCCCTGAAGCTCGGGGCGCAGGCGCCGCCGTGGAACGAGGAGTCGGTAGCGGAAGGGCGTCTTGGTTTAACTCGACACCTTGACGTCATCGGAGGGCAGCTCGGCGATGGCGAGTGGCTTGTGGGTAGCTACTCGATGGCCGACATCTGCTACGCGCCGTTGATTCTGTCTGCGAGTCGACTGGGATTGGAGGAAGAGATCGAGGCGCGGCCCAAGGTGCAGGGTTGGCTCGATCGGCTGGTGAAGCGCGAAGCGGTCCGAGAAGCCCTCCTCTTGTGACGCCGGGGTCCCGTCACGGCTCCCCTTAGCGGTTCAACATAACATCCATACCCGGACGTCATCTTAAATTCCTACCGGGTCCGTGACGGGTGCCTGGAAGGTCATGCCTCGTGCGTCAATTTCTTTCAAGTGGGCTGTCCCGTCCATGTTTCGGGTTGCTCGGGATGGGCTCTTGGCTCGTCCATCCCGTTTTGAATCAGACGATCCGGCTGTTCTTTTCGCCCCAGTAGCGATCCTTGAGCAGGCGCTTGTAGAGCTTGCCTGTGGGCAGACGAGGGAGTTCGGGCTCGAAGTCGATGGAGCGCGGACACTTGTAAGGGGCCAGGCGCTCTCGCGCAAACGCGATCAACTCATCGGCCAACGCAGAGTCGGCGTCCACGCCCGCGATTGGCTGGACGACCGCCTTCACCTCTTCTCCGAACTCGGAGTTCGGTACGCCGATCACGGCGACGTCGTCCACCTTGGGGTGCATGATGAGCTCGGGGGATAGGACATACAAGCTGGGTTCTGGCATAACGTCCGATCTCCTGCGGATAGATGTTGACGCCTCCAGAGATAATCATGAACGAAGCCCGATCAGTCAGGTAGAGGTAGCCCTCGTCGTCGACGTAGCCGATGTCGCCAAGAGCGGTCCAAGTGGGATGCATCGGATGCTGCGCACTCCGCGTCTTTTCCGGGTCCTTGTGATAGGAAAACGGCACCCGCTTTCGCTCGAAGTACACGAGGCCGGCCTCTCCGTTCGGAAGCTCCGCACCATCCTCGTTGCAGATGTGGAGCTTGCCCATCACGGCGCGGCCCACGGTCCCGGGGTGGGCGAGCCAAGCCTCCGGGCCCACATAGGTCAAGCCATTGGACTCGGTTCCCCCGTAGTACTCGTGCAGGATCGGGCCCCACCAGGCGAACATCTCTTCCTTCACCTTCTGCGGACACGGGGCGGCAGCGTGGATCGCCACGCGGTGTGCAGAAAGATCGAAGCCGGTGCGCTCTTGCTCTGGAAGCTTGAGCATGCGCGAAAACATGGTGGGAACCCACTGGCTGTGGGTGGCCGCGTACTTTTCGAGAGCCCGCAACGCGTCGAGAGCGTCGAAGTGGTCCATCATCACGACTGTGCCGCCGAGGGACTGGACCGCCGTGCTGAAGCCGATGGGGGCCGAGTGGTACATCGGGGCGGGTGAGAGGTACACCGAGTCCGCGTCTACGCGAAAGAGGCGTTTCAGAGTGACAGCCATTGCAAGCCCCCTCGAAACCGGCCGACCCGAGAGAGCATGGGCGATCCCCTTCGGTCGCCCGGTGGTTCCCGAGCTGTAGAGCATGAACTCGCCGAGCGGCTCCTCTGGGAGTGGCTCTGCCGGGTAGGCATTGACCGCCTGTTCGAAGCTCTCGAATCGGCTCGAGGCTCCCTTTGGTGCGCCGTCGACCACCAGGAATCGCCTGCAGCCCTTTGCCTGCTTGGGGATTTCCGACGCGACCGCGTGTACGGCGCGTGAGGAAACCAGCACCTGCGCTCCGCAATCGTCCACGATGTACGCGGCTTCGGGCCCGGTCAGATAGCGGTTGACGGTGGTGAGATAAAGCCCGGATCGAAACGCCGCCCACGCGACCTCGAAGTAGCGGAGATGGTTTTCGAGGAAGACCGCGACATGGTCGCCGGGGCGCAAGCCCTCGGACCAGAGGAGCTGTGCCAGCCGGTTGGAACGGGCGTCGAGGTCGGCATAGGTCAGCACCTCGCCTGTTCGGGCGTGAATGGCGGCGGCCTTGTCCGGTGTGTTCTGGGCGTGGAGTCCGGGATACATGCGCGTTCTGCTCCGTCGATCATGTGGCAGGACTCCAAAACTATGATACTAATTAAGCCATCGCAAATAATCGAGAGTTCCGTGTCCGTGCCGTATCGGCCGAATGTGGGAGGAGCAGCCGTGGCCCACTACCAAGGCGAAATCTTCGACGCCGACAACCACTATTACGAAGCGCACGACGCATTTACCCGCCACGTGCCGAAACGAATGCGCTCCCGTTGCGTGGAATGGATCGAACTAGAGGGCGGGCGCAAGTACCAGGTCGTTGGCGGTAGGATCGATCGCTCCGGGAACCCGACCTTCAATCCCATCTCCAAGCCCGGTGTTTTGCGCGAGTACTTTAGCGGCAACCCGCGCGGCGTGACCACCGCCGAGCTGATCCGCTCTTCGCTCGAGCCGATGCCGCCCGAGTACATGGACCGCGATGAGCGGATCGCGCGTATGGATGCGCAGGGCCTGGCCGGCGCTTGGTTGTTCCCCACCCTGGGTGTGCTCTACGAGGAGCCGCTCAAGAAAGACGTCGACGCGCTGTGCACCACGTTCGGCGCCTTCAATCAATGGCTCGAAGAGGACTGGGGGCTCACCTACAAGGACCGCATCTTTACGTCGCCCTACATCACGCTGGCTGATGTCGACTGGGCGTGTGAGCAACTCGAGTGGGCCCTTGCGCGGGACGCGCGCATCGTGGTGATGCGGCCCAGTGCCGTGTTCACGCGAAACGGGCCGCGCAACCCTGGCCACAAAGACTTCGATCCCTTCTGGGCGCGGGTGAACGAGGCCGGCATCACGGTCGTCACCCACATCGGCGCCACACGCCACGACAGTAACGGCTACGACACGCGGAGCATCGACGTCCTCGCCCTCGGTCCGAGGCCGAGCGTGACCAACTTCCATCGCTCCCGAAACATCAACGACTTTCTGGCTAGCTTGATCTTCGATCGGCTCTTCGAACGCTTTCCCAACCTGCGCGTCGCTTCGGTGGAAAACGGCGCGGAGTTTCTCGGCGACTTGCTACGTGGCCTCGACCGCACCAAGGATCGTGTCCGAGGCTACTTCAAGGAAAATCCCGTCGACATCTTTCGGCAGCACGTCTTCATCAACCCCTTCTGGGAAGACGACATCGGTGAGGTGGTCGCACACATGGGCGCCGACCGGGTGATCCTCGGCTCGGACTGGCCCCATATGGAGGGCTTGGAGAACCCGCGAGACATTCTTGGGGAGCTGGAGGGAATTTCGGTCGCCGACCAGGAAAGTATTCTCTATCGAAACGCAGTGGGGCTGAACGAGCGTCGCCCCATCTGAGTGGCCAGGATGCTTCGGGAGCAGAGTGAATGACCGACATCGACGGATTCGAGCTGATCGCGCCAAAGGCCTATGGAGCGCACGGCGTTCCGCATGATCATTGGCGCGAGTTGCGAAAGCTGGATTGGCTGCACCACTGCAAGCCCGAAGGCTTCGACGCCTTCTATCCCGTTGTCCGCCACGACCAGATCTGTGAGATCTCGAAGCAGCCCGATCGCTTTCTCAATGGTTTCGGCATCGTGCTTGAGAGTACGACGCAGAAAGAGATCATCCAGGCCGACCAGGGAATCGGCCAGATGCGTGTCATCATCGGGATGGATCCGCCAGAGCATCGCGACTATCGCAAGGTTGCCGCCTCCTGGTTCACGCCGCGCGCCATAGACAGCGTGGCCCCGATTGTCGAGGAGAGCGCGCGCACACTGGTAGACACGCTTGTCCAGCGTGCCAGCGGCGGCGAGGGCGAGTGCGAATTCGCCAGTGAAGTCGCGGCCGCGCATCCGCTTCGTGTCCTGTCCACCATTCTCGGGGTGCCTCGTGAGAAGGAACCCCAGCTTCTGCGGCTCACCAACGAACTCTTCGGCTCAGACGATCCCGACCTGCAGCGCGAGGGCGAGGACAGAAGCCAGGCGGTCCAGGCTCTGGCGATGGAGTTCTTTCAGCTCTTCAGTGCGATTATCGAAGATCGCCGAGCGAATCCGACGGACGATCTGGCGAGCCTGCTTGCCAATGGCAAGGTGAATGGCGAGCCGCTGGGAATCATGGAAACCCTCGGCTACTACTTGATCACCTTCACTGCCGGACACGACACCACGAAGAACGCGCTGGCCGGCGGCATCCGTGCGCTGGCCGAGCATCCCGCCGAATACGAGAAGCTGAAGAGGAACCCCGACCTGGTGCCGAGCGCGGTGGAGGAGATCGTGCGCTGGACCTCACCTGTCAATTATATGAAGCGAGTCGTGGCGGAGGATCTCGAGTTCCGCGGGCAGAAGCTCCGCAAAGGCGACAACCTCGTGCTCTTCTATGCCTCGGCGAATCGCGACGAACAAGTCTTCGAGGATCCCTACACCTTCCGCATCGACCGCGATCCGAACCCGCACCTCGCCTTTGGGATCGGCGAGCACTTCTGCCTCGGCACCCACCTGGCCCGCCAGTCCCAGCGCGCATTGCTGCGCGAGCTGATCGGCCGGATCGACACTTTGGAGCTCGCGGGTGATCCAGTCCAGATCGCGTCCAGCTTCGTCGTAGGCTTGAAAAAGCTCCCCATTCGCTATCGACTGAGCGAGGTCGCATAGAACTTGGACGGTAGAACTTGGGTGATCAACCTTTGACGAAAGAGCCCTGATGGCAGAACGCGCATACAAGCACATCCTGTTCTCGGTCGAAGGCGGTGTCGCCACGATCACCCTCAATCGTCCAGAGCGTTTGAATGCATTCCACTTTGGACTCGGCGCAGAACTCGAGCAGGCCTACGCGCGCTGTGACGAGGAGGACGAGATTCGCGCCGTGATTCTCACCGGTGCCGGAAAGGCCTTCTGCGTCGGAGCGGATATGGGTGGGGGCGAGAAGACTTTCGACGATGTCGACGGCGCCCGTCGTGCCGCCGAGCCCAAGAGTGGGGGCCGCAGGCTCGCGGCCTGGCAGGTGCGAAAGCCGGTGGTCGCGGCCATCCACGGCCACGCCGTCGGGGTGGGGCTTACGCTCGCGTTGCAGTGCGATCTGCGCTTCGTGGCCCGGGAAGCCAAGCTGGCATTCTCATTTGTGCGTCGCGGAATTATTCCCGAGCTTGGCTCGCATTCGATTCTTCCCCGGGTCGTCGGCTTTTCGCGCGCCGCCGACCTCTTGCTCAGCGGCCGCACCTTCAAGGGCGAGGAGGCCGCAGCGCTGGGACTCGCCTCCGAGGTCATGGCGAGCGAGGAAGTGGTCCCACGAGCACGAGATTGGGCGCGCGACATTGCGAAAAATGCCGCGCCGGCTTCGGTGGCCATCGCGAAGCGCCTGCTCTGGGAGGGCGTCATTGAAACTCCGCGCGAGACGATGGTGAAGGAAAAGCAGCTGCTGGCGTGGGCGGGCAAGCAGCCCGATGCCGCCGAGGGCGTGCGCTCCTTTCTGGAACGGCGGCCGCCCGAATGGAAGCTCAGCGCCAGCGCTGACCTGCCGGATTGGCCGGAAGACTAGAATCAGCCGGACACCGTTTCGGAAATCGTGGAGGGAAGATGAAGCTCGGATTGATGCTCGGATACTCCGGGGCGGAGATGAAGCTGCCGGTGGAGTTGGTACAACGCGCGGAGAGTCTGGGCTTCGACTCGGTCTGGACGGCCGAGGCCTATGGCTCCGATGCGACCTCGCCACTCGCGTACCTGGCGGCCGTGACCAAACGGATTCGGCTCGGCACGTCGATCATGCAGTTGGCCGGGCGCACGCCCGCCATGGCGGCCATGCAGGCAGCCACCATCGATGCGCTCGCTGGCGGAAACCGCTTTGTTGCGGGGCTCGGGGTCAGCGGCCCGCAGATCGTGGAGGGCTGGTACGGCCAACCCTGGGGCCGTCCCTATTGGCGGATCCGCGACTACGTCTCGATCATGCGCAAAGTATTCTTGCGCGAGGAGCCGGTCGCCCACGACGGCAAGGAGATCTCGCTTCCCTATCGCGGGGAGGGGGCCATGGGGATCGGCAAGCCGCTCAAGTCGATCCTTCACATGAACCCCAAGATCCCCATCTGGCTGGGAACCGGCAGCGAGAGCAATGTCCGTCTCACCGCGGAGATCGCCGACGGCTGGTTCCCGTTGGCCTTCGTCCCGGGCATGATGGACACCTACCGACCGTGGCTCGAGGAGGGCTTCCGAAGAGCCGGCGGAGGGAAGGGCCTGGCGGACTTCGAGATCCAGCCCGGTGTCACCGTCATTGTCACCGACGAGATCGAGCAGGCCTTCGATCGCATGAAGGCCGGCATCGCGCTCTACGTGGGCGGCATGGGCCATCGCAACAAAAATTTCCACAACGACATGATGGTGCGTCGAGGCTACCCGGAGGCCGCGCAAAAGATCCAGGAACTCTATCTGGCCGGCCGCAAGCGCGAGGCCATCGAAGCCGTTCCGAACGAGTATTGCGACGAGTCGTCGCTCGTGGGACCGCCGCAGCGCATCCGCGAGCGCTATAAAGAGTGGGAGGGGTCGGGCGCGACTGGCTTGACGCTTTCGTGCAGGCAGGCGGAGGGCCTGGAGCTGATGGCCGAGCTTTCGGGAAGCCGGGACCGCGCCGCCTAGGGTTCGCGACCAACGGAACCCGCACTCCAGAGCCTCGCTCTGCCGAGCGGGCTCCGGGTGGCACGGACCCGATCAACCAAGGAGGACAACGCAGGTATGGACGCCAAGACGGGCTACAAAGAGATCGGCTATGAAGTCGAAGACGGACGGGCACGTATCACGCTCGCCCGTCCCAAGACGCACAACGCAATGACGCCGCTGCTCCTCGAGGAACTCGAAAACGCGCTCTGGGAGGCGGACGAAGACTGCGCGGTGCACAGCGTGATCCTGCGAGGGCAGGGGGCTTCGTTCTGTTCGGGCTACGACCTCACCCGCCTGGGCGGCAAGAAGAAGCCTGGCTATCGAACGGGTCGCGCGCACGACGACGACATCTGGCTGATCGAGCAGGGCAATCGGCGTATCCGCACGCTCTGGGAGATGCACAAGCCCTCCATCGCCCAGGTTCACGGCAACTGTCTGGCCGGAGGGACCGATCTCGCGCTGGCGTGCGACATCGTGATCGCGGCGGAAGATGCCCGCATCGGTTTCCCAGCGGCGCGCGCAATGGGCGCCCTGCCCAACAATCTCTGGATGTACCACTGCGGCCCGCAATGGGCGAAGCGGCTTCAACTGACAGGGGATTCGGTTTCGGGGGCGGACGCGGAGAAGATCGGCCTGGTGATGAAGGCCGTGCCGGCTGACGTGCTCGAGGACGAGGTGGAAGGCCTGGCCGATCGCTTTGGGCTGATCGATCCCGATTTGCTCGCGGCCAACAAGCGCATCACCAATCTTGGTCTTGAACTAATGGGGGCCCAGACCCTCCAGCGGTTGGCCGGCGAGAACGACGCCCGCGCACATCGTTCCAAGGCGGTGCGCGACTACGGTCGGAGCATGAAGGAAAACGGCCTGAAGGAAACGCTCCATCGACGTGACGAGCCCTTCGGCGAGGGCTTTGTAAAGGTGGGCAAGCCCGAAGGACGCAATGCGGAGGTCCGGGCGGCGGGCGACGCGAAGCGGTCTATCTCAAAGATGGACTGAGCGCGCCGACTCGACCTTCTACGCCCAGGGGCGATCCTGCTAGTCGCCTTGCCGAATTCGATAGCGCACCGGAAGGTGCTTCAGTCCAACCACGAAGCTCGAGGAGATCCATTCGGGCTCGTCGATGATCTCCCAGTGCTCAACCCGACGTGCCAGCTCTTCGATGATCGCGATCTGCGAGCGTCGTGCGAAATGGGCGCCCATGCAGAAGTGCTCGCCGTGGCCAAAGCCCAGATGTCGGTTGGGTTTTCGCTCGACGTTGAACGTGTACGGGTCTTCGAAGACCGACTCATCCCGGTTGGCTGAGGCGTAGAACATCATGGCCGCTTCGCCTTCACGAATCTTCTGGCCGTTCACGTCGATATCCTGCGCCGCGGTGCGCTTCATGTAGTTGACGGGGGTTGTCCAGCGTACGATTTCCTCGACGCAGTCTGCGCTTAGAGAGAGGTCGTTCTGCACCTTTTTGAATTCGTCGGGATTTTCGATCAATGCCCGAAATCCGCCCGCGAGGCTGTTCTTGGTCGTATCGTGTCCGGCACTAAAAATGATCAGGAAGTAGCCGAGGGTCTCGATTGGCCCGAGTGCTTCGCCCCGAATTGTCCCGTTGGCGATCACACTCGCCAGATCGTTGGTCGGGTTCGCGCGCCGATCCTCGATGATAGGCATGAAGAGTTTGATGAACTCTTGACCGAGTTGCTTGAAAGCCTCGGGAGAGGTGCCTCCGCCCAGATCGCTGTCATCGGCGCCGAAGAGCCGGTTGGACAGTTCACGGATCGTCTCCTCCTGATCCTCGGGCACGCCGAGGGTCTTGCAGAGCACGCGCAGGGGATGCCGCACGGCCAGGCCCATGGCGAGATCGGTCTCGCCCTCGCCCCCGTCCTTCGCCAACTCGTCGACGAGCAGCTTGGCACTCGCACGCATCGAGGCTTCAGCCGTCGCCAGCGATCTCGGTGTGAGGTGGGGCATGGCCACTTTCCGCAGATCACGGTGTTCCGGACCGTCGGTCACGATCACGACTCGAAAGGCCGTTTGATTTTCAATCGGGCTTTTTTTGACCCGGGGGTTGACGCCCGGTTCGTTGATGAAGAGTTCGGGATGACTCGAGATGGTTCGGATGTCCTGGTGGCGGGTGATTGCATAGAAGGACTCGACCTTCTCCATTTCACACCAGTGCACCGGCGACTCGGCCCGCAGCGTACGGAACAGTTCGTGGGGCGGGCCACTCTCGCCATAGCAGCTCGGGTCCACCAGTAGTTTGCCACTTGTCGAATCTGCCATCGTTTCGTTTCCTTTTTCGGGGGGCCTGGGACGCGGTGTCAGGTCTCGACTGCCTCGGGCTTGAACTCTGCTGAGCTCGGCATTCAGATTATGATACGCGCCATGAGGGAATGGGACCAAGCGATCAAGGCGGGGGGTCTTTCGTTTGTCGTCCATTGGCCGGCACACAAGTGAGACGCCCAGGCTTTGCGTTGGAGCGGTAGCGTTCTGGCGAGACTAATGTCCGCCAAAGACTGGTTTGCGCTTCTCGCGCAGCGCGCGCCTGGCTTCCCTGCCATCCTCGCTCTTCAATCCGCGCGCTGCATACGTAAGTTCGTCACGCAGGTGAGCTTCGAGGTTATCCGGGAGTCCGGTCCGTGAGACCAGGCGCTTCGTCTGTGTTGCGGCCAGCGGTGCGATTTCGGCGATCTTCTCGCAATAGCCAATGAAGGCCTGATCGAAGCCATCGGCGTCGACGACTTCGCCGACAATCCCGAGCGCGAGCGCTGCCTCGGCATCGTGCATTTTCGGCTCGAGAAGAAAGCGCATCGCCGGCTCGCGTCCGATGGCTGCGGGCAAGGTCCACGTGAGTCCGCAGTCCGGCGACGTTCCGATCCGCGCATAGCCCGGGTTGAAGCGGGCTGCGGAACTGGCCATGCGGATGTCGGCGCACATGGCGAGGGCTAGCCCTGCGCCGATCGCGATGCCATCGATGCCCGCGATGACGGGCTTTTCGCAAGACACGCGCATAGCGGTGACCAACTGAACGACGATGTCCGTGGTTTGCTCAACGGAATCGGGTTTGGGGTCCCCGGGTTTTCTGGGGCTGAGATCCGCACCCGAACAGAATGCACCACCCACGCCCGTCAGGGCGATCACCCGAATCTCGGCATCAGAGGCCGCTTCTTCGAGCCCCCGAACAAGTGCTCGTGTCAAATCGTTCGAGAGTGCATTTTTCACTTCCGGTCGATTCATCCGAAGGATCCGGACCCCGTTGCGAGTTTCTTCCAAGAGAACGGATTCGGATGCCCTTGTGGGAGTAGTCATGGAGATCTCCTGATTGCGAGAGGTAGTTGGAAAGTACGCGGACTGTTAGAACCCTTCCGTTCGGTGCACGATTTTCCACATTAGGCGAGGGAACCAAAGGCGTGCGCGCCAACCGAGTTTGGTGCCCCGGCCGGGGAACACCCACAGCGTGTCCTTCTCGAGCGTGACCTCGATGGCATCGAGCACTTGCTGGGGCTCGATCGGGGGGGCCGTGTCGAAGGTCTTTGGCCAGACGTTGTCCTCGGCCTGCTGGAGCAGCGGAGTGGCCACCGGCGGCGGGCAAACGCAAGCGAAACGGACGCCCTTGTTGCGATTCTCGTGGTAGAGCACTTCGGCGAACGCCACCACCGCAAATTTCGACGCATTGTATGCGCCCAGGTAAATGATCGGCAACCAGCCGGCCATCGATGCGAAGTTGATGAAGTCGCCCCGGCCGCGTTCGAGCATTCCCGGCAGTGCGTACTTCGCAACGTTGACGACACCGCCGTAGTTGATGTCCATGATTTTGTGGATGACCGAAATATCCTGATCCATCAGCAGGCCGGTGGGCATGATGGCCGCTGCGTTGTAGACCCGATCGATGGGCCCGAGTTCTTGCTCGCAGCGTCTTACGGCGTTTTCCACCGAATCCGGATCGGTCACGTCGGTGGGAATCGTCAAGATGCTGTCGTGACCCTCGGCCGTTTCTTTCAATCCGTCTACGTTCACGTCGAGAGCGGCGACCAGTTTGCCCTGTGCAGCGAGATTGCGCGCCGCGAGTCGGCCCATGCCGCTTCCGCCACCGGTGATCAATGCGACCTTGCCTGAAAATGCCATTGGAGTCTCCTTGTTATTTTGCGTCCTATTGTTGCGCCGATTCGTTTCGACCCGGTCGACCCGGGCACCCGGAGGCGGTCTGGATCATATTCGATCGACCGTCGGATTAGTCTCATTCTTCTCCGGACCTTCCCTCCGATTCGGTCTCGCCCCTTTTTGTGCGATTCGTTCTCCTGGTTCGTGCCCGCGACGCCACGGGTATGAGCTACTTGATCAACGGATCGCGTGGCAGGCCGAGCAGCCGTTCGGCGATTTGGTTGCGGATGATCTCGGAGGTGCCGCCTCCGATCGTGGCGCCCATCATCGCCATGATCCATGTGCCGACTCGTCGTGCATCGCCTTCCCTTACCGCTGCGAGAGGCCCAACGATTTGTGCCGCGACGGCGCCGTTGCGCTGGGCAATTTCCGAACCGAGCAGCTTCGTGACATTCGCCTCGGCGCCGGGCTCCGACCCTTCGACCGCCCGGATCACGCCTCGCAGGTTCATTAGAGCGATTGATTCGGTTTCCGCGAGGGTGGCACCCACTTCCCGGGCCACTCCCCGATCGTCGGGCGCGAACTTTTCGAGCAGTTCCAAGAGATTCGGTCCCCCGGCCGTTCCGCCTTCCGCTCCGCCGCCGATCGAGATGCGCTCGTTGCCGAGCGTGTTACGGGCGACCGTCCAGCCCTGATCGACAGGCCCCACGACGTCGTTGTCCGGGACGAAGACGTCGTCGAAGAAGACCTCGTTGAAGTGAGCGTGGCCGGTGATCTGGCGCAAGGGGCGCACATCGACACCGTCGGCCTTGAGGTCGATGACCATCATGCTGATGCCGGCATGCTTGGGGCCATCGCTGTTGGTTCGAACGGTCGCGAATCCGTGGCTGCAGAGATGCGCGTTGCTGGTCCACACCTTCTGTCCCGAGACGCGCCAGCCGCCATCGACCTTGATGCCTCGGGTCTGCACCGCCGCCGCGTCGGACCCGGCGTTGGGCTCGCTGAAAAGTTGGCAGAACTCGATCTTGCCCTCGAGGCTGGGCCGGACGAAACGCTCCACCTGCTCGGGGTTCCCGTGTTGGGCAATGGTGAGCGTGTTCCAGCCGCTGATGCTCAAGTCCGGGCGTCCCACGCCTTTGAACGCCTCATCGATCGCGAGTTGCTCGACGGGCCCGGCCTCGCGGCCCCAGGGCTTCGGCCAATGGGGCACGAGGTAGCCGCTGTCGCTGAGCGCTTTGCGCTTGGCTTCCTTGGACAGCGCGGCCACTTGCTTGGCGACGGCCCGGGCCTCTTCGCGGTAGGCCTCCGCTTCGGGCGGTAGCTCGATCGTGGCCTTGGTGCGGACCCCGCGAGCCATCAGGCGCACGATGTCTTCGCGCGCCAGGTCCACCGATCCCATCAGCGAGTCGAGTGCGATCGCGCGGCGGAGGTAGAGGTGGGCGTCGTGTTCCCAGGTGTACCCAATACCGCCGTGGACCTGGATGTTCTGCTTCGCACAGAAGACAAAAGCGGGCAGGGCGAGCCCGCACGCAGTGGCAGCGGCGAACTCGGCCTCGTCGGGGCTGAGATCTTCACGGGCGGCGCCCCACGCACCCGCCGTAGCCTGCTCGGTCGCAACGAGCATATTGGCGCAGTGGTGCTTGACCGGGCCGAAAGTGCCAATGGGCCGGCCGAATTGCACGCGTTCTTTGGCGTACGCCGTTGCCATCTCGGTACAGGCACGGGCGCCGCCGGCGGCCTCGGCAGCACAGAGTGTTCGAGCCAGGCGTTTGAGGGTATGTCGCGCCCCGACCATGCGGTTCGGGTCCGAGACCTGGACGCCATCACAGCGAACGGCGGAGACCCGTCGACTGGGATCCATGTTCTTCTGCGGCTCGACCGTCAGGCCCGCCTGGCCCGGGGTGAGCAGTACGACGTCGTCGCGTACGCAAACAGCGAAGACTTGCGCGACCTCCGCAGCGAGCACTAGGCCGGCCGAGCCGTTGAGTTGCCCGTCCTTGGCGATTTCGAGATCCCCGCCAAGGCCGACGGCTCCGATCAGCGACCCGTCGGCGAGGCCGGGCAGCAGAGCTTCGCGTTTTGCTTCGCTTCCGCATTCGGCGACGAGCGCCGATACAAGCGTGGTCGGCAGAAAGGGGCCGGGCGCCACGGCAAAGCCCAGCGCCTCGAGGATGACCGAAAGCTCGGTCAGCCCGAATCCCTGGCCTCCATGGGCCTCGTCAATGTGAAGCCCCAGCCACCCGAGTTCGGCCATCTCTTTCCAGAAGCTCGGCAGGTGTTCGCTCGGCGCTTCGAGCAGTGCGCGCGATTGACCGCGTGCCTCGTTCGAATCAAGAAAAGCGCGGGCGACGCGGGCAAGCTCCTGATGCTCTTCCGCGAGGGCGATCGACATGAATTCCTCCGGGCGGTCGTGTTTGGTTTCCTTGCAATACTATGATACTAGTTATCCTGTCGTCAAGCAGAGCGCCAACCAGAGCGCCGCGAGGAGCGGATGAGCAGAAAGCGAAATCCCGAACGCGCCGCAACCCGCATCGCCCGCAAGCTCGTGGGCGAGATCCGGCGTCGGCGCCTCAGGCCCGGAACGCAGCTCGCTGCCGAGCATCGCATGGTCGAGCAGTTCGGTGTAGCGCGCGGCACCGTGCGCGAGGCGCTGCGATTTCTCGAGCTCCAGGGGGCGCTCCGCATCAAGGCCGGGCCCGGAGGAGGCCCTGTCATCAGCGCCCCAGGTGCCGACCATCTGGCAAGCGTGCTCTCGCTGCATCTGCAGTTCGCCGACGCATCATTCCGTTCGGTCCTCGAGGCGCGCTGCTCGATCTACCCGGTGTTGGCCGCTGAAGCCGCCGTGAACGCGAGCCGGGAGGACATCGCGACGCTGCACGAGAGCATCGCCCGGATACACGCGGATGTGAATGATCCGGACCTCTTCCGCGAGGAAACCCGGCGCCTCATGAGCCTGATCGCGACAGCGTCGGGCAACCGGGTTCTCGCGGTTCTCGTCGAAGCGCTTCATCGCATGTCGGGGGAAACGAGCGCCGGGTGGGATGAAAAGCAGCAGCGTTCGGCACTGCGCAACTACGGGCGGGTCATCGGAGCGATCGAAGAGGGAGACCCGGAGACGGCTCGGACGGTCATGGCGAAGTCGCTTTCGGCCGCCCTGCGGACCTGGGAGCGGACGGCGCCCGACGAACTCAAACAACCGGTTGCCTGGATCGATTCCGATCGATGAATGGAGCGCGGCCATGACAACGTCTAATCCAATGCAAGCGCAAATGACGAAAGATCGAGGGACGAGCGCGTCGCTGCAGGCGGCTTCGCTTCGCCCGGGCGACACCGACCTCTCCGATCCGGAGACCTTCGTCGCGGGTGTGCCCTTCGAATACTTCCGCCTGCTGCGCGAGCAGGATCCCGTGCACTGGCAAGAGGAGTGCGAGCTCCCGGTGTTCGTACCTGGCCCTGGGTTCTTTGCCCTCACGCGCTACCAGGACGTCGCCTTCGTTTCCAAGCATCCAGAGATCTTCTCATCGGCCGTGGGCACCTCCGCGCTCAACGATCTTCGTCCCCGGGAGCGGCGCCTGGCAAGTGAGCAGTTGATCCAGATGGATCCGCCGGACCACTCCGAGTTGCGCAACCTTTTGAACGTGCAATTCAAGCCACGAGCCGTCCAGGAGGCCGAGGCGCATATGCGCAATATTGTCTCCCAGACCCTGGATCGGTTGGCTTCGAGGTCGGAGTGCGATTTCGTGGGCGACGTTTCGGCGCCCATCTCGCTGCGCATCCTCACGAACTTCCTAGGTGTCTCCGACAAATACACGGCCAGGTTCTATCGCTGGACCAACGAGACCATGCGCTTCGGTGAGCCCGGCTCTACAGATCTTCGTCCAGTCCGCGATCCTGGCAAGGGAACGCAGGAAGCGACCGACTGCCGACGTCTTCTCGAGTCTCGTGAACGGTGAGTACCACGGCGCGCCGATCAGCCGAATGATGACGCAGGTGAACTTCTTCCTGCTCATCATCGCTGGCAACGAGACCACCCGGAATGCGCTTTCAGGCGGCATTCAAGCGTTGTGCGAGAACCCCGAGCAGTTTGACCGCTTGCGCCGCGATCCCTCGCTGCTGCCCCAGGCCATCGAGGAAATCCTGCGCTGGGTGTCGCCGGTCATGCAATTCCGAAGGACCGCTCTGTGCGACACGAAGATCGGCGATCAAGAGATCCGCAAGGGCGACAAGGTCGTGATGTACTACGGCGCCGCAAACCGAGACCCCGAGGTGTTCGACGATCCCGAGGTCTTCGACATCACGCGAAAGCCGAATCCGCACATTGCATTTGGCGTCGGCACGCACTTCTGCATGGGAAGCCATATCGCGAGGCTCGAGATGCGTGTGACCCTCGGAGAGTTTCTGCGGAGGTACCCGGGCGTGAGTCTCGCTGGGCCGCCCGAGAGATTGCAGTCCAACTTCATTAGCGGCATCAAGCGCCTGCCAGTGAATCTCGTGTGAGCGCTGTGGGGCTGGCATGACGGACCGCAGCGGGGAAAAACATTGGGAAAAAAGCGGGCCCATTCCCGGATGGCCCGTGAACCGTAAGGCCGAAATGTGCGGCGGCTAGCGCCGCTATCGAGGGAGTCTCCCATGGAGCAATACGACGGTCTTCTCTTTGATTGTGACAATCATTACTATGAGGCGGAAGACGCGTTCATGCGACACGTCCCGCGGCGAATGCAGAGGCGGTGCGTGCAGTGGGTTGAGATGGAAGGGAGGCGATACCATCTCGTTGCCGGCAAGCTCAACCTCGCCGTGGGCAATCCAACCTTCAATCCGGTCTCGAAGCCGGGTGTGTTGCGTGAGTACTACCGCGGGAATCCGGATGGCAAGACCTTCGTCGAGCTGACTCATTCCGGGCTAGAGCCGCGGCCGCCCGAGTACATGGACCGCGACGCGCGCGTTGCCCGCGTCGAAGAGCAGGGTCTCGATGGCGCCTGGCTCTTTCCCACAGCCGGCGTCCTCTACGAAGAGGCGATGTGTCACGACATCGAAGCCCTCTGTGCGCTCACCGAAGGATTCAACCGCTGGCTCGACGAGGACTGGGGGCTCACCTACAAGGGCAGGCTCTTCTCTGCACCCTACATTACGCTGTCCGATGTGGACTGGGCGTGCCGCGAGCTCGAGTGGGCGCTCGAACACGACGCACGGATACTGGTGATGCGACCTTCGGCGGTCTGCACGCCCGACGGCTGGCGCTCGCCGTGCGACGAGCGCTTCGATCCATTCTGGGCGCGTGTCAACGAGGCGGGCATCACCGTGGTGGCCCACGTGGGAAGCACCGGCTACACCGCGAACGGTTACGGCGGAAGCAATGCGCTGGCAGTGTTGGGCGGGGGGCGCAAGCCTAGCGTTGCGGGTCTGATCCCGGAGCGTGCCATCTACGACTTCCTGTTGACCTTCGCCTACGACAAAATGTTCGAGCGCTTTCCGAACCTGCGCATCGCCTCCATTGAGAATGGCTCCGGCTTTCTAGGCGACCTTTTCTTGAAGCTCGAGCAGTCGAAGCAGCGGATGAGTCGGTACTATAAAGAAGACCCGGCCGAGCTCTTTCGCCGGAACGTGTGGGTCAATCCCTTTTGGGAGGACAAGATCCCGGACGTCATCGAGCAGATGGGGGCCGACCAAGTCATCTACGGATCCGACTGGCCGCACATGGAAGGCATGAAGCATCCGCGTGATATTTTTGAAGAGCTCGACGGAATATCGCTCGTGGACCAGGAGAAAGTTCTCTATGCCAATACGGCAGCGCTGACTGAGCGGCGCCCGGCCTAGCGATGTATGGCGTTATGTTAAATCGCTAGGGGGGCCCCGTCGCGGGTTCGCGGCTGGAAGTGGAGCAAGATTCCCATCGTG
>DUCH01000130.1:0-731 GCA_012959865.1 Myxococcales bacterium | reverse complement strand
CATTCAGCGCCCGAGATTTGCGTTACTCCAATGGCACGCCGGGAGGGATTCGCGCGTTCGCTGCGCTCACTGTGCGAATCCACGTCTGCCAAGCCCGTATGGGGATAGGACATACAAGCTGCCTTCTGGCACAACGTCCGGGTATGGGCGTTATGTTAAATCCCTAGGGGATCCCGTGACGGGAGGCCCGTGAACGGGGCCACCGCGAGGAATTCGGCGAAGGCCCTCGCGCCGAGGGCGCGCGCGGCGGCTCAATTCAGCCGCTCCCGGTTGCTTTGAACCGGTCGCGAACTCCGCCCGGCTTGGCCGCCTTTCTTCGATTTTCTTCAAGTCCTTGATTCCTGGCCGTTTTCGAAGAAAAAAAAATTCTCCAAAATTAGGCACGAAAGCTGCACCAAGAAGCCGCAACAAGTAAGCACTGATCCGGCAAGAACAGGAAAAACAGGGCGACCCGTCAGGGAGCAGCCCACACGACACGAAGCCACGACAAGCCCGCCCACGGAGCCAACCCTTGACGAGTGACGATTGACGAGTGACGAGCCCCTTGCAAATCGAAGCGACCGCCCAGGCCCCGGCCCATCGAGTCATGACCGGCCCGATTCCGCATTCCCTCGCGCTCGCCCGCTGAGCATTCAACTGATTGAGGTTCGTCCACGTGTCCTGGCAAGGTATCGATCTGAAAAATCTTTCCCGTCGAGTTGACCCGTTCGCGTTGCCCCGAAGCTCGGCCA
>DUCH01000129.1 GCA_012959865.1 Myxococcales bacterium | reverse complement strand
CATTGGTGCTCGGACTTCCGAGAGCCAGGTTCACCGGGAATTGGCCTCGGGACTTTCCATGCCCGTGGGGTTCAAGAATGCGACCGACGGAAACGTTCAGGTGGCTCTCGACGGAATTCGATCCAGCGCTCACCCACATCATTTTCTTTCGGTGAGCAAGCAGGGTGTGGCGGCCATTGTGGCCACCCGGGGCAACGAAGATTGTCACGTGATCTTGCGCGGCGGGGCCAGCGGGCCCAACTACTCGGCCGAGCAGGTGGCCGAGGTAGTGGAAAATCTACAAGCGGCCGGCCTTGCGGGACGAGTCATGATCGATTGCAGCCATGCCAATAGCGGCAAAGACCATAAGGTCCAGGCCAAAGTTGCAGATGAGGTCGCTGAGCAGGTCGCCGGCGGGAGCGACCGGGTTTCGGGGTTGATGCTCGAAAGCTTTTTGCTCGACGGTAATCAGAACGCCGAAGGGGTGGAGCGCGAAAATCTCGCGCACGGTCAGAGTATCACCGACGCCTGCATGAGTTGGGAGCGTAGCCTCCCCATTTTGGACGAACTCGTTCGAGCCGTGCGACAGCGAAGGAATCAAAAAGGCTGACGTTCAAGCGGCGAGAACCCGTGGGCGATATTCGCGTGAACTCCGTTTCAGGTATGCCATCGAAAAGCAAAGGGGAGAAGAGGCCATGGCCTTGCGATCGTCTATCTGTGAGTCGTTGAAGATCGACGTCCCTATCGTGCTTGCGGGAATGGGCGGGGCGAGTACCCCAGCCTTGGCGGCGGCTGTCTCTAACGCGGGCGGTCTCGGTGTTATCGGCGCCGCTGCGGCAGGACCGAAGGCGCTCCGCGAACAAATCGCCCAGACCCGAGCATTGACCGATCGCCCTTTCGGCGTGGATACGCTTCTGCCTGCGTCGGTTCGGAGAAAAGACGTCATGAACTCGCCTGGAGGATTTCCTGATCTTGCGCCCTATCAGGCATTTACTGCCGAGTTCATCGAACGCGAAGGCCTGCCGGCGGCTAAGAGTGGCGACTTGTCGTCTCTAGTTCCCAGTGAAGACGGTCCAATGATCTTCACCAAGGAATTCTTTGAAGCCCAGATGGAAGTCATCATCGAAGAGCGCGTGCCAGTCTATGCCGCTGGGCTCGGGGATCCCGGGCCGTGGATGGATAGGCTCCACGCCAACGGAACCTTTGTGATCGCCGTAGTGGGCAAGGTTCTTCACGCCCAACGCGTCGTTCAAAGTGGCGTCGATATGATCGTCGCCCAAGGGCACGATGCCGGGGGACACAATTCCCCGGTAGGCACCATGGCACTGATTCCCCAGGTGGTGGACGCGGTGGATGTGCCCGTACTTGGCGCCGGCGGGATTGCCGACGGCCGTGGAGTGGCCGCAGCCATGATGCTCGGTGCGGCCGGGGCGTGGGTGGGCACGGCCTTCCTGGCCACCGAAGAGGCGGGCATTCACGACTTTCAGAAGCAGGCGCTTGTCGATGCCAATGAATCCGACACGACGGTCTCTCGAGTCCTGACCGGGAAGCCTGCGCGGATGATCAAGAGCCTGTGGACCCAGGCCTGGGAGGAGGCGGAGATCGAACCGCTCCCCATGCCCTTCCAATCCATCGTATCCGCCCCCGCGATGGCAGCGGGGATTCGGGCCCGGCGTGCGGATATTCTGCCGGGCTTTGCGGGCCAGGGCACCGGGGCGATTCACTCGGTTCGGCCTGCAGCGGAAGTCTTGCGCACCATGGCACTTGAGGCCGAGCAGGTCTTAAAGGGCGCCTCGGACTTCGTTTAGCTGTGTTCCCGCCGGGTCGCTCATCGAGAGGCGTTTCCCTAGCGGCTTCGGGCGAAGTCAGTCGATAACGATCAACTCTTTGCCGGCATCGACCTGCTGGCCGAGGCTCGCGAGTAGAGTTCTCACCTTCCCGGAGTTTGGAGCTGTGAGGGTGTGCTCCATCTTCATGGCCTCGAGTCGCAACAAGGCCTGGCCCCGTTCTACCCGGTCGCCCTGGGCGACAAGTACAGCGATAATTTTTCCGGGCATGGGGCTCCGAATCGAACCGTCGCCTGGGTTTTCTCCATCGATTGAGATCTCCGTTTGAACGACTTCAAGCTTGGCGCTTCGGGCTTCGGCGATCACATGGACATGGTCGGTGTCAAAGACGAAACTCGCCGAACGGGTCTCTCCATTGAGGGTCGCCGAGACGCGATCTTCGCCCATGGATACATCGCGTACGACGACTGCATGATTGTCCCATTCCAAGGTGGTCGCATGGGCGGTTGGGTGGATGAGAATCTGAAGGTCGTTTTTCCCCTGACGCAAGCACAGGCGCTCGAGGCCGTCTTCGTTCAATCGAAAGCTGTCGGTTTTTGCCCAGGGCGAGTAGGGATCCCCGCCGGGCTGGGGGTAGGCGGTTCGGGCCCGATTTTCGAGCAGGGCCGTACACCCGAGGGCGATCAGTTCGGGGGGTGCATGGCCGAGATTCATGGTCAGAGCCAAGTCGTGCTCTGTCAGAAACGCGGTGTTGACGTGGCCGGCCGCGAAGGCGGGAAATTTCGCGATGGCGTGGAGCAGGCCTAGATTCGTAGTCAGCCCAGCGATTTCGTACTCCTCCAAGGCTGAGCGGAGCCGACGAATCGCACTGGCACGGCTGCGGCCGTGGACGATGAGTTTCGAGATCATGGGGTCATAGTGGAAGCTGATGGTGTCGCCCTCGGCCACACCGTTGTCTACCCGCGTCCAGTCGTCGTCCGGGGGCGGACGATGGCGCACCAGTCGCCCTGTCTGGGGGAGATAGCGCCGAGCAGGATCCTCGGCGTAGAGGCGGACCTCAATGGCATGGCCGCTGGCAGCGATTTGATCTTGTCCGAGGGGCAAGGCTTCGCCCGCGGCGACGCGCAGCTGCCATTCGACCAGGTCGATGCCGGTGACCGCTTCGGTCACCGCATGCTCGACCTGCAGTCGGGTATTCATTTCCATGAAGTAGAAGCACGAGTTTTCGATTCCTTCGGAGACGTCCACAATGAATTCGATAGTTCCGGCGCCCTGGTAGTCGATGGCCTGGGCTGCCTTGATGGCCGTCTCCCCCATCTGTTTTCGCATGGATTCAGTTAGGCCCGGTGCCGGCGCTTCCTCGACCACCTTTTGATGCCGCCGTTGAATCGAGCAATCACGTTCGAACAGATGGACCGCATTGCCGTGCCCATCGGCGAAAATCTGAACCTCGATGTGCCGGGAAGGAGCTAGCCATTTCTCGATCAATATCCTCGGGTCGCCGAATGCAGCTTCGGCCTCGCGGCTTGCGCCGTCCAGGGCTGCCTCCAGGTCCTCTGGAATGTCGACTCTTCGCATGCCCTTGCCGCCACCACCGGCCACCGCCTTCACGAGGACCGGGTAACCGATGCGGTTGGCGACTTCGCCCCAGTCCGCGTAGTCGTTGCCTTTGCTGTGTTCCCCCGGTACTACGGGAACCCCGGCGGCCTCCATTCGCCGTTTGGCTTCGTCCTTGCTCCCCATGGCGCGGATCGCCGAGGCCGATGGACCCACGAAACGGAGACCCGCGGCTTCGCATGACTCGGCGAAATCGGCGTTTTCAGAGAGGAACCCGTAGCCAGGATGAATCGCATCGGCTCCAGCGCTTTTGGCCGCTGCAAGGATTTTTTCGCCGCACAGGTAGCTGTCCCGGGCCGGGGAAGGTCCAATGGGAATTGCGATATCGGCACTTCGGGTATGCAGTGCGTTTTTATCGGCCTCGGAATACACTGCCACGGTTCGGATCCCCATTTTCCGGGCCGTTCGAATGATCCGGCAAGCGATCTCGCCTCGATTCGCGATGAGGAGGGTTTCGAACACGGCTACATCCGGAAAACGCCGAAAGACGTTTTTTCCAAGGGTGCGTTGAGGGACGCGCTTATCCCGAGGCTCAAGACCCGACGCGTGTCACGAGGGTCGATGATTCCGTCATCCCAGATTCGAGCGCTTGCATAGTAGGGGTGTCCCTGGTCTTCGTAGAGCGTGCGTATTTCATCCATGAAGGTCTTCTGGTCGGCTTCGGGCCATGTTTTATCTTGGGTCGCCATGGCATCTCGCCGCACCGTGGAGAGAACGTGCGCGGCCTGTTCGCCTCCCATGACGCTGATCCGGGCATTGGGCCACATGAAGAGCAATCGAGACCCGTAGGCTCGCCCGCACATCGCGTAGTTCCCAGCGCCGAAGGATCCACCAATGATGATCGTAAACTTGGGGACCTTTGCACAAGCGACCGCAGTCACCATTTTTGCGCCATCCCGAGCGATGCCGGCGTGCTCATATTTTTTCCCGACCATGAACCCGGTGATGTTCTGAAGGAAGACCAGTGGAACGCCCCGCTGGCAGCAGAGCTCGATAAAGTGCGCGCCTTTGAGCGCGGATTCGCCAAAGAGCACGCCGTTATTGGCGATGATTCCAACCGGGTAACCATGAATATGCGCAAATCCGGTGACCAGGGTCTCTGCGTACCGTCTCTTGAACTCGTCGAATTCGCTGGCATCGACGATGCGGGCAATGACCTCGCGCACGTCGTAGGGCTTGCGGGTATCTCGAGGAATGATCCCGAGAAGGTCCTGGGGATCCAGGATAGGTTCGCGAGGTTCACGAGTTTTGAGCTCCACGCGCTTGGGCCGGGCAAGATGGCCGATCGAGCGCCTTGCGATCGCCAGGGCGTGGGCATCGTCGAGGGCGAAATGATCCGCGACTCCACTGATTCGCGAGTGAACGTCGGCTCCGCCCAGTTCTTCGGGACTGACCTCTTCGCCGGTCGCGGCCTTGACGAGCGGAGGGCCGCCCAAGAAAATTGTTCCCTGTTCTTTGACGATGATGCTTTCATCGGACATCGCGGGTACATACGCGCCCCCGGCAGTGCAAGAACCCATGACGGCGGCAATTTGAGGAATGCCTGTAGCGCTCATATTGGCCTGGTTGTAGAAAATGCGGCCGAAATGTTCGCGGTCGGGAAAGACCTGATCTTGATTGGGAAGATTTGCTCCGCCCGAGTCCACCAGGTAAATGCAGGGGAGGTGATTTTCGGCGGCGATCTGCTGGGCTCGCAAATGCTTCTTCACGGTAAGGGGGTAGTAGGTGCCACCTTTGACGGTGGCGTCGTTGCAAACGACCACGCACTCGTGGCCTGCGACTCGCCCGATACCGGTGATGATTCCGGCTGCTGGGACCTCCTCTTCGTAAACGCCCAGGGCCGCGAGAGCCGAGAACTCGAGAAAGGGAGAACCAGGATCGATCAACTGACGGACACGTTCTCGGGGGAGAAGTTTCCCCCGATCCAAATGCCGCTTAACAGCTCGCTTGCCCCCGCCCTCGGCAATCTTGGCTTGTTGGGCGCGCAAATTTTCTACGGCTTCACGCATCTGCTCGGCGTTGGCGATGAAATCTTCGCTTCGGGGGTCGATTTGGGTCTTCAAGGACTCATTCTCGCGTTCGGGCAATCCGGTCCACACCGGCTCGAAGCTCTCGGCAGTTTCATTCTCGGGACACGGGCGGTCGGGGTCGGACCCTGAATATCGGATCTATTTCTTGGACGGCGGGAATTGGCCCAAAATTTGATCGACGGCCGATCGGATCAGCTTTTCCCGGTCCTGGGGACTCGACGCCCTTCGCAACCGGCTCTGTCCGGTGCCTCGCCAGATCAAGCTTTTGTTTTCGGGATTCACAAAGTCGATCATCAAGGTGCCTTCTTCGTATTGTGAAACCGTAGTCTGACTCGGATAGCCGCCGATTGGTCCTCCCCATGCCCCATATCCGAACCCATAGCCGTATCCGAATTGAGTCGTGTCGACCTGCAATTTTTGCTGGACGCCAATATGCTGAGAAATCAGAAAGTCGGCCTCGGCTCTCGGAACTTTGCGCAGCCCTTTCGCGTTCAACTCTGCATCGACCGAGCGCTCGATGCGGTTGGTGAGGAGCGTGTTTTCAGCGATCGTGGGCGCTTCGTTGGGATTTGGTTTTTCCATCCACGCGAAAGACTTCAGCGTCGCGAAATTCACCTCGGGGTCGTAGTCGTTGTGAACCTTCACCGTCGAGCAACCAATGAGTAGGCTTCCGATCACAGCCAAGAGAGTGCCTGTCAGGGGAAATCCGTCGCGCAGGTGCCTGTTTTGATCCATGGTCTTCTCCGTTCTGTGTACCGGTTGATGGGTTGACTCTCGGAGGCCAAAAACCCTCTGAAGGGTGCGCCGTTTCATTGCCGTCGAGTCATACCGAGATCGATTTTTGTTGGCGAGGTTCGGCTCGGGATTCTCGCCCCGCCCCTCAGTCGGCGGGCGTCCCATCCTATTCGTTGGGTGCTTGGATACCGTGCTTTTGGGCACGGTAGCGAAGTTTCTGGCGAGTCGTGCCCAGGCTCCGGGCGGCCGCCGTGGCATTGTAATTCGAACGTTCGAGCGCCACTTGGATAATGTGTGCTTCCATTTCTTCCAGGGAGAGGCTTCCGTCGAGGGGGAGGGTAAGCACTCCATCGTCGGTCCCGGGCGTAGGAGCCAGGTTTTGTCCCGGCAGTTGGAGCCACCGTTCGGGAAAAGTCGGACCTTCTGAGAACAGAACGCAACGCTCGATGACGTTGCGCAACTCGCGTACGTTGCCGGGCCAGTTGTGCCCTTTGAGGGCCAGCCAGACTTCATCGGAAACATCGCGCACATCCTTACCCGCGATCGAGTTGAACTCGTTGATAATCTGAGGAACGAGTTCGTCGAGATCGTCGGTGCGTTCGGAGAGCGAGGGCAGGACCAATTCGAAGACCGAAAGCCGGTGGTAGAGATCGGAACGGAATTCGCCTGCGGCTACACGGTCGGTCAGATCCCGATTGCTCGCGGCGATAATTTGGACGTCCACGGCCATCTCTTTGTCCGAGCCCAGAGGCCGAACGCGCTTATCTTCGATGACCTTCAGGAGTTTCGACTGGAGATCGATGTCCATCTCGGCTAGTTCGTCGAGGAAGAGGGTGCCTCCATCGGCTTGCTGAATCAGGCCCCTGCGTTTCTGCTTTGCTCCCGTAAAGGCTCCGGCTTCATGACCGAAAAGTTCGGACTCGAGGAGATCCCTAGGAAGAGCCGCGCAGTTGATCTCGACCAAGGGTGCCTTGGCTCGTGGCCCGCTATTGTGGAGGATCCGCGCGACAAGGCCCTTGCCCGTTCCGGTTTCGCCTCCGATGACCAGCGCGCTGATCGAGACATTGATCAATCGGTTGAGAACCTCTCGGACTTCCGTGGCGGCTTTGCTCGAACCGACGAAACTAGAGACCGGGTAGGCGCGGTTCTGATTGTGGGCATGGTCGTCGAGCCTTCGCTGGGCAAGTGCGCTTCGGGCAGCGCTGGCAACGGCGAGGTCCAGTCTCTTCTGGTCACAAGGCTTCTCGAGAAAATCGTAAGCTCCGATTCGCAGGGCGCGGACCGAGTCGGCGACGGTTCCGTAACCCGTGAGAAATAGCCACTCGGAGATTCGTTGTTGGTCTCGGCATTCCTCCAACAGATCCAGGGCATTCCCATCGGGAAGATTCATGTCGGAGACGACAACCAGAGGTACAAGCCCTTCGTCAACCAAAGCGCGCCGGGCACCGGAGATGTCTCGGTGCAATACAACTTCCCAGCCCTCGCGCGAAAAATGTCGAACGAGTTCGGTCCCGAGAAATTCTTCATCTTCGATGAGAAGAAGTGTGTCAGCCATGATTGTCGGCCGACGGTAGCAAGATCGCCACCCGTGCGCCGGATTCTGTACCGCCCGGAAGACCGTTGGAGAACTGGATTTGGCCACCCATTTCGCCGACGAATCGCCTTGCCATGGCGAGTCCGATCCTGCCCGCATTCCGGGAGTCACGGGGGCGGGACCCATCGCTCAAAATGTCTTGGGGAAAGCCGGGGCCATCGTCGAATATGACAAAAGACAGATATTCGGCGCGAGCCGAAAGTTCGAGATGAATCCGCCCTTGGTTCTCGCCGATCGCTTGGATGGAGTTGGTGAGGAGATTGCCCAGGCAGTGACTCAGGCGGTTGGGCGGCAGATGACACTGAAGGTCGGGTTCGACGTCACACTCGAGGAGAATGCCCGTAGGGGTCTCCAAACGCAGCAGGAAGAACAGGTTTTCGACCAGCTCGACGAGATCGAGATCTTGGGAGGGTTCGGGCCTCTGGCGAGCCGCTGCAACGGCCTGGGTGAGCAGATCGGTGACGCGATTGGTCTCCGAGAGGAGCGAGTTCAGACTTTCGCTAAGTGCCTGATCCTTGGATTCGTGAATCAGGTTGCCGAGGCCCATCTGGATGCCCGCCAGGGGGTTGCGAATATCGTGCGACATGGATGCGGCGAATTCGGTGGCAACGGCCGATCTCTCGGCTCGGGCGAGGGAGCGCTGCTGTTGCAGGAGTTTGGCCGGGACCATCGCATCGCCCTGGGAGGTGATCTCGTCGGTTTGCTGGTTTGCCCCCTCGATGCTGTTCTCCACGTGATTCGAGATCTTACGGAGAGCCAGCAGGACGGATCCCGCCAAGACGCCGAGGAAGAGCAGGGGCACCAAAAAAGGCGGAGGAAGCAGCCTTGTGTGTTTTTTCTCGGTCGCACCGAAGCCGCGGCTTTCCGCTTGGCCCTGAACGACTTTTGCGATAACCGCATCCGCTCGTTCTATCTTTTTCCCCTGTTCCCACAGGACTCCCCCCAATGCCAGACAGCTCAGGGCTATCAGCAGAACTCCCGCGATCAGGGAGTAGGGCCGTCCGGTCATCAGGTGGTTGGGGCTCATGGTGGGGAGATCCGTATGCCTGTCATCTGCTTCCGTAGATTTTGCGGCGGATATGCACGATCTCGTTGCTCTTCATGACCGAGCGGGAGTCGCCGTGAACCCAATGGCTTGGTGAACCGCGAAAAAGCATAGCGTGGTTATTGCGAACCGAGATGCGATCCTGACAACGCGCTCCACCCGGGTAGGTCTGGTTGGTCCAAAAATAACTCGCACCCAAGAAAAACGCGCCCACTCAGGAACTCTGAATGGGCGCGTTTTTGTTCGGTACGGTGCATTGTGGTCTGACAGGGAAGTATTCTGACCGGCTGTTCCTGGTTCGATCAGGCTATCGGGACTTGCTCGGAGATAAAGCGATGGTTCGGTACTTTTTGTGGTGAGATTGTGATCGGTTGTAGTCGGTGCAGATTGGCTTCGGACTTGTTGCGGGCCAGTATCAAAAGAGGCTGGCCAAATTCTCGCTGCTTGCGGCGAACCGTGAAAGCCCTCTTGCGAACCCATTGGATTGATCGTTGAGACGAGAGTTTGGCCACAATGTCGGGTCCCGAGGGGGGGGCGCCGTTGTTGGCTACAAGCTGAAGATAGGTGCACAGGAATTCCTGCTCGTGAGGTGTGAACTCGGGTTCGGTCTTTAGGCTCCTGAGCCACTTGGATGCTTGGCCGGAGAGTACGAGGGGGAGTCGATCGCGGTCGATCTGCTTCCAGCGGATGCTGTGAACAAGGACGTGGATGACGCTGCGATCGATGTTCCCAATTTTTCCCCCGAGCTCGGCAGCGGATGGATGGGCGAGCTCGTTCTCTTCCAGGAAATCGACGTAGGCGCGCACGACAAGGGTTTCCTTGGGGCTGAAGGCATTCTCGATGAGGCTGGAATGAAGGTCTTCTATGAGCATTTTCTCGATGCTCAGGTTGTCGCGCGTCGTCCGGAAATTACGGACAGCGGCGAGACGATTTCTGAAAGCGGGAAGCCGCTGCCCAAGGACGAGAGCGTTGTTGTCCGGGGCATCGAACCGATCGGGATAGCCGATCAGAAGACTCTGGCTGGTGAAGGTGTAGCCCTCGATCTGGTAACTGAAGTCGTCGCCGGAGTCGGCAACCGCCTGGAGAACTCGGATTTGGAGGCTCCCGAGCCCGATGGATAGGTTTCCGGAGTCCGATGCATGGGCGTTCCGGGGCTGTGCGGAGCAGAAATTGGCCGACTCCTCGGCTCTGGGGGACACCACCAGGGCCTCTCGACCGTTGCTCAATCTCTCGATCACTGCGAGAAAATTTTCTCGATCCTTTCGGGTCAACAAGATTTGAGTCAACCGAAGATTACGCGTGGCGAGAGTCTGCTCATAGGCACTCAAGTACTGGCCCATGGGATTGATCAGGGCTGCCTCGCGGGTCTGGGGGCAGGCGATCAGGTAGCTGATTTGGTTCCGGCTTGGGTCGATGTAGTGGTCGAGGATCATATTGGCGGTTTCCTCCATTCGTTCGTTCGTTCCTTCGTTGGTCCCGCCACCGATCGGGGCTAAGGAGCAAGTCGTTTAGAAAGTGACTATCGGATCAAATTGCATTTTTCGTGCCAATGAAATTTCATATCGAAATCAAGTGTTTTCAGCCACTTAGGGGAGTATGTATTCTGCCCTTGGCGTTTCAAATCCACCATTCTGGCGAGAAGTCTGTATCAATTGAGCCAATCATGAATGCGGGGAGAATGCGCCGAGACTCACCGGCGGAACCGGACCGGACTCCAAGGGTTCAGCGAGTTCGAAGGAGTCGCAGGGGCGAAGAACTTCCCCGGCGTTTTGAGTCAGAGCGCGCAGCTGGTTTTGAAAGGCGCGGAGGCGAAACGGCTTCGGGAGGAAGGCCGTGCGGTCGTCCTCGAGTTCCTTGATCGAATCGATCTTTTCGCTGTACCCGCTTACCAAAATGCACGGCACGAAAGGTCGGATGCTGCGGATTCTCTCAAGCGCTTCAACACCGTCCATCCTGGGCATAGTCAGATCGAGAACGCACGCACGAAATGCGTCAGGGTTTTGGGAAAACAAGCGTGTGGCTTCTTCGCCGTCGCTGGCCGTGACCACATCAAATCCGATCCTCTCGATCATTCGTTGGGCTACAGCAAGCACGGCTTCTTCGTCATCCACCAGGAGGACTGCGCCTTTTTCGGTCGACGGGGGAAGAACAGTCTTCTGAGTGCGAGCCGCAATAGAATCGCTGGGAGTGGTTTCCGGAAGTGTGATTCGGACACAAGTAAATTCTCCAGCCTCTCTGGTTACAGAAATCGTTCCTTTGTGGGACCGGATGATCCCCTGAACCGCTGCAAGACCCAGACCTCGCCCTGCGAATTTGGTTGAATAGAAGGGGTCGAAAATTTTTCCGATTGCCTCCTCGGGTATCCCCGGGCCGCTGTCGAGAACTTCGAAATAGACTCCGGGAGTGGATCGGCCGTCGTCGAAATCGGCGCGCCCAGTTCGAATCCGGATCACGCCTCCGGCTTCGCCAAGCGCTTCGGACGCGTTGGTGATCAAGTTCAGCATGACCTGCTCGATCTGAATGGGATCCGCTTCGGTAAGTAGTAGATCATCTTTACTGAGTTCGAGGATGAGCTCAGAACGCTTAGAGATATTGACCATCAAGATCTGAGTCGTTTCTTCGATCGATCGATTGAGGTCAATTTGGTCGTGTTCAATTTTCGCTTTGCCCGCGTAGGCCAGCATTTGGTGGCAGAGAGAGGCGCCACGGCCCGCCGCCAAAAGGATATCTTCGACCATCTCCATTCCTGATGACTCCAAGGGAATCTCGTTCTTGAGGAGATCGGCATTGGCGAGAACCGGAACGAGCATGTTGTTGAGATCGTGGGCAAGGCCCGCGGTCATCACACTTAGACTTTCCAGTTTCTGTGCTTGTTGAATCTGCTCTTCAAGCTTTCGAGTCGCAGCCTCGGCGGATTCTCTCTTCAGGTTGGCCTCGTGCAGCTCGGCGTTTGCCTTGCGATACCGTTCGACCTCTCTCGACGAGTCCTGGTTGCGCCTTTTTGTGACGATGAGGGCGGCGGCAGCCACGCCAAACCACAGAAAGGAGAAAAAACAGAAGAAGACGAGGCCTTGCCTAATGTCGGTTTGGTGGTCTACCACAAGGGATTTTTTGACAGGGATCTGGATCTCTATGATTCCCCGAACATCACCGACCTTCCAATCTGATTTTTCGGATTTGGGATGCGCGTTGTGGCACGTCACACATTGATCCGTCATCAGATCGGCGTTCGCGTAGCGCAGTATTTGTTCTCCGTCCTTTTCTTCGTAGCGGGATACCGCCTGAGTGGGATCTCTATTGACCTGCTCCCAAGCTTGTTGGGCGAAGACATCGGGGAGCGCATTTTCCCGTATGCGTCCGTCGAAGGGGTAGGGGCTGTAGACCAGGACATTCGATCCGAGGCTTTCTTCGAGACGCTGAGCAAATTCAAAGCTCAAAGCGAAGTGAGGGGTATGGTCTTGATATTCGCCAAAAACGCCTTCTTCGAGAAAGTTGTCGTCGTTGCTGTGATCGACCTGGCCCTGGGCCTGACTGACATGGCGCGCGCGCAGGGCGACGATGGATTTGTGCAGGAGGTCGGCGTTCTGAATGGCCGCCATCCGCATGGAGTGCTGGGTTACGTCGGACAGGCTGTAGATCGAGACAATCAGCCCGACCGCCGCCAATACGAGCAAAACGATGGTCGGGTTGTGGGCGAAACGGCTGACGTCTTCGAAATTGTCTCGGTCGGGCACGATTAAATTTCCTCTGGAGAAGTCATGAGATCCGGGTGGCCCCGGGGAGTTTCGGGAGCGATTCCGCTGTGACAGGCTTGTTGCAACTTCTAAGCCAAATACTCCAAGGAGAAAAAGAAATGACATTTCAGCTATTTGGCCGTTGGGCAAACTTCGGGCCGGTCCAGACCGTGGTTCGTTTGAGCCGATTCGTTCAAAATCAACCACTCCCGGGGCTCGATCGAAAAATCCTTTCAAATCGTTTCGCTCAAATTTGCGAAAATTGGGGCCAAGCCCCCCCCTTTTTTTCGGTGGCCGCACGACCCCCAGGAGAGGGGCTAGCGACAGTCGGGGTGGAGACCGAAATCGAGGCCCTGCCGCCGAGCGACCGGGGTCTGCCCGGTCTGCGCCTTCGCGCCCTCGCGCCGAGAAAATCGAGGCGGATGGCCCGGGCGTTGCGCCCGCTTTCGCGTAGCGCGGAGGCGATGGTTTCTACGCTTCCCGCTAGCGGGCGGCCAGGGGCTTGCTCGGCGTAAACCGCACCGGCATTGCTTCGATGCCGGTAATGAAATTCGAGGCCCGTTGAGGGAGCGGGTCATCACTGGCCAGTTCAAGATCGGGAAGGCGACGACTCAGTTCTTCGAACATGATCCGCAACTCCAGCCGAGCGAGGCTTGCGCCGAGGCAATGATGGGTTCCGTACCCCCCGAAGGCGACATGAGGATTGGGGCTGCGTTCGACGTTGAGAAGATTGGGATTGTCGTAGACCCTCTCATCCCGATTGCCCGATGGGTAAAGGAGCAGCAAGCGGTCGCCCTCTCGCACTCTCAGGCCGCGCAGCTCGGTATCGCGGGTTGCGGTGCGATTCATGTTCTTGATGGGCGAGACCCAGCGCAGAAGTTCCTCCACAGCGTTGGGGACCTTTCTGGGGTCGTCGATCAGCTTCTTCCGTTGGTCTGGGAAGTGCATCAGAGCAAGAGTTCCTTCAGTGATGACGTGCCGAGTCGTTTCATCACCGCCCACCAAGATCAACAAGGATTCGTGGATCAGCGCTTCTTCGTTCAGACTGTGCCCGTCGATCTCGGCATGGACCAGAGTTGAAAGTAGATCGTTCTTGGGGTGTTCCCGCCGGGCTGCGATGGCTTGAAGCGCGTACGTGGCGTACTCGATGCCAGCCTGCTGGGCGCGCTCCTGGAGTTCGGGGCTCGCGGTGGCCGATGTGGCGGCGAGCATATCCTCCGACCAGCGCAGCAGCGTTTCAAAGTCTTCTTCGGGCATCCCCAGCATGTCGCCAATCATGATCAGGGGAAGCGGCGCCGCGATCTCGCGTACGAACTCGCACTCACCGCGTTCGCAGACACGGTCAATCAATTGATGCGTGATTCGGCGAATTTTTGCTTCGCTCTCTTCAAGGCGACGGGGCGTGAACCCGCTATTGACAAGGCTGCGTCGTCGCTTGTGGTCGGGGTCGTCCATGTTGATCATGGAGGGAATCAAGATTCCCCGCTCTGGGCGCGAGCTCTGACCCGAGCAGAAGATCTCGGGCGTCTTGGAAACCGTCATGATGTCCTCGTGAAGAGTAACTCCCCAGATTTCCCCGATCTCGTCGTAGTAGAGCGGCGCGTTCGCTCGCATCCACTCGTAATGTTGAAGCGGGCGATCGATATAGAAATCGCCGTCAAGGAGTTGGATTTCTTTTCGAGTCGGGTGGTCGGGCATATTCCAGGTTTCCTTCTTTCCAGTGCGGCAAGTCCCAGCGCCCGTTGATGTCCTGCGGACATCGGAATTTCTCAACGACTGCACTCGTGCCAAGGCTCCGAGGGTAGGCATTCATCCAGCTTTGCACCCGCCTCGCATACAAATTTAGCCGCGCCAGAATCGAATCGCGGGCGGGGGAGGGGGTGTGCGATGATCGGCCGCGGAGGTGCGACGGGGATATGCAGGCTCTTGTGATTGGAGGTACGGGTCCCACCGGGCCCTTCATCGTCAACGGGCTGCGAGAACGCGGCTACGCGGTCACGATTCTTCATACTGGCAAGCACGAAGTCCCCGAAATTCCACAAGATGTGGAGCACCTTCATGTCGATCCCTGGGACCCCCAAGCCCTGCTCCACGCTTTGAAGGGCCGGGCATTCGAACTCTGTATTGCCGCCTACGGGCGATTGCGCAGCATTGCGGAGTTGACCGCTGACCGGGGCGTGCGGTTGATCTCGCTCGGAGGTGGCCCCTCGTATCTTGGATACATGAATCCCGCAGCGCTCGAGCCCCCGGGCATGCGAGTCCCGGTTCCAGAGGAAGCGCAGCGTGTGGCCCGGGCCGAACAGGACGCGAAGGGGTTGCGGATCGCGCTGACCGAAGATGCCGTCTTCAAGCATCATCCCCAGGCGACTCATTTTCGCTATCCCATTGTCTACGGCCCCCGGCAGCCCCTCCCTCGGGATTGGAGCATCGTGCGCCGCGTTCTCGATGGGCGCAGGCAGATCATCCTCCCCGATGCGGGGCTCAGCCTCAGCCATTGCGGATATGCGGAGAATCTCGCCCATGCGGTTCTGTTGGCGGTGGATCGGCCCGAAGCCAGTGCCGGACGGATCTACAACTGCGGTGACGAGCAGGTGCTCAGCCTGGCCCAGGTCGTGGCGGTCATCGCCAAAGCGCTGAATCGTTCTCTCGAAATCATTTCGATGCCCTATGCCCTCGCCACGCCGGCTCGACCATTGCTCATGCAACCCGCGTCTACCCATCGGGTCTACGACCTGACGCGATTGCGGGCAGAGTTGGGCTATCGCGATGTGGTCCCCGCCGAGGAGGCCCTGGCGCGGACCGCGCGATGGCTGGTCGACCATCCCCCGGCGCCCGGCGGCCCGGAAGAGATCGTGCTCCAGGACCCCTTCGACTACCCGGCGGAAGATCGCCTGATCGCCGAGTGGCAGGACGTTCTGGCGCGCATGCCCGAAGTTGAGTTTGAGCGCGAGCCGGGGTATACGCTGGCTTACAGCGGCCCGGGAGGGCGCGCGCCGTCTTCGGCCGATTTCGAATGACCCGCATGCGCCGCCCGTTGGACGCCCGCTGAACCGCCCACTTTCCCGATCGACTGATTCGCACCAAGGAGTGACCGATGTCCGAACCAAAGCCCGGCCCCATGCAGGGAATACGGGTGGTTGATCTCAGCATCGCACTCTCGGGGCCGTGGGCGGTGGGAATCATGGCCGATCAAGGGGCCTCGGTAATCAAGGTTGAGGCCTTGGGGATCGGCGATATCGGCCGTTGGATCGGCGTCGCCAGAGGGGGGATTAGCGCCATGGCCCAGATGGTCAATCGCGGAAAGCGCTCGCTGGCCGTGAATCTCAAGACCGACCGGGGCCAGCAGATCGTCCGCCGTCTGGCCCGGGAAGCGGATGTTTTTGTCCAGAATTTTCGGCCAGGGGTGATCGAACGCCTGGGCCTCTCCTATGCGGAACTGCGGGAAGCCAACCCTGAACTGATTTATGTCTCGATCAGCGGTTTCGGGAGCGAGGGTCCCTATCGGGAGAAGAGCGCCTACGATCCGGTGGTTCAGGCCTATGGGGGACTGGCGGCGAGCCAGTCCCACGTGGAAACCGGCGAGCCCCAACTCATCTATCAGGTGGCGGCGGACAAAATCACCGCCCTTACGGCGAGCCAGGCGATTGCGTCGGCGCTCTTTGCCCGGGAACGCGGCGCCGGTGGGCAGCATCTCGAAGTTCCCATGCTGGATGCGGTAGTCAACTTTGTCTGGGCCGACGCTGCGGGCAACGAGGTGCTGCGCGATTCCGATGGCAGTCAGCCTTCGAGTTTTTCCCACGGTCAACGCCTGTGGAGATTCAAAGATGGTTGGGGGATCGCGGCGCCGGTTTCCGACGAAGATTTCGCGGGCATCTGTCGGGGTCTTGGTGTTGAAGGTTGGGACGCTCCAGAGGTCAAGACCATCGCGGCTCGGCGACAGAACCCAGAGGCCATGGCTGCCATGATGCAGAAGATCTACCTCGCTGCTGAAAGCTTCACGACTCGGGAGGTGATGGAGCGGCTCGAGGCCGAAGGTGCCCCGTGCGGGGTAGTTCTGTCCCCCGCCGAACTCGCTGCCGATCCCCATGCCAAGGCGGTCGGGCTGCTTGTTGATTCCGAACACCCCGTGGCGGGCCCGTTGCGTCAGCCGCGTCCGCCGGTGCGTTTCGAGAAAACGCCGGCGCGCTTGGGCGGGCCGGCGCCCACCCTCGGACAGCAGACCGACGCAATTCTCGAAGAACTCGGCTTGGCCCATGAGATCGAGGAACTTCGCGCTGGCGGAATCGTCGGCTGACGGGACATCTCAAGCCGGTTCTTCGTCGAGGACGCGTCCATCGTCCAGGCGGTGCTTCTGGACTTTGCCGAGGGCATTGCGCGGCAGGGCTTGGATGTGGTGCACGATACGCGGGTGTTTGTACGGGGCCAGGCGCGGGGCAAGGAAATCGCGAATTCCCTCGGCGGTGATGGAGTCTTCGGGACGAGTCACCACGTAGGCCGTGATGGTGTCGCCCCACTCACGAGAGGGGGTGCCGACTACGGCGCATTCGGTGATCCCAGAGTGTTCGCCCAAGGCCTCTTCGACCTCACGCGGATAAACGTTGTACCCCCCACTGATCAGAAGTTCCCGGGCACGCCCGGTGATGGTGAGGTAGCCCGCATCGTCGAGTTCCCCGAGATCACCGGTGCGGAAGAAACCGTCGGCTCGGAAAGCTTCGGCGTTGGCTTCGGGTCGCTCCCAATACCCCGTAAAAACGTTGGGGCCGCGAACTTCGATCTCGCCGGGGTCGCCCACCAAACGCATTTCGACTCCGGGCAAGGGCAGCCCAACGCTGCCCGGACGGCGTTCGCCTTCGATTGGGTTGGAGACCAGCATGACGGTTTCCGTCATCCCATATCGCTCGACGATGCGCTGGCCAGTTCGTGCTTCGAATCGGGTGTGGAGATCGGCGGGCAGCGGGGCGGACCCGGAAACGCAGAGCCGGAGCCGGGCGAGTTCTTCCACCCGGGTGGACTCGATCAAGCGGTGATAGTGGGTGGGCACACCGAAGAACAGAGTGGCCTCGTTTTCCGCGATGGCGTCAAACAGCGAGTCGGGTTCGAAACCCGAGAGCACCACCGCGCTGGCGCCGGCGTGGAGGGTTCCATGAAGCCCGACGCCCAGCCCGTGCATGTGAAAAAGGGGGAGGGTTAGGATCAGGCGGTCGTCGGAAGTCCAGCGCCAAGCCAAGCGAAGAGACTCGACGCTGGACAGCAGGTTCTGGTGGGAAAGGACTGCCCCTTTGGGTCGTCCAGTCGTTCCCGATGTGTAGCCGATGAGAGCGGGGTCATTCGGCGCCGCGATATCGAGTTCGGGGGTCGGTGCGTCGGGCAGGGGAAGGTCGGGCGAGACGACGTGAATGCGGTCGTTTGCGGACTGAATCCAAAGCCCGCGCTGGGGATCGTCGACAAGGGCGGCTCGGGGCCGGGCGTCGGCAACCACGTGCCTGACTTCGGCCTCGCGGTACGCGGTGTTGGTGGGGACGACCACCAGCCCCAACCGCAGGCAGGCGATGTGGGCAATCACGAGGTGAGCGCAGTTCGCCGAAGAAAGCAGAATGCGATCTCCGGCAACCAATCCGGTTCCATGAAGCCGGGACGCGGCCCGCCGGGATGCGGCTTCGAGTTCGCCGTAGCTCAGGGTTTCGCCCGGGCCAAAAAACAAGCAGGGCCGCTCGGGGGTCTTGTTCCAGTGGGTGGCCCAAGATCGGGTCAGGGAGCCGGCCCCTCCGGCACTGGGGTCAAATTCTGCCGTGGGGGCCAGGTGGCTATTTTCGGAAGTATCCATTCCGTGAATTCTCCTGGCCTCCAACGGGCGGCGGGACCGGGACCCCCGCCCTTCGGCCAGCGTTCGAGTGCTCTACAGCCCCTGAGGGAGGTCTGGCCAGGAACTTTGGCAGGCTGTCTCCCGATGGGAAGTTTGATCTTACCGAACCGTGTGCTAAAAGAAGTCCGATGCTAACGTCGTTACACTAATGAAACGCCGTTAGGAGCCGCTCCACGGTGTCGCCGGGGGCAGGCCGTCTACCCAGTTCGTTCAGCCGATGAGGGTTCCCCTATGTCCCCCCCCGCTCAAGCCGCCGAGTTGCGGCGTCAGCAAAATCGCGCCGATGCCCGGCGTACGATTCTGGATGCCACCGAGTCTCTGCTCGCCGAATCGGGGCTAGGGGGTTTCTCCATGCGCGGTCTGGTCGAGCGCTGCGGCTACTCGGCGCCCACTATCTATCACTATTTCGGCGACAAACCGGGGCTCATCGATGCCGTACTCGAGGAGAGGCTGGAGGATCTTGTGGCGCAATTGGAACGAGCCCCCGCCAAGGCGAATCCTGTGGCCCAGGCTCGAGCCCTCTGCCTCGATTTCGCGCGCTGGGGGATTCGCAATCCCACCCACTATTATCTGATGAACCAGCCGAAAGCCCACGAACTGCCTCCGGACTCGGCGCACCAGAAGGCCGTCGACCTGATGTCGAAGCCCTTGAACGCTCTGATCCAGAGCGGCCAGATCAGCGAAGTGCGACTCGAATTGATCCGGCAATCGCTATGGGCCTGCTTGCACGGTTTGATTTCCCTTCCCGCGGTTCAGCCCGACTTCGATTGGAATCCGAATCTCCTGGAAGCGAGTGTCGATGTTCTCTTGGCGGGCTGGCTGGCGGAATTTTTACCTTCGCTGGAGTTTGGGGGCGGGAATAATGTCGAAAGTTGATCGGAGAAGGGGAGCCACCATGGCCCTAAAAAATTGCTACGGGCGTTTCGTGATGCCAGCCGTTGCTGGTTTGTTTTTCCTTTTTGTTCTTGGCTGCGCCGAGGACGCCGAGCCTCCGGCCAATTCGCAGCTCGCGCCGCCGGTCATGGTTTCGCGGGTCGTCGTTCGCGATGTGATCGACCGGATCACGGCGACGGGGCAACTTGTGGCCAAGGCCGAAGCAACGATTGCGGCTCAGATTCCCGGCCAGGTGACGTCGATTTTGGTAGAGGAGGGAGAGGCGGTCAGCGCGGGACAGATTCTTCTGGAGATCGATCCCCAGCGTCGAGAACTGGAACTCGCGAGCGCCGATGCCCAGTTGACCGAAGCCAGCGCCCAGGTGGTGGAGACCTGGCGCGCGATGGACCGGATTCAGAACCTCAAAAAACGCGATGCGGCTTCGCAGTCGCGACTCGACGAAGCGCGGACGGCATTGAAACTCGCCCATTCGCGCAAGGGTGCCAGCGAGGCCCGGGTGGGTCTGGCCCGGCGGGCGTTGGCCGATGCGTCGGTGCGCACGCCCTTTTCGGGTCTGGTGGCGCTGCGCAGTGTCAGTGTGGGCGAGTATTTGAGCGTGGGTCTTCCCCTCTTCGAAATCGTCACCCTTGACCCCATCGAGGCGGAATTTTCGGTCGCGGAGGTGGATTCCGGGCGAGTCCGTCCCGGTCAGAGCGTCGAGGTCAGTTTGGCTCCGTTTCCCGAAGAGCGCTTTGCCGCCATCGTCACAGTGGTGTCGCCCACCATAGACTCTCTGACTCGAACCCTTCGGGTCAAAGCAGAACTTTCGAATGCGGATAGCCGACTTCGGCCCGGTCTGTTTGCCCATATTGAACTGGGCGTGAGCGAACGGGGGGATGTCTTGATGGTGCCCGAGGAGGCCCTGATCCAGCGGGCTTCAGGGGCGGCGTTGTACCGGATGGTGGGGACCGACCGCGTGCAACGGGTCCACGTCACCACCGGGGTATTCGTCGACGGTTGGGTCGAGGTGCGCGGGGAGCTTGACGCCGGAGATCAGGTGGTGGTTCGGGGCCAGGCGAATCTCCTCGATGGCGGAGCGGTATCGATTCGTACCCGCGATGGACGTCCCGTCGCTGAGCCCCAGGTCGCCGCCCCCGTTTCCTCCCTGGCTTCAGGAGTGGACGGGTGAGCCTCTCCGACCTCTCCATCGAACGTCCGGTTCTGACCTGGATGATGATCCTTGCGCTTATCGTATTTGGCGTGCTCGGCTACAACCGGCTTGGGGTAGACCAGTTTCCCAATATGGAATTCCCCGTGCTTTCGGTGACGTCACTGCTCGATGACGCCACGCCCGAAGGCATGGAAGAAGACGTGACCGATGTCCTTGAAGAGGGCTTCAACACCATCGCGGGCGTTCGCAAAATCTCTTCGACGAGCTTTCGCGGTGCGTCGATGATCCAGGTTGAGTTTGAACTCGGGACCGATCTGGATGTCGCGGCGCAGGAGGTGCGGGATAAAGTCGCCCAGGCTCGCTACGAGCTCCCGGCCGCAGTTGAGCCCCCCATGGTGAATACCTTCAATCCCAACGACCAGCCGGTGCTTTGGATTCCGCTCAAGACCAGCAAGAGTGCGGTGGCTACCATGGAGGCGGTCAAACGCCAGATCAATCCGCGCTTCGAAACCATTCAGGGTGTCGCGGGGGTCGCAATATTCGGCGGCCTTGAACGCAATGTCCGGATCTGGCTCGATGGTGAGGCGCTTCGCGCGCGCCAGCTTTCGGCCATCGATGTTTTTCAGGCCTTCAAACGGGAACATGTCGAATTGCCCGCGGGCAAGGTAGAGGGCGAACGAGTCGAGTATGCGGTGACCACCGATGCTGAGTTTGAGACCATCCAGTCCTTGGAACGGATGGTGGTGAGCCATGTCGACGGTGCCCCGGTTCTGTTGCGCGATGTAGCACGGGTCGAAGACGGCGCCGAAGATCAAGATGTGATCGCCCGCTACAACGGGGCAGAAACCGTAGGCTTGGGGATTCGCAAGCAATCGGGTGGCAATACCGTGGGAATCGTCGACGAAGTTCTGCGGCGCATCGACGAGATCGAGCTCGTCTTGCCCAAGGGCATCGAGTTCGAAAATAGCGACGGCTTTATCGACTTTTCGAGGGGTGTGCGCGAAGCCGTCGCAGAAACCCAGTTCACTCTGGTTGTCGGTGCGCTTCTGGCCGTCCTCACCGTCTTTGTCTTCCTACGTCGAACCCGGCCGACGCTAATCGTCGCCCTGGCGATTCCCGTCTCCCTGGTGGCAACCTTCGGTCTAGTCTGGCTGTTTGGTTTCACGCTAAACACCATGACGCTGCTGGGAATGACCTTGGCGGTGGGCGTGGTCATCGACGATGCCATCGTGGTGCTCGAGAATATCGAGAGACACCGGGAGCAGGGTGAAAATGCCAAGGCTGCCGCAAAGGCCGGCACCCGGGAGATCGCCTTTGCGGCCACGGCGGCGACGGTTTCGGTGGCGGCAGTCTTCATCCCCGTGTTTTTCGTAGAGGGGCTGGTGGGCAGCTTCCTGGGCGAGTTTGGGCTGGTGGTCGCCGGGAGCGTGATGATCTCGCTTTTCGTCGCGCTGACAGTGACCCCGATGCTTGCCGCGCGCATGCCACCCCCCAAACCGCGCAGCGCAAAGAGTATCTATGCGCGGCTCGAGCGCGGCTTCGGGGGGCTGGAAAATGGCTACCGTCGCGCGCTGGATCTGAGTCTCCGCCATCGTGCCCTGACGGCCACAGCAACCCTGGCCTCGTTGGGTCTGGCTGTTGTCTTCGGGACGCAACTCAAGCGGGAATTCTTTCCGCCTTCGGACGAGGGAATTTTCTTCAGCAACTCCGAGGCGCTGCCCGGAACTTCTTTGCAGGCTTCGCTGGAGTACATGAAACAAGACGAGGCCTGGTTTCTCGCTCAACCCGAGGTCGTTGGCATCTTCTCGGCCGCGGGCACCGGAGGCGGTTACGACCCCACCAGCCGGAGCAATCGTTCGATGATCTTCGGCACCCTCGCCAGCAACGAAGAGCGCACCCGGAGTGTGATGGACGTGATCGGGGCGGCGCGGAAGGAATTGGGTTCGATTCCCGGGCGGCAGATCCGGATTTTCAATCCCGGCGAGTCCATGATGAGCCGGGGCGGCGGTTTCGACGTGGATCTGCGCGGAAATCTTTCTCTCCAGGAACTCGACCGGATCTCGGATGAGTTCATCGCCGCGCTTTCGGCGGTACCGGGCTTCGTCGATCTCGACAAGAGCCTGAAACTCGGTCTCCCGGAACTCAAGGTGGTGCCAGACCGTGAGAAAGCTGCCGCCATGGGGGTCGATGCTCGGTCCATTGCCCAGACGATCCAAATGATGGTGGGCGGAATGGACGTGGGAACGTTCAAGGAAGACGGTCGCCGGTACGATATTCGTATGCGGATGGACGGAGAAGACCGGGCGGATCCCGATGCGATCGGGGCACTCTACGTACGCAATCGGAGCGGAGAGCCCGTGGCGCTGCGAAATCTGGTGACCGTCGAGATGGGCGCCGCTCCGTCGGAAATCACGCGGATCGATCGCCAGCGCAGCGTCAATATCAGCGCCAACCTCCAAGGGATCAAACTCGCCGAAGCCGTCGAGCACGCCGAGAGGGTTGCTGCGGAAATTCTGCCCGTAGGTATGAGTCTCGCCATGTCGGGAGAGGCCGAGGCCATGCAGGAGGGCAACGATCAGTTTGGTCTTGCCATGGGGCTCGGAATTTTGGTCATTTACATGATTCTCGCCGCTCAGTTTGAGAGCCTCATCCATCCCCTCACGGTGATGTTGGCCCTTCCGCTTTCCATGGTGGGGGCTCTCGGTGGGCTCCTGCTCTTTGGCCATAGCCTGAATATCTTCAGCATGATCGGGATTATCCTATTACTGGGTTTGGTGACAAAAAATTCGATTCTACTGGTCGACTACGCGAACCAATTGCGCCGCGGTGGCATGGACAAGGTGGAGGCCATGCGGACGGCGGCGCCGATCCGCATGCGTCCGGTACTGATGACGGCGATTTCGATGATATTCGGTGTTCTGCCCGCGGCCCTGGGCATTGGTCCCGGTTCCGAGACCCGCGCCCCCATGGCGATTGCCACCGCCATGGGAATGTTTTCCTCGACCCTGCTCACACTGCTCGTGGTCCCCGTCTTTTATCTGCTGCTCGATGATGCAACGGAATGGGTCAAGCGAAGTTTTCGTGAAACATTCGGGGGCGGGAGCAGCGGGGAGACCGTGGCGATCAAGCAGTGAGGGGCGAGGGCCATTCCCCAACTCGCGCGAATTCTCTACTTTGTTCCCATGAGCAAGGGGCAGATCGATGGAAAGCGAAAGTCGGCCGAGCGGACGACTCGAGGCCGAATAATTTACCCGGCGAGTTGGAACGGCTGCAGCAAGCTTCTATGCAGCAAGCTTCTATGCGTTGTCCTCGGGGTTTTGGGCGGATTCGTCTCAATTTATTCGGGTGAGGCGGTCGCCGAGGCGGGTTGGGAGCCGGCTCCGCGCTTCGCTGACGCCGATCAGGCCTATCTGGAGCGGGCCGATTCCGCCCGGGCCATCTTTGCGAACGAGCGCTACGAGGCCCTCTATCGAGCTGACCCAGAGGATTGGCAGGCGGCCTGGCGGCTCGCAATGACCTGCTATTTCCTCGGCAACCGAGTGGCGACACAGAAACCTGAAAAAGAAGCGTTCTTCGTCCAGGGGCGTGATGCGGCGCTCGAGGCCACGAAGCTGAAACCCGATTGTGCGCCTTGTCATTTGCTAGTCGGTGTCAATACGGCGCTCTATGCCGAGTCCGTCGGGGTGGTGAAAATGATTTTTACCCTTCGTTCGATTCGCCGACACCTGCGCCGCAGCCTGGAGTTGGATCCCGCTTTCGCCGAAGGGGCTGCCGCACGAACCCTGGGGACGATCGATCACGCGGTGCCCTTTTTTTTGGGTGGCTCCAGCAAGCGAGCCCAGAAATACTATCAACGCGCTCTGGATATCGATGTCGAGGAGCCCCTCAATTATCTCTTCTACGCTTATTTCCTTGAGAGTCGGCGAGAACTGGGGGCCGCGCTGGAACTGACCGAGCGCGGGCTCGAGCAACCTCGCCCGGGTCTCGAGCGCTTGGAGTCGCGCGACGGGTGGGATCGTCTGGAGCGCCTCAAAGCAAAATTGCAGAAGCGGATCCAAGAGGCGGTGAAACCTGCTCGACGCTTGAGACCGGGTCACAAGAGAAGATACTGACAACGAGCTTGGTGATCGCTCACTGGAGCGCTGGCCGTGAGAGGAGTTCCGGGATGAGCGCGACAGTGCTCCACTATCAGAGCGCAGCCGAGCTTGCCGGCCGGGTTCGTGCCGGGGAACTTTCGGCCAGGGAACTCGTTGAACTTCACCTCGATCGCATCGAAGCCATCAACCCGAAGCTCAACGCCATAGTGACTCTTGTTCCCGAGCGGGCCCTGGCCTGGGCGGCCGAGGCTGACGAGTACCAGGCCCGGGGAGGGACATTGGGTCCGCTTCACGGCCTCCCTGTCGCCCACAAGGATCTCGTGATGACCGAGGGCATTCGCAGCACCTCGGGCTCGAAACTTCTCGCCGACCACGTGCCCAACCACGACGACCTCATCGTCCAGCGCCTGCGGGCGGCGGGCGCCATCACCTTGGGCAAGACCAATGTGCCGGAATTTGGCGCGGGCTCCCAGACCTACAACGAGGTCTTTGGTGAAACCCTGAATCCCTGGGATTCCGCGCGAACTTGCGGGGGCAGCAGCGGCGGGGCGGCGGTGGCCCTGGCCACCGGTATGGTGCCCATTGCGGACGGCAGCGATATGGGGGGGTCGCTGCGCAATCCAGCGAGTTTCTGCAACGTCGTGGGCTTGCGTCCCTCCCCGGGACGGGTGCCCATTTACCCGAGCCGCTCGCCTTGGTCGCCGCTTTCGGTGCTGGGTCCCATGGCCCGGACGGTGGAGGACACGGCGTTGCTGCTTTCAGCCATGGCCGGACCCGACCCCCGGGCGCCCCTTTCCCTGGCCACGCCCGGGGACGCATTTGCCCGGCCCTTGGATCGCGATTTTCGCGGAGTTCGGGTCGCCTGGAGCCGAAACCTCGGTGGCCTCCCCGTGGATCCTCAGGTGACGTCGGTCCTCGAGGCGGGCCGGAGCGCCTTTGCGGAACTGGGCTGCGAAGTGGAAGACGCCGAGCCCGATTGGTCCGGGGCCGACGAGGCCTTCAAGATCTTGCGGGCATGGGAGTTTGCCCAGTCTTTTGCAGCCTTGCCCGAGGGCGCACGCAGTTTTCTCAAGGACACTCTGATTTGGAATATCGATCAGGGACTCGCCCTCTCCGCCCCGGATGTGGCCCGGGCCGAAAATCTGCGTGGCCGAGTCTATCGGCGTGTCCGGGTCCTGATGGAGGACTACCCGTTCATGGTGCTTCCGGTCAGCCAGGTACCTCCCTTTCCGGTTTCGACCCGCTACCCCGAGTCCATTGGCGGGGTCGCCATGGAGACCTACATCGATTGGATGAAATCCGCCTACTACGTGACCTTGACCGGGCATCCGGCGATTTCAATGCCCTGTGGATTCACAGAGTCCGGTTTGCCCGTGGGCATTCAGATCGTGGGACGTTGGCAGGATGATTGGGGGGTACTGCAGTTCGCCCGGGCACTGGAGCGAGTGTTCGAATCCCAGCACGGTGTGTTCTCGACTCGACCACCGGTGGAGGCTGTGATCCCGGAGGAGGTTGAGCGAGGGAGTGGGCCCGCGACGAAGAGGAGGTCCGCATGAACTTCGAAGAACAGAAGCGCCTAGTGGAAGCCACCGAGTACGCGTACGCGTGGCACTCCGGTCAGCGCAGGAAGATGACCGATATTCCCTACGTGAGTCATCTGCTCCAAGTGGCGGGGCTCGTGATCGAGCACGGGGGCTGCGCGGATCAGGCCATCGCGGGCCTCTTGCACGATTCGCTGGAAGACGCGCCGGATAGCGAGAAGCGCGCCGACCGTGAGAGGGTCATCCGGGAAAATTTCGGCGAGGCCGTTCTCCGCATGGTGAACGATTGCACGGATACCCAGGCCGACGAGTCCATAGGGGAAAAGCGTCCTTGGAAGGAACGCAAGGACCGCTATATCGAGCAACTGACCCACGCGTTGCCCGACAGCCTTCTCGTGGCGGCTTGCGACAAGCGTCACAATCTCCATGCCATCGTCTGGGATGTTCGATCCCAGGGGGTTTCGGTCTTCGATCGCTTTTCGAGTACTCCTCAGCAGCAAATCTGGTATTTCGAATCGATTCTTGCAGTGATCCGAACGGCGATTCCGCCGCGCCTGAGCCAGGAACTGCAAGACCTATTGGAGAGCCTCAAGCAGTTGGTCGGGGACTCTGACCTTTGAACCCGGGCGGCGATTCACTCCACGGGTATTTTCTGTGTCGATGAGTCAGGGAGCGAAGCGTGTTTGAACTGTGGGTCCCCATCACTCTCGTTGCGGCGTTCTTTCAGAACGCGCGGTCAGCGCTGCAGAAGTCGATCAAATCCGAGCTGAGCAATTCCGGTGCAACCTACGTCCGGTTCGCCTTTGGGGTTCCCTTTGCGCTTCTTTATCTCGTGGGCCTTGTGGTCGGTCTCGATCAGCCCCTTCCCATCCCCGGCCGTACGTTCTTCCTCTACGGTGGGATGGGAGGATTGGCCCAAATCCTGGCGACGGCAGCGCTCCTCTACGCGGTTTCGTTTCGGAGTTTCGCCGTGGGCACGGCCTACTCGAAGACCGAGCCCGTGCAGGCGGCCATTTTTGGCTTCTTGCTGCTCGGCGAATCTGTGGGCCAGATGGCCGGGGTTGCGCTGTTGCTCTCTCTGGCCGGTGTTGTGGCCCTTGGCCTGGCGCGGAGCGATGTGCTCGAGTCCGGGCGCCTGAATTCTCTCTTCGATCGAGGCGCGCTGGCGGGGCTCGCGTCGGGCGCACTCTTCGGGCTCGCGTCGGTTTGCTACCGCGGAGCCTCGCTTTCCTTGGAAACCGGGAGCGGCGCTTTTCTACGGGCGAGCTTCACCCTGGCCAGCGTAATCGTCTTTCAAACCCTGGCGGTCACCGTCTATCTCGGGTTGCGCGAACCCGGCGAACTCCAGAGGGTGGCCAAGGCCTGGCGTGCTGGGCTCTGGGTTGGGGCCTGCGGGGCTCTCGCTTCGGCGAGTTGGTTTACCGCAATGTCGCTACAGAGCGCGGCCTACGTAAAAGCAGTCGGCCAATTGGAACTGGTCTTTGCCCTCGGTGCGTCTTGGTTCTTCTTTCGCGAGGGCATTCGTCCGGTCGAGCTGGCGGGCATTGCGGCAATTCTCGTGGGGGTTCTTTTGATCGTTCTCGGAAACTGAGCTCTCGGCGCGGCCGGTGCCTATTTGCAGAGCCCACCCCCGAGCAACGCGTAGGGCTCGCAGTCGTAGATCAGGCGCCCGGATTCGCCATGCATCCAATCGAGGGCGGGAAGCACCGCAGGGGGCGCCATGCCGGGTGCGGGCTCAGCCTGCAACTGGGCTAGGGGAATTGGGTACGAGACCCAATCGCGTGGCGCCCGCCAGCCCGGGGGCGGTGTCAACGTGGAACGAATACCCGAGACCGGGTGGAGGGTCCGCCAGTAGTGGATGGCCTCGGCCATTTCAGCGACGACGTCCGGGTGCGCCGCGGCGAGGTTGTTGTATTCGTTGGGGTCATCGGCGATGTTGAACAAGTAGTGGGTGACATCGGCCGAGAGCAGACCCTGTCTCACTTCCTGCACCAGCTTCCATTCGTCGTTGAAGGCCGTCAGGGAGAAGGCTCCGCGGATCGGTGTCTCCGACCCGAAGAAAATAAAATCTTCCCTTTGAATTTTTTTCTTCTCCGCGATGGCAGGCCACATGTTTCGCCCATCGAGCTTGCGCGCCCCCTCGATGGGAACGTCCGCCGCGGCGGCCAGGCTCGGGAAAACATCCATCACCGAGATGATGCTCTCGATTTGGCTACCGGGTTCAATCACCCCGGGCCAGCGAACGAGAGAAACTACGCGAATTCCGCCTTCGAAGGTGTTGCCCTTGCCACCGCGGAGGGGAACGTTGTCCGCACCGCCGCTCGCGTAGGCGGCTCCGCCGTTGTCGCTGAAGAAAAGCACGATGGTGTTGTCCGCCAGTCCCTCGTCGTCCAGGGTTTTCAGCACCCGACCCACGGCTTGATCCATGGCGTCCACCACGGCGGCGTAGGTGGGCCGGGCGCTGGGGCGGCCACTGAATTTTCCGATGCGACGGGTGTTATCGCTGTGCTTGCTGCGGGTGGGCTTTCGGTCGTCGTCCATATCCGCGTAGCGGGCTTTGAGTTCTTCCGGTGCATCCAGGGGTGTGTGAGGGGCGATGAAGGGAATGTAGAGAAAGAAGGGTTTGTTCTTGTTGCGGTCGCGAATCCAGCGTGAGGCCTCGGCGGCCAGTAGGAAGGTCTCGTAGCCTTGATCGTCGATGGATTCGCCATTGGCCTGGAAATCCTTTCCTCCTTGGTTGGCGAAGGGCGGGAAATAACCCACCTCGGTATGGAGGTGACCATAGAAGTGTTCGAAACCGCGTTCGTTGGGGTGATAGGTCTGCTGGGCGTGCCCCAGGTGCCATTTGCCCACCATCGCGGTCTGGTAGCCGGCGGCGCGGAAACTCTCGGGCATGAAACGTTCGTCGGGATGGACGCCGTTGTTGCTCCAGGGAAGGATGGTCGCGTAGGCGACTCCGAGCCGCATGGGATCGCGGCCGGTCATCAGGGCCGCGCGCGTCGGGGAACAGATGGGCGTTGTGTAGAAGCGGTCGAGTTCTGCGCCCTCCCGAGACAACCGATCGAGAGAAGGTGTGCGAATGACTTCTTCGCCGTGGTAGCCGACGTCCGCCCAGCCCAGATCGTCGGCGACGAGGATGACGATATTGGGTTTTGATTCGGCGAAGGCCGCTGAAGCGGCAAGTAGACTAGCGAGAAAAAAAGTCGACAAATATTTCGTCTGGGGCCGAGAGAATTTCAAAGCCTTTCCTCCGGTTTCGCGACGGATCCAGTGCCCACGCGATGTCTTCGAAGGGGCTACGAACCGAAGCTTTGACGTTGTGCCTGTTGTTGTGCCTGTTGTCGTGCCTGTTGGTGTTGGTTCTTCTTGGGCCTAGGGTGGCTCCGGCGGTGAGATCGCGTAGCCTAACGACCGCCCATTTGGGCGACAAGTGCGGGCCAGATTCAAAATTTAGAGTTTCTTGTGAGTGACGGATGAGCATGAGAAAATCGAGGAGACGATCGTGAGGGTGGATGGTGCGATTCTGGTGGAGAACCCGGTCGACGCGGGACCCGCGGCGAAGAATTTGGAGAGAGTCGGGTACACGGGAGGCTTTACCTTCGAGGGGCGCCACGATCCTTTTCTTCCCTTGGCCGTCGCAGCCCAGCAGACCGACCGACTGGAGCTGATTACCGCCATAGCGATCGCCTTCGCGCGGAACCCAATGATCCTCGCGAATATAGGCTGGGATATGCAGCTGCTGAGCGCGGGGCGTTTCGTTCTTGGGCTGGGTACTCAGATTCGCCCGCATATCCAGAGACGCTTCAGCATGGAGTGGTCCAAGCCCGCAGCGCGAATGAAGGAGATGGTCGGGGCCATTCGGGCCATATGGGATTGCTGGCAAAATGGCTCGCGCTTGGATTTTCAAGGCGAGTTCTACTCCCACACACTGATGACTCCCGTATTTACCCCCGAGCCGAGTCCTCACGGCGTACCTCGAATTTTTCTCTCGGCGGTGGGGCCCCGAATGACCGAAGTTGTCGGAGAGGTCGCCGACGGATTTTTCGTTCACCCCTTTCACACAACGGAGTTCATTCAATCCGTGACCCTGCCGAACCTTGAGCGCGGTCTCGAACTGGGATCGCGGGGGCGCAAAGAATTGGAGATCTCGTGCCAGCTCATTGTTGCCGCGGGGTCGAACGACGAAGAGATCGAGGCGGCAAAAAATGGTGCCCGGGCGCAAATTTCTTTTTACGGCTCGACCCCCGCCTACCGGCCGGTGCTCGATTCCATTGGCCGGGGTGATCTGCAGGATGAACTGAATTTCATGTCCAAAAAGGGGAAGTGGCTCGAAATGGCCGGGCGCATCGACGACGATCTGCTCGGTCAGATCGCGGTGGTCGGTCATCGCAGCGAGGTGGCCGACAAGGTTCGCGCCCGCTGCTCGGGCTTTGCCGACCGGGTAAGCCTGATCGCCCCCTTCGCTCCCGACGCCGATTGTTGGGCCGATATCGTCGAAGATCTGGCGCAATCGAGCTGATTCCGGGGTTCGAGTCGCCCGGTGCCCGGTGCTTTGGAGGCTTTGCTCACGGCAGCGTCTCGGCTCCGATTTCACTCGGGGGAGCGACCCGAAAAGGGTGCGCTCGGGATTCCGAAAGCCGCCGGGGCGAGATTTTTTGAAAAAATCTCGCTCGGGCGATCCATTTTGGCCCCTCGGCGCGACTGATCTCTCGTTGCGGCGCTCTGCGCCGCCGTCTCGCCCGCGCCCAGTGCGCGCTTTCATTCCTCTTCCGCTCGGGGGTCCCGAAACGAATGCACTTTTCCGCTGCTTTTGTCCGCTTTTCCGCGATTCGCCGGCCCAAAGGCCGATTTTCGGATCGGCATCGAGGTAAACCAAACCCAATTGTACGGGTATTGGGGCAGGAGAATTCGCGGGCCCCGGGGGATTTAGTCATACTGCGCACCGATGGCCACACGGAACGGGAGGCGGGAGGAAGACTGGTACGCGGTCTTGGAGGCTCTTCAGGATGGCGATGCCCTCGCCCTTGCCCGCCTGACTCGGTTGGTCAATGGATTCCTGGCCGGCTGGAATGCGTACGATTTCCGGAGCGACTGGGACGATCTCCTGCAAGAGGTGATCATCGCCTCGGCGTTGGCGTTGCGCGAGGGACGCATTCGCGACCGCCGGGCGGTTGTGGGCTACCTCCGAACGACGGCTCGGTTCAAATTTGTCGACCGCCTGCGGATTCACCTGCGCGTGAAGGAAGACCAGACCCTGCCCTGGGAGGATGTCGTCGGCAGCGACGAACTTTCCACCGCCAGCACAATGGCGCCCGAAGGGCTGAGTCAAGACGTTCGGAATGCCGTGGAGCGGCTCTCGGAAAAGCGGAGAGTGGCGGTTCTGGGTGTCTATCTCGAAGGCAAGACCTACAACGTGGTTTCCGAGGAAAGTGGAATACCGCTGGGGTCGCTGAAGCGCTACTTGCGCGAGGGAATCGCTCAACTGCGCCAGGAATTGGCCGATTTTATCGAATCCGGGTGATCCCTTTTGGTGAAAGCGAGCGACTGGAGAGCGGGGCGGGGAGAGGAGCCGGGGAACGGCTCAAACCCGCAGGAGGTACGGGATGAGCTGTAAAAAAACCAAAGAAATCGATCTAGGCGAGTTTTTTCTTGAGCGCGAAGAACCGCGGTGGGAAGAGTTCCGTAATCATTATCCAGGCTGCGACGATTGCTCGCGCGAAGTCGCGAGCTTGTCGAACTTCGAGCGGGTTTTGCGGTCGGCAAGTGTTGCCGATTCACACCCCAGCGAGGAGGCGTTGCTCGGTTTGACGACGCTGTCCTTGGCGTCGAGTGAACGCGCGGCGGTGGAACAACACCTTGGGGGCTGCTCGGCGTGTCGGAGCGAAGTGGCGGTACTGCGGAGCTTCGATTTTTCCGCTGTCCAGTCGGCTTCGGTCGCCGAGGTGATACGGCCGAATTTCATTCAAAAATCCGTTGTGAGCCTCGCCGAATGGAGAGATTCCCTCAACTGGACAAATGCTCGGCCTGCTCTGATGGCGGCGGCTCTGGTTTTGATCGCCGTTCCCATCGGGCTCCGGCTCTGGCAGCAGGGCGAGGTCTCGGGTGTCCAACCGTCCCAGGACGTCGAAATCGCGCAGGAGGCGGTTCCGGTAACGGAGGCAATACCGTCGGTTCCCTCGGTCCCCGACAGGCCCACGATTCCCGCAATGCCCACGGAACCCATCGAGGAGCCGATTCAGCTGGCGGAAGGGACGGAGAACCTCGCGCCCGACTTGGAACTCGCGGCAACCCCGGCGAACCCGGCAACCGAAGAGATCGATTTGCCTTCGGGCTTGGATGAAGACCTTCCCGGTGCGGTCGAGATTGCGGCAGTGCCCGCTGAAATTTCTCGCCCGGTCGAGGACCCCGCGTCACTTCCCGCGGCGAGCGAGAAGGCGGGTCTGGTCTTGGCAGGCGGCGAAACGATGCTGATCGCGGCGCTTCTGCCCGGCGATTTGCCCGTTTACGGGGTTGAGAGTCTCATGGGATTGAGTGGCCCTTCGGTTCGCACCGGAGGCTACGTGCGCTCGGTGGGTAAGGGCGGTCCGGCCGTCGAGGTCCTTTCTCCCGAGCATTTGGGAAGGACGAGCCGGGCGACGCCCACGCTGTATTGGCGCCTTTCGGAGGCGACCGATCTTCCGCTTGAAATCGTAATTTCAGACGATGTTTCCGTCGAGCCCCTTTTGGAGACTCGGCTGACCGGCCCCCGGGCAGCGGGTATTCACGGCCTATCGCTGGCCCTTGAGGGCATCGAGCTGTCTCCCAATATCACGTACCGGTGGTCGGTTGCCCTGGTGACGGATGACGCCCATCGTTCGCGTGATCGCTTCGCCGGTTCCGCGCTCCTCTATCGCCCACCGGGGGCGCGTGCGACGGGGGAGTTCGCCTCCGCCGAAGCGGGCCACCTCGCCCATCGTTACGCGGCCCAGGGCTACTGGTATGACGCGTTCGATCAGCTTACCCTCTGGCTCGAAGCCGAACCCGGGGATACCCGGCTCCTCGAACATCGTGCGGCCTTGCTCGAGCAGGTTGGACTGGGCGCCGAACCCGCAATCGAATAGCGCGAAGGCCAAATCGCGCGGACAGGTCCTGCGTGGATGTGCCAAATCGAGCGGGTTCGTTGACAGTCTTCCGCGCCACGCGGGGCGAGCCCGGGTCTTGGTGGGTGGGGCTGCTCGTGGCGCTTGCGGGCATGTCGTGCGCAAATAGTCCCCTCGCGCCGCCCAGGCACGGTGCTGTTCGGGATTCGATGAATTCCGAGCAGGTCCGATCCCAAGGCGAGGCCGCCCTGGCCCGAGGCGATTTTGAGACGGGGCTAGGTCTGTTCCGCGAGGCCAACCGTCTGGCCTCGGAGCCGAACGATCCTGCGGCCCGCTATTCCGCGCTGATGGGTTTGGCTCGGGCCGAACGCGCCCTGGGCGAATATTTGGGGGCTCAAAACGCCCTCGTCCAGGCGATCCATCAGGCCGAATTGCT
>DUCH01000128.1:5298-5804 GCA_012959865.1 Myxococcales bacterium | reverse complement strand
CATAGAACCATTTTTCACTCACGGCTCAGGTCACTCACGGCTTAGATCACTCACTGCTCAGATCACTCCCTGCTCAGGTCACTCCGGGTGGGTTGGACGGCGCTGCATGTTGGACGGCGCTGCATGATAGACGTCGTAGCGAACGAGTTTGCCGGGGTGGCTGTCTGTCCGGGGGCCGGGCAGCACCGGCGCGCCCGGCGGGCGCTTGACCACGACCCGCCGAGCCCCGCTGGCCAGGGCCGCGGCGAGCAGTTCCGCGTCCGTGGAGTCCGTGCCCACCAGGCGCCGAAGCAACTGGATCTCGAGCCGGGGAAGGGCGGTTTTTGGGCGCGGGGGCGCGGGGTACATGGGGTCGATATAGACCGCGTCGGGCGGCGCGTCGAGTTGGCCCAGGTGTTCTCGGGCATCGGCGCAGCAAATTTGGATCCGCCCGGCGGCCTCCCTCAGTCCGGGGTCCGCCAGGGCGCGGGCGCGCCCGTCCTCGAGCAGGGCCGCCATGACGGGCG
>DUCH01000128.1:1737-5137 GCA_012959865.1 Myxococcales bacterium | reverse complement strand
GACCAGTCCACCCGGGCGTAGCCCGCCCGCCGCTCGCTTCCGGCCCACAGTTCAAGACCCTGGGCCCCGGCCACCAGCAGCAGGTGTTCGGGGCTTGCCTCGCCGGGGCCGCACAGCGGCAGGCCCAGTCGACGGGCGAGTTCGGCGCTCAGGCTTCGCGCGCCCTCCTCGCCGGGAAGGTTCAGGATCGCCACCGGAGCCTGGATATCGCCACCGGCGATCCGATCGGGCCCGGGGGTCTCAACGCCCAGCGGCGGCATCCTCATTCTCCCAGAGCGAGAGCACCTGGCCGCGGTCGGGTCGGGTTCTTCCCTCCAAGGTATCCTGATAGACCGGAGCAATGGCTTCGCGTCCGTACCCGCGCTCCACCCGAAGCCAAGCGGGGCTGGCATCTCGGAAAGCGGTCCAGCCCGCGCTCAGGCGTTCATGAAAACCCGAGGCCCCCCAGTCGCCCACGCGCTTCTGCGCCTGGGCGGGGGCAAAAAAGAACTCGCGCTCGGGGCCGGGCAGGGCGTCGTCGTTGGGGCTCTCTTCCCAGTGGGTCACTCCGATGCGCTGGCTGTGGCGCAACTGGCTGCCGAAGTGGGTGTGGACCGCGCGGGTGATGCTGTCGCTTCCCGCCATGTCGACAAAGACCACGGGCCGGGTGGCCGGCAGGGAGTCGATGGCGCCGTATTCCACCACCTGGTCGTAGCAGCCGAGGCTCTTGACGAAATCCAGGTTGCCCGGCGAGGTCAGTCCGACGGGCTGGGCCGAGCCGGTTTGCTTGAGGCGAGACGCCAGGGCGATGGAGGTCTTGCTCGAGGCGCTGGAGATGAGCACCGCTTCGGCGCCGTACAGGTCGTTGTCGGCCAGGGAATCCTCCGAGAGAAAGGAGGTCATGAAGAGGCCGCGCATCAGGATCGTTTCGTCTTCGTGTTCCGCCGAGTAGAGCGGGTCGGTGTCCACGGGGCTGTATTGGTTGTAGAACGCCGAAAGGTCCGCACGGTGGGCGACGCCGTCCACGATGGAAGTCGCGCTGGCCGATGCCGGCTGGATGCAAAGGTAGTTGGACATGGGGTAGAAGCCAAAGCAGCGGGTTCCTACGGCGACCTCCGGATGGGTGGAAGCGACGACGTCGCCGTACCCCATGGTGGGAAGGCGACCCCAGCCCTCCTCGGCTGGGAAAAATCGCCAGTAGCCCAGCATGTCTCCCGCCGCCGCGTAGGTGATGTTGTTGGCCGTGAACGCGAAGCGGTCAACCCGGAAGAGCACTTCGCCCGGGGCCAGATCCGTCGAGATTGTTCGCTCTTGAAAGCGGGTCTCCCGCCACTGGCTCTTGTTGACCAGGAAGTCGAGGTTTGCGAGGTCGGTCATCGGTCGTTGCTCCGGGTGATCCCGGCGTGCCCCGGGGTATGGGGACGGCCGCCGAGCGGGGAAAAGTGGGTGGGGGGTTTGCGGAAAATTCGTGGAGAGTTCGCGGAGGGCTGGGGACGGCGGGTAGGGCTTGGGACGACGAGGGCACTTTCTGCGGGGCGCGGGGCGCTCCGCCGTCGCTCTATCGTATTCCGCCGGGTGGGGCGTGTCCATCTCCGGTGCCCAGCGGTTTCGATCGTCGCCTGCACGTCCGAGTGGGCTGGGCGATAGTCTTGCCGTCTCCCCCGGGCCCCAGCGAAAGAAGAGGACAATGTGACCGAACTCGTTCTGGAGTCGCCGCGCGCGCGCGGCCTATTCGTCTTGACCGCGCATCCCGAGGGTTGCCGGGTGCTGGCCCAGCGCCAAGTCGAGCGAGCTGCCGCGGCATTCGAGAAACCGCTGCCCGGGGCCCAGGGAAAGACCGCCCTCGTTCTCGGCAGCACGAGTTTCGGGTACGGAAGTTCGACGGCCATCGCCCTGCGCCAGGCGGGCTTCGAAAATATCGTCGGGGTGGGGTACGAGACCCCTCCGGCCTTTCGGGGCGAGAAACTCGCCATGTCCTCGCCGGGCTGGTACCTCACCCATACGCTGCACCAAGACGACAGCGCCTTCCAGACCTATCTCGGGGATGCGTTCGCGGCCGCCACCCGGGATCGTGTTGTGGACGACCTGAAGCGGCAGGGTCTCGCCATCGACCTGGTGGTGTACAGCGTGGCCGCCCCTCGGCGATCGCACCTGGGCCAGGAGTGGAATTCCTCGTTGTTGGTGGTGGGGGATCCCCTGGAAGTCGTGGGTCTGGGGTTCAAGTCCGAAAAGCTCGAGCCCATTGCCGTGGCGGCGGCCGCCGGGTCATGGGGGGCGACGACCTGGAGATGTGGGTCAGCGCGCTCCTCTACTCGGGGCTGGCCGCCGAGGGCATGACGGTGACGGCGCTTTCCTATATCGGACCCGAACTCGAATCCCTGCGCCGAATGTATTGGGACGGCGCTTTGGGCGCGGCCAAGAAACACATCGACGCCACCACGGCGGCGCTCAATACCCGGCTCGCCGAGCGGGTGGGGGGCAAGGCGCTCAGCGTGATGAACCCGGCCGTGGTGACCGCCGCCTCGGTCGCGATCCCCGCCATGCTGCGGTACGTGTCGGATTACCTCGGCTGCGACGCGGCGGGCAAGGGCGTGTATGCCGACCCCCTGGAGATCGGAATCGATTTCACCCGGGCCCTCTACGGTGAGGGCGGGGGCAACGACGGGGGCAACGACGAGGGTAAGGGCTGGCGCGAAAAGCTCGACGCCGAGGGCCGGCTCCGCTTGGACCAGCGCGAACTCGAGGCCGATCTCCAGGGCGCCATCGCGGAACTCTGGGCCACGGGCGAACCCGGAGACCCCCCGGAGATCACCCGGAACGGGCTCGAACGCTTCAAGCGCGAGTACGCGATGCTTTATGGCTGGCAGGTGGAGGGGGTCGACTATGCGGCGCCGTGCACCGTGGACCCTGCGCTCGGCCCCGAGCAGCGGGTGATCGACCTGCTGGACTGAGGTCAACGCCGGGGCGGGCCGTTCGCCGAGGGGAATCCCTGGGCGCCAACCCCTAGCAGGCGCGCAGGGTGTGGGCCGCGATGGCCTCGACGATGGGCGTCCATGCACCGGGAGGCAGGTCGTGCCCCATGCCTTCGACCACCACCATCTCCGCGCCGGGGATCGCATCCGCGGTGGCCTGGCCCGCGGCCAGGGGGATCAAGGGATCGTCGGCCCCGTGGATCACGAGGGAGGGCACAGTCAGGTTCGCCAGGGCTTCGGCGCGCGAGCCCGAAGCGATCACGGCGGCCATTTGGCGCGCGATGCCGTCCGGATCGAAGGCCCGGTCGTAGACCCGGCCGGCGAGGGCGCGCGCCTTTTTCGCGTCGTACGCAAAGCCCTCGCCCAGGCTCTTGCCCGAGCGCGTGTCAAGGCCCTTACCGGTAAAGGCCCGGCCGGTGCGCACGCTGTATTCGAGGTAGGCCTCCCGC
>DUCH01000128.1:0-1694 GCA_012959865.1 Myxococcales bacterium | reverse complement strand
CCTGGGCCTCGGGGGTGGGGCCGGGCAGGGCGGGGTCGCTGGTGGACGACATGATCGACGTCATGCTGCGGACGCGCCCCGGAAATTGCAGCGCGGTTTGCTGGACGATCATCCCCCCCATGGAGATGCCCGCGATATGGGCGGATTCGAGCCCCAGGGCGTCCATCAGGCCCACCACGTCCCCCGCCATGTCGGCGAGGGTGTAGGGAATGTCGGGAAGCTTGCCGCCCTGCCGGGCCGCCAAGATCTGGGCGATGGAGGGCGGGGCGGCGTCGCGGAAATGGGTCGAGAGGCCGACGTCTCGATTGTCGAAGATGACGAGGAAGTGGCCGGTTTCGGCGATGCGCGCGCAGAGGGCCGGGTCCCACTGGATCAACTGGGTGCCCAGGCCGCGCAGCAAGAGCAGGGGCCGCGCGTCGGGGTCGCCGAAGGTCTGGTATTCGAGGGTGATTCCGTTGGCGGGGGTGGAGGGCATGGCGTTCTCTCTTCTCTCTTTTTTCTTCTCTCTTCGAGGGACTTGGGGCTAAGGCCAGGGGTCGAGGGCCGAGGGCCGGCGGGGGGGAAGATGGTCTTACCCGTGGACGGGGTTCGGGCTTCCGGGCGAGGCTAGCCAGTCCCGGTGCGCGCGGCGATCTGGCTTTCCTTGCCGGGGAGGGCCGAGGGCTTCAGGGGGCGGCGCCCGTGGCCGTCTCGATCCAGTAGCGTTGCATGATCGCACCGTCCCGATGGGAGGCCGTTTCCGCATCGAAGACTCCGCCGTTCTGCTCCACCACCCGGAGCGAGGGGAGATTCGTGGCGGCGACGGTGAGCAGGGCCCGGGCGATGCCGATCTGGCTCGCCTCGCCCAGCGTCTGCCGGAGGATTTCGCTCGCATGGCCCCGTCGGCGCGCGGTCGGGCGCACCGCGTAGCCGATATGCCCGCCATCGCGATGCAGCAGCGGACTGAGGCGCCGGCGAAGATTGCTCTGCCCCACCAGTGTGTCCCCATCGAAGAAGAGGAAGCGGCTCATGGGAACCAGGCCCTCGGGCAGATCGCGATCGTGCTCGAAGCGGTCGGCAAGATCGAAGTAGTCTTCGGGGTCCGAGAGCAGGAGGTCGATTTTATCCAGAGCCTCTTCCCCCGCCTCGTGAAACTCCCGGGCGAATTCGAGGAAGCGCGCCTCGTGGGCCGACCGGTTCAGCCGCTCGATTCGGAGTCCCGAGGCGTTCATGGAGGAGAGCTATAGCGGCATCCACCGTCGCCTGCTGGCGCGCCCCGTTTTGGGCAACCCGCAGCCGCGCCTCCAACAACCCTCTGCTTTCGCGTGCCCAAAACTAGATAGAAGTGGGACGCTAATGCGCCTCGAGTCTCGCAATCAAAGGATGTCATCGCGTTCCAGCGCGAGAAATTCCTTCCAGACGCCATCCATGCGCGGTTCCCATTTCGCAATCAGCGGCGAGCGCGCATCGGCATCGGCGAAGCCCTTTGCGTGGCGCAGATACAGGTACATAAACGCGGATACACGCAAATTCAGCGCGCAATGAACGAATACCCTCGAATCTCCCAGCGCGTCCATGACGTCGAAAAATGTTCGCGCGTCACTTGCCTTGGGCGCCGCGAAGTCGATGGGCAAGTGGATGTATTGCATGCCCTGGCGGGTGACGAGGTGGCCCTCCTCGGCGATGGCGTTCTCCGAATCGGGCATCGCGAGATT
>DUCH01000127.1 GCA_012959865.1 Myxococcales bacterium | reverse complement strand
CCCCCCCCCCATAGCGTGTCCCGGTCAGGAAACCATGAGGGGTGAGGGCGCCGAGGCGAGTTCGGGTTCTGGCGCCGTTGTTGCTTTGGCGTTGTGGGGAGTGGGGTTCCTTCTCGGCCCGCCGTGGGTCGAGACTTGTGCGCGACCCCATGCGTGCGTCCTTCCCAGCGACGGGGGTCGGCGAGAGAGCGGAATCCTCGAGGTGAATTGTTCCGACGGTGCTCTCGGCGGCGGGGGTTTGAACGGTCCGGCTCGATTGCTCTTCGGCTTGCCGCTGGATCTGAATGGCGCGACCGCTGGCGATCTGGAGAGTCTGCCGGGTATCGGCCCGGCTCGCGCCCGGGCCATCGTGCAGGCGCGGTGTCAGGAGAAGTTTCACAGCCTGCAGACTTTGGAGCGGATTCGCGGAATCGGCCCACGCACCGTCGACGGTCTCTTGGGCTGGGCAGTGGCGCGAGAGCTCCCCGACTGCCCCAATGCAAAGGGGGAATCGGCAAGGTGAGTGCGCGGAGGAAGTTTCACCCCGCTTGACCCTCGTCGGGTCGGGGGGTAGGGTGCTTCGGGCTTATCCAGCGATGGCTCGGGCCTTGGGTCGGCGCTTCGCACCTCCTTATTGGCTTTTGGCTCTTGGCTTCCGGCGCCCGGCGCCCCGACCGAGGAATCGATTTCTCCCGCATGCGTATCTATCTCGATCATAACGCCACCACACCCGTACGCGATGAAGTGGTTCGGGCGATGACCGAGACTCTCGAGGATGTCTATGGAAACCCGTCGAGCGGCCACGCAGAGGGCGGGCTGGCCCGGGCCCGGGTGGAGACGGCGCGAGAACAGGTGGCCCAATGTCTCGGCGCGATGCCCTCGTGGGTCTATTTTACGGCCGGAGCGAGCGAAGCCAACAATGCTGTGCTCATGGGCCTGCTCGAGCAAGATCGGGGCGGACTGGTCACGAGCAATGTCGAACACCCTTCGGTGGACGAACCGGCCACTTGCCTCGAGGAGGCTGGAGTTGGGGTGACTCGGGTCCCGGTCGATGGGGAAGGCCTGCTGGACCCCGAAGAGGTGTTGGAAGCGGCCGGGCCCGGTACGAGTCTGGTTTCCTTGATTTGGGCAAACAATGAAACGGGCGTAGTTCAGCCCATGGAAGAGATCGCCGAAGGGCTCAGATCCCGCGGCATTCGGCTCCATGTGGACGCCACCCAGGCGCTGGGGAAATGGCCACTGGATCTCAGCCGAGTCCCCGTTGATTACCTTTCTTGCTCGGCCCACAAGCTGGGAGGCCCAAAGGGAACCGGGTGTCTGCTCGCTCGGGAGGGAGCCCCCATTTACCCGTTTATCCGTGGAGGCCCTCAGGAGCGCCGGATGCGCGGGGGTACGGAAAATGTGGCCGGGATCGTGGGATTCGGCCGGGCGTGTGCACTCGCTTCCGACGAACTTTCGTACCGCATGGTGGAGTACGCTCGACTTCGGGATCGTCTCTGGGAGGGTTTGTGCGCGAAGGTTGGCGAGGTTCGGCGCAATGGCAGCGCGGACCATGTGCTGCCGAATACGCTGAACGTCCAGTTTCTGGACACGCCAGGCGAAGTACTCCTTCAGGCGCTCGACCTGGAAGGTGTTGCTGTCTCCGCCGGGGCGGCATGCCATTCGGGGTCCATCTCGCCTTCGCATGTTCTCACTGCCATGGGGCTGAGTCCCGAGCAAGCGCGCAGTAGTCTGCGTCTCTCCATCGGGCATGGCGTGGACACGGGCCAGATCGATGCAGCGATCGGCCTCTTCGGTGAACTTGTGGGGCGCATTCGGCGAGCGGGGTCGGCATAATGACAGGCTTGGAACCGACGAATCTGGCAGCAAAGGATATGGCCCCGGGCGCGAGCCTTCCGCGAGTGATCGTGGCTATGTCCGGAGGGGTGGACTCTTCGTTGGCCGCCGCCCTCCTAGTAGAGCGGGGCCTTGAGGTCGTGGGTGTCACGATGCATCTGGCGGGCGATTCCTCCCGATGTTGCTCCCTCGAGGACGCCGATGATGCGCGTCGGGTCGCCGAGACTCTGGGAATTCGATTCTACGTGGCGAACTACACCGAAATGTTTCAGCGCGAGGTGATCGATGTTTTTGCGGATGAATATCTGGCGGGCCGAACTCCGATTCCCTGCGTGGCCTGCAACAAAAAATTCAAATTCGACTATCTGATGGAACGCGCCGAAATTTTTGGCGCCCGCGGCGTGGCGACAGGTCATTTCGCTCGGATCACCCAGGACCCCGGGAGTGGCCGATTCGAGCTTCGTCGCCCTCGGGATTTGCAGAAGGATCAGACTTATTTTCTCTTCCAGCTCGATCAGAAACAGTTGTCGAAGACATTGTTCCCCCTTGGCGAACTCACGAAGAAAGAAGTTCGAGAGCGGGCTCGTCGGCTCGGCTTGCGGACCGCCGACAAGCCCGAGAGTCAGGAGATCTGTTTCGTCCCTCAGGGCGATTACGCCGAGGTCGTCGAGGCGATTCGCCCGGAAGCCGCCGAGCGGGGGGGCGAAATCGTGAACGGCCAGGGGGCCGTGATGGGACGTCACGGTGGGGTGCATCGGTATACCGTGGGCCAGCGCCACGGTCTGGGAATCAGCTCGGGAGAGCGACTTTATGTGATTCGTCTCGACGCTGAAGCGCGCCAAGTGGTGGTCGGTGGGGAATCGGAACTGGCGGCCGAGGGCGCCGAGATTTCGGAGGTCAACTGGATTGCGGGAGCGCCTCCGAACCAGCCGATTCGGGCTCGGGTGCAGATTCGGCATCGCCATGCGGGCGCCGATGCGACGCTTTACCCCTTGCCTGGGAACACAGTCCGCGTCGAATTCGACGAGCCGGTAAAAGCTGTTTCTCCGGGTCAGGCCGCGGTTTTCTACGAGTGTGGGCCCTTCGATGACGACCCGGGACAGCGCGTTCTCGGCGGCGGATGGATTCGGGGATGACCGTGGATCGGGCGGACAACGTCTATCCGGATCTGGGGCGGTTTGAGGCCCAACTCGGCTATAGCTTTCGGGATCGGTCGCACCTTGCCAACGCGGTATGTCACGCATCGAGCGCGAATGAAAACCCTGGAGTCGAGAGCAATGAGCGTCTTGAATTTCTGGGCGATGCCGTGATGGCGCTGGTTGTGGGGCATCTGCTCTACGAGGCCCATTCGGACTGGGAAGAGGGCGACCTGAGCCGGGCGCTCCAGCGACTGGTGGATCGGCCCGCTTTCGCGGCCTTGGCCCGCCGCCTCGAGTTGGCTCCCCATCTCCGGCTGGGACGCACGGAACAGCAGTCTGGGGGGGCCTCCAAGGACTCGATTCTTTCGAACGCGATGGAAGCCGTGGTGGGCGCGATCTATCTCGACGGGGGGTTGAAATCGGCCCGAAGCTTCGTGAAACGAGTCTACGCCGATGCCCTCCGTGAGGGCGCGCCACGCGTCGAAGGCGATTCGAAGACTCGCTTCCAGGAAGCCGTGATGGCATCGAGGGGCGAGTTTCCGCGTTATGAGTTGGAGCGGGACAGCGGTGTCGACGGCGACGAAACGCGTTTTACCAGTCTCGCACGGGTGGGGGATGAAGTTTGGGGTAAGGGGTCGGGTCGGACCAAACAGGCCGCCGAATTTTCTGCAGCGGTGGAGGGCCTGAAGCAGCTCAGGGCGGAGACGGGCGATCATGGCTGAAACCCGATTTGGGGGGGCTTCAGAGGGGCCCCACCGCGCAGGCTTCGTCGCCTTGTTGGGCCCCCCCAACGCGGGCAAATCCACGTTGCTGAATCGTTTGTTGGGGGAAAAGCTGGCGATCGTCACAGCCAAGCCCCAGACCACACGAAGTCGCATTCTAGGCATCCTCAACTTGCCCCATGCGCAACTTCTCCTCCACGACACCCCCGGTCTCCACGACGGCGGATCGCGCCTGAATAGCGTGATGAATGAAAGTGTCGCCGAGGCGCTGCGCGACTGCGATGTGGGTATTTTGCTGATGGACCGCGCGCGGGGCTGGACGGCGATTCACGATCGGCTCCTGGCCGATCTTCGCGCCAGCGGAAAACCATTTGTGGTGGCCGGGACGAAAATGGATCTGCGCGACCATTCCGACTTGGTCTGGCCCCCGCCTGGGCTGAGTCCGAGTGAGCGATGGATTTCGATTTCGGGACTGACGGGCGAGGGCGTTTCTGCGTTGCTCGAGGCCGTTGTGGTCCACCTACCCGAATCGCCTCCCCTCTATCCTGAGGAAGAGTTCACCGATCGTCCGGTACGCTGGCTTTGCGCCGAGCTCATTCGGGAGGCGGTATTTGAATGTCTCGATCAGGAACTCCCCTACGCGATGGCGGCGGAGGTCATCCGATTCGACGAGACAGGACCGAAGCGGGTGGTCATCCACGCCAATCTCCTGGTGGGTCGAGAGAGTCAGAAGCGCATCGTGGTGGGGGCGGGCGGCCGAACGGTGAAGGGCATCGGGATGCGGGCGCGCAAATCCATCGAGACCCTGCTGGGGACCGGGGTCTACCTCGAACTCTTCGTGAAAGTCGATCCGAAATGGCTCAAGAGCGCCCGGCGGATACACGAGCTTGGGTATCGCTAGGCGAACCAGGGGCCGACTCAGCTCTTTCCCGTCGAGGCGACTGAGCCTCGCTCGCCTTTCGACGACCCCCGCACTCTCTCCGTAGCCAATTGGAAAAAGCGGCCCCTCGGGGATCTAATTGTTCGACCCGGGGGGAAATAGGATCGCGGTGCCGGGTGATTGACGGGTCCCGGCGGAACTCAATCGATTGTGTTACACAGTTAACGTGAACTGGCAAACTGTGGATGATCGAGATGATCTCGCGATCGGCGAAGTCGGCGCTTTGATCGGGCTGTCGGCGCGCACGATTCGCTACTACGAGGAAGTCGGGCTGCTCCCGGGGGTCCGCCGTAAGGTCGCCGGACGCCGAGTGTATGGCGCCGACCAACTGGAGCGGCTGCGCTTTATCGAGAGGCTGAAGAAGCTCGGATTGTCTCTGGGCGAAATCAAGCAGTTGAATGCCCTGTACGCGATCAATGGCTCGACGGACGCGATGCTTAGCCACCTCGCCGGGCTCCTCGACGCCCACCTGGAGAAGCTGGAGGGGCGAATTTCGGAGTTGATGGGCCTGAGGGATGAGATGGGGAGCTATCGAGACCACGTGGGAAGCCGGATCGGTGTTCTGGAGGAGAAAGCCAATCCAGGGCGCGGCAAGGCCACACCGGAGAATGATTCGTGAGTACAGCCGCCAATACTTCCAAGGCTTCCGCTCAAGAGTCGATCTCCGGGACCCGGGTTCGTGTGGTGACCGCGGCCTCGCTCTTCGATGGACACGATGTTGCCATCAATATCATGCGTCGCATACTTCAGGCGCAGGGCGCGGAAGTGATTCATCTAGGTCACGATCGGTCGGTCGAAGAGATCGTTGAGGCAGCGATCTGCGAAGGTGCTCATGCGGTGGCAGTGTCGTCCTACCAGGGCGGGCACATGGAGTTCTTTCGCTATCTGGTTGACGAACTGGCTGCTCGCGGCGCGGGGTGGGTGCGTGTTTTTGGCGGTGGGGGGGGGACCATTACACCCCATGAGATCGCGGAGCTTCACGAGTACGGGGTGGCTCGAATTTTCAGTCCCGACGACGGACGCGATCTCGGCTTGCAGGGCATGATTCGTCTGATCGTGGACAGCTGCAGGGATAGGTCGCTGCAGGTGGCTCGACAGGGGGCCGCCGATGAACTCGGCCGACTGGCGGACGCGTTGGCGTCGGATCAGGAGGCCGAGATCGCCCGTCTAATTACTTTTTTCGAGGAGGAGACCGGCGAA
>DUCH01000126.1:1161-5826 GCA_012959865.1 Myxococcales bacterium | reverse complement strand
GGTCGTCATTCCCGAGCCGACGACGGCTCTGCTGGTTGGCTTCGGTCTTGTGGGCCTGGGCATTGCCAGACGGCGCAGCGCCTAAGCGTATCGAGCAAGATCAAGTTCAAGCACAAGATCAAGCACTATTCGAAAAAAGAAGCGCCTCGGCCCCAGCGGGCGGGGCGCTTTTTTCTTTTGGGCGGGCGAAAAAGTCCTTTTTTCCGGGGCCTTGTTTCCAGGGGCTTGAAAGAAGAAAACAACTATTTCATTGGCGTGGGTAGATTGGTTTGAGCATCGCCGGCTTCTTGGGCCGATTGGAAGCATACCGCCCGTAGAAAGCGAAGCGTTGCACTGTCCATCGCGGCACTCTGCGTGTGGCAGCTATTCTAAGATCTGAAGCGCCGCAGTGTCTTCCGCATGGCTGCAGGGTCTGGGATCGTGGGCTGGTTGGGCTGGTTGTTGGACTGGTTGCGCTGGTTGCTGGCAGAAGGCGCCTCGGTCGTGCTGCCGGCTTTCCCTTGTGGCCCCTCTTTAACCTGTGTCCTGCATGGCCAAGGGTGTAGAATGGCCCTTTGGAATTCCTATGCTCACCGGGACGGCCGGCCGGGCGGGTGATCAAGGGTGGAGCTTGCTGGGGTGACTATTAAAACCACGATCGAATGGGGACTCGTCGTAGTTGTAATGATGGTGGCTCTCCTGCCCCTTTTAGTGGCGGCCGTTCGCTCCCGGAAGTGGAGCAGGATAATCATCTACACCGCGCTCTGGCTGATCGCACCCGCGGTCTTTAGCTGGATGGCTCTCGGGCTTCGAGTGAAACCGATACTTGAGGCCGATGTCACCAATCGGCCGATCGAGGTGGCCACCCAGGGCTATGTCACTTCCGACCGGTGCGAATCATGTCATCCGAGTCAATACGCGAGTTGGCACCGCTCTTATCATCGGACCATGACTCAGGCCGCAACCCCCGAAGCGATCCTTGGTGATTTCAGCGATGTGCACTTGGAGTGGCAAGGGATTTCATACGACTTGAGCGTAGATGACGAGGGTGCTTGGGTTGAGAGCCATGATCCGATTGACCCAGGAGCGGAACCCGTAAAGCGCAAGGTCGTGATGTTGACCGGGTCTCATCTAGATCAGGTGTATTGGCTAGACGGGGGTCGAGGCGATCGCATTCTCATTCCGTTTCAATTTCATCACAGCAATCGGTTGAACCGCTGGATCCCAACGATCTCCTCCTATCTGGCAGACCCAAAGGATTCCGATGTCGCCTTCCAACGAGGGGACTGGAATGCGCGCTGCATAAAATGCCACAGCGGAGGGGGTGCCATGCGGCTCACTCGCAATGTTGAGGCGGGAAGAGGCAGCTTCGATACGCAGGTTGTCGAACTGGGCATCGCGTGTGAGTCGTGTCATGGGCCCGCTGAGGAACACGTTCGCGTGAATCGAAATCCGATCAATCGGTTTGCTCAATACTTCTCCGACAGTCCCGACCCGACAATCGCCAACCCAAAGCTTCTCGACAACAAGCGCTCATCCAGGATATGCGGGCAATGCCATTCGGTCTCGCTTCTTTCGACGGAATCGGACACTGCAAAACACGTTGGTTTCGAGCTGGATCCGTATCGACCGGGAATGACGGGCCCCGACCCCCGGACTTTTGTTCGGCATCGCTACGCTGATCCCGATTATCCAGCACGGCCGGACGAAGTTGAAACACACAAGGCGGTCCTTGAAATAATAAAGAATGAGCCGGATTTATTCGAAAATGCATTTTGGAGTGACGGGATGGTGCGCGTCTCCGGTCGCGACTATTCGGGCATGATCGAATCGCCATGCTTCGAGAGAGGCGAAATTGGGTGCATGTCCTGTCATGTGCTTCACCAGACGCCTGAGGATGAAAGGACGATAGACGAGTGGGCGCATCATCAGATGAAACCCGAGATGTATGGCAATCGCGCTTGTATCCAATGTCACGAGGATTTCGAGTTGGAAGATCGGTTGCTGGCTCACACCCGTCACGCCTTGGGATCTTCGGGTAGCCAGTGTTACAGCTGTCACATGCCCTATACGACATACGGGATGCTGAAGGGCGTTCGGAGTCATCAGATTTCTTCACCGAGCGCCCAGGAGAGCATTTCTGTCGGCCGTCCCAATGCCTGCAACCTGTGCCACCTTGACCGCCCACTGGCATGGGCAGCCGACAGGCTGGAGGATTGGTACGACATTCCTGCTCCGGAGCTTTCGGCAGATCAAACGACGATTGCAGCCGGTGTGCTCTGGGCGCTTACCGGCCGAGCAGGAGTGCGGGCAATCACCGCGTATAGTATGGGTTTGCCAGAAGCGGGAGAGGCCTCGGGTGTCAACTGGATGACGCCGATCTTGTCGCAGCTCTTGGCTGACCCCTATTTTGCCGTTCGCTATATAGCCTCCACGGCTCTAAAAAAGCGGGAGGCTTATACCGATTTCGAATACGACTTTGTTGTAGACGGAAGCAAGCAGCAGGACGCTCTTTTTAGAGCACGTATGCTCTGGCCTGGGAGTGGGCGAGGTCGAACGGAGAGCGCCAACCTTGCCGTATTGAGGAATGAAGACAGTGAATTCTTGGCGACTGAGATGAGAAAACTTGTTCAGCGACGAGATGACACGCCTGTGTTTTTGGCCGAATAGTACTTCCCTGGTCTCCGCTGAGGCTTCCGATTTCTTCGTTGGCTCGGCAGGAAAGGTGCCCCATGGAAAATCAAAACGTCCGCACTGCGATGGAAATGCCACTGGTAAGCTGGCACCTCAAAATCGGCTGGTGGGGCCTTCTTGCCTTTCTGAGCCTCGGAATTGTGCTCGAGGCGATGCATGGGTTCAAGTTGGGCTGGTATTTGGATGTTTCGAATCACATCCGAAGGCTGATGCTGACTTTGGCGCATACCCATGGAGCTTTGCTTTCTCTCGTGAATTTGGCTTTTGCGGCCACTCTGTTCATGCGGCAAGCAGAGGAGACAACCAGCCAGCGAATAGCTTCCCGGTCGCTGGCTTGTGCCACGATCCTGATACCGGGCGGATTTTTTCTGGGAGGCCTGATCATTTGGGGTGGAGATCCTGGGCTCGGTGTTGTTCTGGTTCCCTTGGGAGCCTGTTTTCTCGTGGTCGGCGTCTTTCTCACCGCACGGGAGCTGGCGCGCGAAAAGTGATGGGGAATGCCGCAGCCCACGGGCCTTGAGGTAGTTGACCCTGGGCCGCAAGAGTGGACAAGTTGATTACGCCGCTTCGGCTTGATTTATTTCCTCGAACTTCGCTGAACTTATTTCCCTGGACAAGTTCCTGCACAAGTTCGATTACAAGTTGCTGCATAAGTGCGTGCATAAGTTCCTAGATAAGTGCGCGCATTAGTTCCTGGGCGATTCAGAAAAAAGCAGCGCTTCGGCCCCAGCGGCCGGGGCGCCTTTTTTTTGGTCGGGCGGCCGGGTTGGCGGCGATTCCCGTAGGAGAAGAGTCTGAGAAGTGCGACTGCAATTCCCCAAAGACCTGTTCGGCAGCTGACGTGCAGATTCTAGTGACTCTGTAACTATTTGAAATGTAATAGGAAATCGACATCTATGTGATTTTTTTAGTGCCACGCCGAGGATTTCACAACGACTCACTCCCGACAAATCAAGCAGCGAACCACCAGCACGGGGAAACGAGTCATGAAGAGAACGCATCGATCGACCTTCAAGTGTTGGGCCTTTGGCCTGATGATCCTGCTGATGTGCGCCGGCTCGGCAGGCGCCATGACGATCTCCATGACGGGCCTGCCCTCCAAGGCAGAAGTGCTGGGTCAGGTTTCCTTTGACGTGATCCTCGACACGGGCCCCGGCCTAACGGGGGTGACGCTGCTTTCCGTTGGGGTGCTGTTCGCCGACGCCCAACTCGGTTACCGACAAGATCTTTCCACGACCTCGAGCGCCATTCTTCAGGGGCCGGGTGCAAAGAGCGCTTACATGCGGCCTTCGCCGACCTGCGGCGGTACCCCGGGCTTGCCCGGTTGCTCGCTCTGGGTGGGCTCGACCAATCAGGTGAATGTGGACTTTATTTCGACGGACTTGATCGGCGGCACCGACTACCCGTCGGACAGCCCGGAACTCCTCGCCACCCTGGTCTTTGACGTGATTTCCGTCGGCGATGGGTTTGCAGAGATCGAACTCACCCTGAAGGCTCCGGGCAACGTGATCGGATTGGCCGGGGGAGCTACCTGGACTTCGGATCTGATTGGTGGAGGCGGCGTGGCTGTGCCTGAGCCGACCACCGCGCTGCTCGTGGCTGCGGGTCTCGTGGGGCTCGGGTTTTCCCGGCGCCGGGCCTAGGGGCTTCGCCAGGGGGCTTGGGCGCACTCCGCCTACACCGCCTACACCGCCTACACCACCGGGTTCGGCGGGATTCACCCGAGGCTCAAAGGTGCCCGATCACTTCCTCGCCAAAGAGGCGCACCGACGCCTCGGCCTCGGCTTGGGACATGCTGCCGTATTTGGGGATCATCAGGACGTCGTGGTCGCAGCCCAGGATCTCGCGCTGGCTGCGCAACTGCTCGACCACCTGTTCCGGGGTTCCGAAGGTGTTCACCCCGACGTACATGTCGGCCATCTTCTCGAGCCCCATGGCCTCGATGGCCCCGGCGGCGGCGCCGTAGAACTCGTAGCCCTTGGTGTTCTGGAA
>DUCH01000126.1:291-1071 GCA_012959865.1 Myxococcales bacterium | reverse complement strand
ATGAAATACTCGCGGACATACTGGGCGCCGAGTTCCTGGGCGCGCACGGGGTCCCGGTCGCAAAAGACCAATTGCCCGGCGAAGGGCACCGGGGGCTCGCTGTTGCGCAGGGAGCGCCACTTTTCCTGGTAGGGGACAAGGGCGAGTTCGCGGAAGACTTCCCAGGGCTGTTGGGCGAGCACCATGAGCTGGGCGCCGATCACTGCGGCTTGGTTGGCGGATTCGGGTGAAACGCCGATGGAGTAGACGCGATCGCTAAAACCCGCGGTGGGCTTCGGCCGCAGGTCCGTGCGCGGGCGTTGGAAGTACTCGGTGTCGGCTTCGAAGAAACCCTTGTTCAGGGCTTCGAGCACCAGGGCGGTGCCTTGGTCAAAGCGCCCCCGGGCCTCGTCCATGGGGATACCGAACCCCGCGTATTCCCGGCGCGAGAGCCCGCGGCCGAAGCCCAGCAGCGCGCGGCCCTGGCTCTGTTGGTCGAGCAGAGCCATTTTGGCGGCGATTCGGTAGGGGTCGTTCCAGGGCACGATCACCGCCCCGGTGCCCAGGCGAATGCGCTCGGTGCAGGCGGCCACCTGGGCGAGCCATTGAAAATTGTCCGGGCACATGGAGTACCCGAAAAAGTGGTGCTCGGTGGCCCAGTAGCTGCCAAAGCCCGTGCTTTCGGCCAGCCTCGCCAGAGCGAGTTCGCCCTGCATGACCTCGGCGTCGTCCTGGCTGTCCAGGTAGTTCTGGAAAATCGAGAGCAAACCGAAATGCATGGGGGATCTCCTGGGCGCGCGG
>DUCH01000126.1:0-253 GCA_012959865.1 Myxococcales bacterium | reverse complement strand
AATTGGGTGTCGATTGAGGAGAGGGTACCGGAGAGGGCGCGAGGACAAGGCGTTCCCCGGCGCCCGAGCATACCGCGACACGGGCCCGGGGTGGGGCGGACAACCGGCACCCGTGCGCTGGGCAGGGGTCCGGGCGTTGATTATGATCGGGCGACTCGCGTGTGTTCCTGCTCACTTCTTTTTTTGAGGGGAGCGCTCGTCCAGGGAGGGTGTGATGAGGATCGTATTGAGGCTCATGGGATGGCTGTTGGGC
>DUCH01000125.1 GCA_012959865.1 Myxococcales bacterium | reverse complement strand
CCGACTTGGCCCAGCGAATACGGGGGCGGCGGGCTCGACAAGGCCCAGGCGAAAGTGCTCCAGGAGGAGATGCGCGCGGCCCATGCCCGGCCGGCGCTCACGAGTTTCGGAATTTCCATGCTGGGGCCCGCGCTGCTGGAATATGCGAGTGAAGAACAGAAGAAGCATTTTCTCCCCCAGATCGTGAAGGGCGAGATCTGGTGGTGCCAGGGGTACAGCGAGCCGGGCTCGGGTTCGGACCTGGCCAGCTTGCAGACCCGGGCCGAGGACAAGGGCGACCACTACCTGGTCAATGGCCAGAAGATCTGGACGAGCTACGCCGACAAGGCGGACTGGATTTTCTGTCTTGTGCGTACCGATCCCAAGGCGTCCAAGCACGACGGCATCAGTTTCCTGCTCTTCGATATGGCGAGTCCGGGCGTAACCGTTTCGCCGATTGGGCTCATCAGCGGATCCTCGCCCTTCTGCCAGACATTCTTTCAGGACGTCAAGGTGCCCAAGGACCAGCTTATCGGTGATCTCAACGGCGGCTGGACCATCGCCAAGCGCCTGCTCCAGCACGAGCGATCGATGATCGGCGGCATGGGGCTTGGGCTCGGGGGTGGCCTGAGCCGGGGCGCTCCGGAACTCGCCAAGGACTATTGCGGCGAAATCGATGGCCGTATTTCTGACCCCGTGGTGCGCGATCGGGTGGCCCAGATGCAGATGGATTCGTCCTGCTACGGCGCAACCCTGCGTCGCTCCAGCGAAGAGGCCAAGGCGGGTCTGCCGCCGGGGCCGGCCTCGTCGATTTTCAAGCTCTATGGCACCGAGATGAACAAGCGGCGCCATGAGCTCCTGGTCTCCATTATGGGAAGCCAGGGGCTGGGCTGGGAGGGCGACGGGTTTACGTCGGAAGAGTTGACCGAGACCCGGGATTGGCTGCGCTCCTTTGGCAACTCCATCGAGGGTGGAACGTCCGAAATTCAGCTCAACATTATTGCAAAGCGCGTGCTCGGGCTTCCGGACTGAGCGGGTAAAGAGGATTATCATGGCATTGGTATTGACCGAAGAACAAGAGCTCTTGAAGCAGACCGCCAAGGAGTTCGTCCGGGAAAAGAGCCCGGTTTCCGAGCTTCGCCGCCTGCGCGATTCCGCCGACGCAACGGGTTTCGACGCGGCCCTCTGGAAGGAAATGGCCGAACTCGGCTGGGCGAGCGTGATCTACCCCGAAGAGTTCGGCGGCATGGATTTGGGGTATCAGGAACTCGGCCCGATCTTCGAAGAGTGCGGCCGTTCCCTGGTGGCGAATCCTCTCTTTTCCACCGTGGTTCTGGCCGGCGGCTGCGTCTTGGCCGGCGGCAATGAAACCCAGAAGAAGGAGATCCTGACCGCGGTGACCGGAGGCGAGCGGCTGCTTGCCCTGGCCCTTCAGGAAGGAGCGCATCACGACCCCTATGCGGTAGCGACCACGGCGGAAGAGGCCGGCGGCGGTTACCGACTGACCGGAAAGAAGACCTTCGTGCTGGACGGCCACGTGGCCGACCAGTTGGTGGTGGTGGCCCGCACTTCGGGGAGTTCTGGCGATCGGGAAGGGCTGACGCTCTTCCTCGTGGAGCCGGGAACATCGGGTGTCAGCATCCGACGGACGGTGATGACGGACGGTCGCAATTCCGCGACGGTCGAACTTGCGGGCGCAGAGGTGGAGCGCTCGTCGGTGATCGGCGAAGTGGGTTCGGGCGCGGAGATCCTGGATCCCGTGCTCGATCGCGCCCTCGCGGTGATTTCTGCCGAAATGCTCGGAACCCTGAGCGAAGCGTTCGACCGGACCCTGGAATTTCTCAAGACCCGGGAGCAATTTGGTGTGGTGATCGGGTCCTTTCAGTCGCTCAAGCATCGAGCTGCGGATATGTTCGTGGAGATCGAGTTGTCGCGATCGGTGGTCCTCGACGCACTCACGGCGGTGGACGAGGGCAGGGCGGACGCTTCCGCCCTGGCCAGTTGCGCCAAGGCCCGTTGCAACGACACGATTTTCCAGGTGGGCAACGAGGCGGTCCAGATGTTCGGCGGGATCGGGGTCACCGACGAAGAGGAGATCGGTCTATTCATGAAGCGGGCGCGGGTGCTCCAGTTTCAACTCGGAAACTCGGCTTTTCATCGCGATCGCTTCGCCGCGCTCGAAGGCTTCTAGTTCGAATCGCCTCGGTGGATCCGAACTTCGGGTTCAGGGGCCACGAACGACTCTTCTGGCCGAGTGGCCCCTTGAGCCTGTAGGGTATGGTCCCGGTGATGGATCTCCTCCACTACGCGATTACAATAGTGCTGTTCTCAGTCGTTGCGGTGGGCGTCTACATCGTGCGGGTCGAGATGTACCGTACGCTGCGGCGCTACGACGTCGATCCCTACTCCCGCGGTTGGCGATACGCCGGGAGTTGGAGCTGGGTGCTGAAGTACAGGGAAGTCTGCACTGAACACGGCCTCTCCCTCCGCTACTGGAACTCCTTCCGGTGGTGCCTTGCGTTCGCAAAGGTCTTGACTCCGATCTGGCTCCTCTTGGTCGGCGTACAGTTCTGGCGGGACATGGTGCGATGAACATCGGACGGCTCTTTTACGAAAAATAGGCAACGAACGAGATTGCAAGAGCGATGACGGCGGAAGGATGGATCTTTGAAGGGTCAACGGAGTAGATTGAAGCCTGCCACGGGCCCTTCTTAGGGATTTAACATAACGCCCAGGCTCGGACGTTGTGCTGGAAGGCAGCTTGAATGTCCTATCGCCAGTATCGGCTAGACAGCAAGTGTTTAATCTTCGAAGCTAGGACTCTAACCCTATGCATTTCCTGCCCATTGGAAAAAGACCATTCGGTGCAGCGGCGTGGTGAAGAAACTTTTCCGTTTCGCGGCCGCGGCAACCCTTCTGCTTCTCCTCCTTGTGGTGGTCTTTCTGGTCATTCCGGGTCTGGGGCGAGTAGATGATCCCGGCCTCGAGCCCGCCTTTGATCAGGACGCCGCCTCGCCGGCGCCGCGCGGCACGGCTTCCTTGCCCAATCCCCAACGCACTGCCTTCTTTGGGGATCTCCACGTTCACACGAGCTTCTCGACAGACGCCTATATCTTCGGCGTAAGGACATTGCCGGAGGACGCCTATATCTTTGCCAAAGGCGGCACCATCGAGCACGGCGCCGGCTACCCCATTCGGTTGTCCCAGCCCCTCGATTTTCTCGCCGTCACCGATCACGCTGAATACCTGGGGACGGCTCGCGCTGCATCGCCCGACATACCGACTTCGCGCAAGCAGTTGCGTGCGCTTTTAAAGACCGGCAATCGCTTCGAGTTCACGAAGTATTGGTTGCAAAGCGTGATTGCCCTGACGAGCAAGGGGTTTGGCTTTGTCGGCGCCAACCCCGAGGTCGAGGCGAGCGCATGGAGTGAGACCATTGCCGCCGCCGAGCGACACAATGACCCCGGCTTCTTCACTGCCTTCATTGGCTACGAGTGGAGCAGCTTGGGGATCCATCGCAACGTGGTCTATGGCAGTGGCGAGGTCGCTGCCCGCCCTTTCAGCTCGCTCGACTCAAACCAGCCTCAGAATCTTTGGCGCGAGTTGGAAAGCCAGAACGAGGCCGGCCAGTCGGTCATCGCGATCCCGCACAACATGAACGAGAGCGGTGGCCGGATGTATCCGGCCGACGCGATCGAGGAACTCGTTTGGACCAGCGAAGAGGCCATGCTGCGCAGGCGGATCGAACCAGTGAGCGAGATCTATCAGATCAAGGGCACATCCGAGACCCATCCAAAGCTCTCTCCACGGGATCCGTTCGCGGACTTCGAGATTGTCGACCTCCCCGGTTATCGCGGTGGAAAGCCTGGCGCTGGCGGGGCCTACGCTCGCGACGCCCTACGCACGGGGCTTGAGATCTTCGCCGCGAGGGGTTGGAATCCATATGTCTTTGGATTCGTGGGAAGCACCGACAGCCACAATGCGAGTTCGCCGGTAGAGGAAAACAAGCATCACGGGAAGCTGCCCTTGTTGGACGGCAGCGCCGCGATCCGCTCGGGCGAAGCGATCTTGCTTCCCAGATCACAGACGCCAGGCGGTACGTGGGGCGGCGGCGGATTGGCTGGTATCTGGGCGGAAGAAAACACCCGCTCCTCACTCTTCTCGGCGCTTCGCCGCCGGGAGACCTTCGCGACCTCAGGCCCTCGTATCGCGGTGCGACTGTTTGGCGGTTGGGGGCTCGAAGCGCGTTGGCTCGAGGAAAGCAATCCGGCGGCGCGAGCGTACGCGGCGGGCGTCCCCATGGGCGCCGACCTGCCGCCGCGGGAAAGCAACGCAGCGCCCCGCTTCCTGCTATGGGCACTCAAGGACCCGGCCGCGGCCCATCTTGATCGCCTGCAGATCATCAAGGGCTGGGTCGATGCGAGCGGGCAGAGTTTCGAAAGGGTCTATGATCTCGCCGCTTCGGGTGGCCGCGAGATCGATCCAGCCTCGGGCTTCTACCCCCCGGTCGGTAGTACCGTCGACATCGCGGGCGCGAGCTATACGAACACAATCGGCTCAACGACCCTGAAGGCATATTGGATCGATCCCGATTTCGACCCGGCGCAATCGGCCTTCTATTACGCGCGCGTGCTCGAGATTCCCACGCCACGGATGTCGACCTACGACGCGAAAACCCTGGGCATTGACGCTCCAGAACCCGCCACGATCCAAGAACGGGCGGCGACTTCCGCGATTTTTTATTGGGGACCGTAGAAACGAGCGAAAACGAACCTTCGAGCCCGCCACGGGGCTTCCCGTAGGGATTTAACATAACGCTCATACTCGAAGTTCTGCCCGCCACGGGGCTCCTCATCGGGATTTAACATAACGCCCAGACTCGGACGTTGTGCCAGAAGCCGGCTTGAATGTCCTATCCCCACCCGAGATGTCTTCTCTTGGGAACGCGATGACTTTGCGGCCATTGGGGCGCAGAGGATATATTTTTCCACCCGATCTGAAGTAGGGTTACTCTACGGTTCGACGACGAGCCTTGGCTCTTTCGAGTCCATGCTCTACGAAAAGAATTTCCCACACAGGTGAGCGGTCTAACATGGCGTACCTCGTACTAGCCAAGTTGGTAGTTGCTCTGCATGTCGGGTTCATTGTGTTCATCTTCGCTGGTGCATGGGTCGCAGTGCCCTATCGCTGGGTCATTTGGCTGCACGTGCCCGCGATCGCTTATTCGGTCCTGATCACGATCGTCGGTTGGTCGTGCCCGCTCACGCTTCTCGAACAGCGACTTCTCGAAAGGGCAGGTGCGCCTGTGTACTCGGGCGAGTTTCTGCCGCATTACCTTTGGTCTCGGTTCGGTCTTACGGGCTCCGAGATTTCGGTTGCGGTGAGCCTGATCGTCGTGCTGATCGCTGTCAGCGCTCGGCCGTACTGGCTTATCTTTCGGGTGCATTCGTGACACTCGGTCTCCGCACAACAAACCCTCGCAGCGGCCAACAACATCCCGTGACGGGTAAATACCTACTGGGGGGCTTGAAACCGAGTGTGGTTGTGCCAGAAGCCAGCTTGAGTGCCCTATCCTGACCGGGCTGACGGAGGCGGGGTGTGAGCCAAGCACGCGATTCGAAGGAACCTGAAAATCCGATTCGCTTTACCCGGGCATGGGACGACGCGTATACGCGCTTCGCTGGGCGCTACGACTTGGCCGTCCGTCTGCTGCCTGTGTGGAAGACCTGGCTTGGGCGCGCGCTTCCCCATATCGAAGGGCCGCGGGTTCTCGAGGTCTCCTTCGGCACGGGCTACTTAATGTCGCAGTACGCCCATCGATTCGAAACCCACGGCATCGACTACAACCGCACGATGGTGCGCACGGCTCGGAAAAACTTCCTCCGAGTGGGGAGCAA
>DUCH01000124.1 GCA_012959865.1 Myxococcales bacterium | reverse complement strand
ATTGCGTTCGGGATCGGGGATAGGACATTCAAGCTGTCTTCTGGCACAACGTCCGAGCCTGGGCGTTATGTTAAATCCCTAGGGGAGCCCCGTGGCGGGAAGGTCCGTGAGGGGATCCAGGACGGCTACAGCACCGAGCTCGTGTGCTTGCCCTTCGCCTTGCCTGAAGGCGATGGTGGGCATGCCCGCCGCAACGCCTCGGCGGATGTGGGGCACGCTGTCCTCCACGACGAGGGACTCGGCGGGATCGACCGAGAGAGCATCGGCAGCGCACAGGAAGATTGCGGGGTTTGGCTTCCAGTGCCCTATCTCGTAGGCGCTGAACAAGTCAGCTCGGCGAGTTCCCGATCCCGATCGGTTTATCCACTCCGACGGCGGGCTGCGTGTCCGAGTGTGAGCCCTCCCATCGCCACAAGCAGCAGAGTTCCCACGGGCCCCAGCGCCGGTACCGGTGCCGCACCGACCGAGATCATCGCAACAATCGAGCCGTCGCCCCAAGACCCCATAGAGTGAGAGATTCCTACCCGGTAACGTCCCGCCTCGACGCCGATCGATGCCGAAATCCCTCCGGCATCGAGTACTTGGTCATAGAGCATCGTCGAACTGCAGTTCGTCGCCGCGACGCAAAAGAGCGTGAGGTCGGACTCGCCGGCCATAGAGCCCTGAGTGCCGGCCTCGAGGTGAATCTGTGTAGGGACCGCCAGGTCGAAGACCGCGTTCACATTCGAGCGAGCATCAAAAATCGTGATCGACGACGGTGGAAGCGGGACCGCATGAGTAAGCTCGAGATTGAACGCCCCGGTCCCGTACGTGGTGCCAAATTGTATCCGGTCCGATCCGGGACTCTGATAGTTCAGGCCTGCGGGCACCGATGCGGGCATTGACGCCTGGAAGAAAATGCCTTGGTGGCAAGAGGAGGGCCCGCCGGAGCAGTCCATGCCCTCGACCGTGCCCGAGGCATATTGGTCGATGTAAGACACCTGGGCGTGCGCGCCTGAGGCCAGAAGACAGGTCTGAATCAGTGCCAAGAACAAGATTCCGGATCGTCTGTTCCTGCTGTCACTCAGCGCGCGATTTCCAGAGGAGTTCATCAACCTTCTCCCAATCCAATCAAAGTAGAGAACCACTTCGTTTCCACTTCGAGCTTGAATACCGGCCAAAACAATGTCAAGGGATTTGAATTGGACGTGACACGTTGGAGAAAAACACTCAAAGAAATTTTTCAAACGAAGGGTAATCCCCGCACCGTTCTCGAGCGAAAAGAATGTCGCCAACGCATGAGGGGCGAGAAGATCGGCCGACGAAGAAAATTCTCCTACTCTTACCCCCACGAGCAAAGCCAAGACGAAGCTCGTCGGTGTACGTCGTCGAAACTATTCGGACTCGAGATCCCCGGCGTGAGCCATGAGATCCTCGAACTCGCCTGGAGATTCTGGGCCGTATACGTAGTGGCTTCGCGTCGCTTCAGGGCCGCCCATCTCGTCCCGCCAGGCAGAGAGTTGGTCCGCCCGGATCGTGCCCCGGACGGCATTGACGTCGACGCCGTAGAGGCCGGCGGCGTTGAGTCCGAGAATTCGCTCCTTGTCGCAATCATTCAACGCGGGATAACCGAATTCCGCCTGCATGGATTCTGGGATCTGTAGCACCTTGAGGGCATCGATTTGCCATTGGGGCGAGCCCCACCAAATCGAGTCCGTGCCCCAAACGATCTTGGAAGAGCCCAATGCGCCCAGCAATTGGCCGAGAAGGTGGGCAGCGGATTCCGGGCTGAAGAGGGAATTCGCGAAGGTGCTGCCGACTTCTGCGTACAGATTCTCCCGGGTGCCCATGGCCGCGATGTCATCGAGGAAGAGTGCGATTCCTGGGGTGAATCCGTAGGGGTTCGTCGGCGGAAAGTATCCCGAGTGGTAGATCATGAAATTGATATCGGGCCAATCCCGGGTGGCCGCCGCGAGGTCCGTGGTTTTCCAGTAGTCGGCGCTGGCAGAATTGTTTCCCAGTGGGAAGCCCTTGTGAACATTGACCAGCCCGAGGCCAAGGCGGCGAGCCTCTTCGTACATGGGGTACGCGATTTGCTCATCGTCCAGCCACCAGAGATCCGATCCGGGATAACACTTGATCGCGCGAGCGCCGTTGTCGATCACCTGGTGCTCCAGGGATCCGAGGGCGGTGGCGTGATTCGGGTCGGCGTGATTCGGGGCGATCATCGCCTGGATGAGTGCACGTTCGGATCCAGCCAAGTCGTTCACCAGGTCCCGGGTCGCCGCCATGGTCTCCACCGGCAGCGGGACCCCGTTGGGGACCCCGCTGATCACGCCGACATCCGTCTCGCTGTCGACGAACACTTCCTTCACGAAGTTGACCTGGGACAGAAGGTTCAGTGTCTCGACATCGGTGAGCCCGGCCGGATCATTGGGGTGGTAGAACCGGGGAAGTTGAGAACCGATCTGCTGGCTGATGAAACGCCAGAACTCGATGGGAAACGCCGTTGAATCGACGTGATGGAGTTGCACGTCCATTACGAAATAGTTGTTGACGAAGAGCTCGGCGGCCGCTTCGGGGTCATCGCACTGATCGGGGGTGACGGGCAGGATCGCTTCGGGCCCCGTACACGCCAGGCCGGATACGGTATTCAGAACCATGAACGCGGTGGCCATCCCGGCGGCCGAGCGCATGAACTCCCGGCGGGAGATCGAGAGGCGCCGGGCCCGGCGCTCGGATTCTTCGACGTAGAGCCGCGCGGCTGCTCGTTGTTGCGGAGTGGGACTCGGCGGCAGCCACTCGCCGTTCGAGACACTGTGGAAGGGGAACGGGGTATCGGGAAGTTCTCGCGAAGTTGCCATTTCTCTGATCCTCCTCGCGGCCCGTGGTGGCCGATTCATGATCCGATCGACCGGAGCCCGGCTTAACCGTTTTGGGACCCTGCCCTCGCTGATCCCTACCTAACAAGGTGCCATGATACCGAATGAGTTCGCCGCGCTGCTGGCCCTCGGTAAGGAGGAGAGCTGTGGAGGATTCGGGGGCAGGAAATTCAATTTGGCTTCTGGCAGGGCGTTCGAGTATGGGCGCTATGGTAAATTCCTACGGGAAGCCTCGTGGCGGGCATCCTGTGACTCATCTACCTCATCGCGCGTGAGCCACTCTGGCATACACACGAACACGCGGTTGGCTAGCCGGCTAGGCCCCTTCCAGTGCCTTCCGTTCGGCGATTGCACGCAGATCGTCGAACGTCAGCTCGCCGTCGAACAACGCCCTCATGGCGCGGCCAAACGGGCGTCGAGGCCAACGATCATCATCGACGAGCTGTAATTGACTCTGCACCGTGCCGTCGGCATCAAAGGTGTAGGAGCGGTAGCCGGGGGGAAGCCAGGTGTTCTTCGTGAGGTCAAAGTTGTTCTTCAATGCGGGCCCGACATGAACGGTGCGGCCCATGAACTCGTACGTGTCGGGAGCGTGGGTGTGACCGGCTCCCAGCCCACGAACAGTTGGTAGATCGCCCAACACGTCGGCCCACTCGGCGTTGTAGGCCTCAGCGTTCAACATGCCTACCGGACATCCCGGTGGATGATGCACCCAAATGAATACGTGGTCGGCACCGACCTGGGAAACCATGTCGCGTATCCAAGCGGCCTCCGCCGTGCCCAGACTTCCATCGCTATGGAGTCGATCGGCGTACTCCGGAGGGTCGACGGCGCGCCCCGTTGCGTCTATGACGAGGTTTCCTGCGCTGGAATCCACAAACAAGAAGGCCCAGGCACCTACTTCGATCACCCGAGACGTCGAGACGGATGGCCTTGCCATCGACGCGGTAAACACGGCGTCCTGGTCGTGATTGCCGGGGGTCACGTTTACGGCGACAGAGAAGCGAGAAAACGCTTCAGCTGCCTTCCGGTACTGAGGTCGACGGCCGTGGTCGGCAACGTCGCCGGTCACGACAACCAAGTCGAGGTCGTCGTGTTCGCCGATGTGGCGGAACACGGCATCGAATGCCTCGTCCGTGTTGTAAGCAGCTGCGCCTTCGGGGTCTGCCCCGTCCTCCAGGAAATGCGTGTCGGACAGTTGCAAGATGCGAATCGTGTCGTTCATGAAGAACTCCCGGCGTCTAAATGAAGTGTGGCACATCCTGTCGGGCCAACGAGTGAGCGAATGCATGCGGATCGATCGAATGAAATCGGTGCAGGTACGGAGCTACTGAAAAGCGTTTTCGGAAATTTCCTTCATGCGACAGCTCACAAAGCCGAGTAGTTCCGCCTCGACGGCCTCACCCAAGACTGGCTTCTCATAGTCGGAGGATAGGACATTCAAGCTGGGTCCTGGCGGGGTGCCCGGGTATGGGTGTCATGTCAAGTTCCGATCGGGAGCCCCGTGACGGGCTCGAAGGTACGGCGCTGCAAGCGTCGACGACGTAAAGAAGTGCGAAGCCGTCCCATCCCATGCTGCCGACCGTCTGGACCGCCGTTGCGTGAAGACGCGGTTCGTCGCGAATCATTTCGAGCATCTTGCGTACGCCGCGAACACGCGGGTCATCGCTCTCGCGGTTCGCGACTTCGCCGTCGCGCACGACGTTGTCGACCAAGATCAATGTCCCCGGGTGCGAGAGTGCGAGCGCGGCTTCGAGGTAGTGGGGGTTGTTCGGCTTGTCGGCGTCGATGAAGATAAAGTCGTAGGCGTCTACGCCCTCGTGGATGAAACGCGCGAGTGTTTCGCGAGCGGGCCCCGGGTGGAGAGCGATCCGATTTTCGAGGCCCGCGCGTTCGAAGTTGGCTAGAGCGCACCGGATGTGGGTCCGGTCGATTTCAAGCGTGTCGATGGTCCCGCCGGGAGCTAAAGCGCGAGCCAGCCACAGTGTGCTGTATCCGCCGAGTGTTCCCACTTCGAGGATGCGCCTGGCCCGTGCAGTCAGGGCGAGCCGCATCAGCATCGAGCCCTGGTTGGGCGCGACGTGATGATCAGGCAGCCCGAGGCGGGCAGCGGTCTCTCGAGCTTGGGAAAGGGTGGCGTCTTCGGGGACGAGCGACTGGCACAAGTACCTGTCGACAGCGTCGAACTCGTCGGGTGTCATGCCGCGAGAATAGGTCATTCAAGCTGGCTTCTGGCAGGGCGTCCGAGTCTGGGCGTTATGCTAAGTCCCCACGCGGAGCCCCGTCGCGGGCCCGACCCCTACGGCTTGCCCCTTCTAAAGCTCTCAAGTTGCTCCTCAATCTGTCTCCAGGGCACAGCCGATACGGTCCAGCTCTGATGTGTTGGCTCGATGAGCCGGGTATCGTCGAAGCTGCCGGCCTTCACATAGATGTGGTCCGGATGTCTGGGTGATGAGGTATCTATCACGGAGTCAGTCCCAAGCATCTTCAGCGCTACTTGAACGAATTCCAATTTCGGTTCAACAAACGTTGGCACGAGGCGGACCTGTTCTCGCCTGTCTTAGACGCCGCAGTCGCCGCAGATCCCTGCCCCTATCGGCATCTCACAGCAGAGCGAACCGGATAGGCAGAGAAATTTCTATCCGCACTTTTGACAATTTTGCGTGTGGCTAAGGGCATGAATCCTCTCATCTTCTGTACCTTCTATCGATAGGCTTGGACAAGACATCGAAGGCCGACGAAACGAGTTAGCTTCAGCTCCTTCATCAGCAGTCAGGAGAACATCGATGAGCGAGACAAAAGAAGTATTCGGACTTTTCGGCGCAGGAGGGTTCGCCCGAGAGACGATGGTGGCCCTAAAGGAGCAGCTTCGACGGACTCGAGGACCGCTCAATGCAGAAGCAGACTATCGAGTTTGCTTTGTCGACACCGAACCTGGGCTGTCCGAGGTCAACGAGCTCCCGTGTCTTAAGGAAGACGATTTCTTCAATTTGCCAGGACGGAAGTTTTTTAACATC
>DUCH01000123.1 GCA_012959865.1 Myxococcales bacterium | reverse complement strand
GATTCTCTTCCTGACTATGCGGACCACCGGAACAACGCTCGTGGGCCTCTGGGCTCTCTCTGCCTCCCGGCGATAGACGACACGGGTTCACTGCTCGCGAGAATCTACATCCTCGGCGCGTCCGGATCGGCGGATTCGCTCCACGGGTAGGCCGATTTTCTCATGCCCCGGTTCGAGCTCGTTACCGGGTATCGGACATGGCCGAGGGTGCATAATGGGCCTTTGAAATTCTTATCCGCTCCGCATTCCATTATTCAAGCGATCAGGCGGCGCGCGACGGGCTGGCGTGGGAGCTAACGAAGGGTGCGGCCAAAGAACGCAGATGCATCTGCGGCTACACGTTCGAGGGTTTGATTTCTTGGCAACTGTGGAGACTCGGCGCAGATCTCGCCCAGCACCAGTTTTCCCGCCCAGCCGCAGGGACCCAGGAATGTGTAGTGGTCTACGCCGGAAAGGATCCATAGTTCGGCTTCTGGAGCCGATTCGGAAAAGGGCTGCGCGTTGGTCGCCAAGGGGGCCATCGTGTCCTTATCCCCGACGGCTATGCGAAGCGGAATTTCGATTTGTGCCGCTCCGCTTTGACTCAACGCGGCGAGTACAGCAGGCGCGATGGCGTAGACCGCGCGAATTCTCTCTTCGCGCCAGTCATTGTTTGCGCTTTCGATCGAGGCGCGGACCCTCGCATTGTTTTCGATCAGCGTCTCGAGATCGGCCACCGTGAAGGGCGATTCCGGCGGCGGTTCGCAATCTGCCGCATCGGCTTCGGGTCCCTGGCAAGACTCGTAGTAGGCCTCGATATCGAGTCGGCCTCCTGCCAGCAGCGCCATCGTGTTTCCACCAAGGGAGAAACCCGCTGCGCCAATCCGTGTGCGGTCGATCCGCGGGCCAAAGACATCGTCTTTGAGGACGTGATCGAGCAGCGCCGTCATCTCTAGGGCTCGTTCCCAGAAGAGAAAGAAGCCTTGTGCCGTGAGGTCGTCGGATTGGATCGAGTTGCCGTGATGCGTCACAGCCGCGACCACGTAGCCGTCCTGGACGAGTCTCTCCGCGAGCCAGTAGAGGTCGCTGCGCGACCCGCCCGTTCCGTGTGATAGGAGGATCAGCGGAAGGGCCTTTGCAGCCCTCGCCGGAGGAGCATCACGGGCGACCCAACCTCGCAGCAGAAAGGGCAATCCAGGCGGGCCAATCACGAACGGCGCTTCGATCGCGTCGGCGGCGGCGGGGTACCAGATGGCGGCCGAGATCGGCCAATCGGTTGCGCCGTTCCACGCGGCTCGATTCGGGTCGGTCCATTCGCGCTCGATGTAACCCACGCGGGTTTCGCGTTGCGGAGATGGAGCGTCACATGCAGTGGTCAGAGCGACCACTGCGGTGATGAGTGGCCACACGATCCACTTGTTGCTCCCCCGGGCATCTGCGCCGTGCATAGGAAGAATAAGCCCCCGATTCGCTAGGCGAAAGAGTATAGAAAGTTCAATCCTCGTATTTTCCGGAATGTCCGACTATGGATGTTATGTCAAGTTCCTATCGGCAGGCCCGTGACGGGGCGCAGTTTCGGTCTCGGACTTCGAGCCTCTGTTTCGACGCGGGCGGCGATATATTCACCGATGTTTTGATCAGCGTGGAAAGTTCCGCTTCTATTCGGAGGCCATAAGGAGGCATTAATTGGCAATTTAAAGGCTAGCTTGGGGATAGGACATACAAGCTGGCTTCCAGCACAACGTCCGAGCCTGGGCGTTATGTTGAATCGCTAGGGGAGCCCGTGACGGGCGAGTAAGTCGATCATTGGCGATCGGCTTTGGGCGCGTCATCCCAAGTCACAGCAGGCCGAAGCGATCATCACGTGCAACATCCTGAACCGGATGACGGAGCTGGGCCGGCCTGAGTCCTTTGCGATCGGCGATAGATGAAGATCGTCCGGAGACGGAAGAGCCGATTCTGCATCCCCGATTCATGCACCAACGCCTTAGGGCCTCTGAATGTCCGAATTTCGCTGACGGGATACACGCGATTCGAGTACTCTCCCACCCAAGCGGAACCTCCGTGGTGCGAGCGCGCCCCGGGAGCCGAACACCGCTGGAGGGCGGAATGCCGAGAGGCCTGGTACGGCTTGCCTTGGAGATCTCACTGATCGCTGCCTGGCTGCTCGCGACTTCGATCGCGCACGCGCGGCCCGAGGATCCAGACATTCCCGTCACGTTGCGGCCGGTCCACCTGACTGACTCGGGCGACTACCTGATCCCCTACATGCCCGTCTACCGCACCACCCACGACGGGCGGGTCGGGATCAACTTCAAGAGTGGCATCGAGTTCTACCTGTTTGCTCCCGAGCGCTTCGGCACCGGCTTCCATGACTCGCCGGAAGGTCCCCACATGTTGGCCCACGACCGAATGGTCTACCCGCACAGCAACCTCCACGACAGCCCCTTCGGAGTGCAGGGACACACGGCTCTCTGCGAGGCGCCGAACGCCGAGGGGAAATTCGAGAACCCATATGCCTGTGGCCCGCGGGGTGACCTGGACTGCTACGACCTCACGCTGATCACGGCCACCTTCGCCGACGCCAACTCCGATAGCCGCCACTTCTGGGGCACGCCGGTCACCGTCAGCGTCTCCCTGCCGAAGACGCCGAACGCGAGCATTCTCGGCGTGGCGTTCGGGACCCCGCAGGCAGGTATCACCACCTTTCCCTTCAGCCAGATGTTCGAGCCCATGGTGGTCCAGGACGGCAACTTGATGATCGGGCGCATCTCGAACGCGACGATCACCTGGACCCACTCGGTCACGGGAGAGGTCATCACCGACCAATACGACATGGTCTACCTGCCCGCGCCATACGACCCGAGCCGGGCCTGCGACGTCACGCAGTGGGATGAGATCAAGCCGCTCGGGCACGCCCCCTCCGATCCCGAGGTGAACCAGCGCTACGGCTTCGCCCTGCAGCCCTTCCGGGACGGCATGGGAAACCTCGTCTCCGATCGGTCGGACCTCGCGGGCTCCTACCCCTGGATCGACAGCAAGGGCGACAACATCGGCTTCTCCACGTTGGGTACCCCGGTGCTCGAGGACGAGTTCCCCATCTCCTGCGTGCCCGACCGCGACTGTGACGACGCGGCCCTGCACGAGGGCGACCCTAAGCTGATGGGAAAGACGATCGTCGGGCTGTGGACGCGCGGGAAGATGGTCCTGCTCGACAACCTGGTGAACAACAGCGACTACTCGAAGCCCCAGACCGAAGACGCCGGCCACCGCATGCTCGACATGTACCACGCCGGGACCCGCTTCGGGGCCGGTGACGGTCTCGCGCGGGTCGGCAACGGCCGCGACAACACCGGTCCGGAGCGTCTCTACGGCGCGCCCCAGAACACGAGTTTTCTCGAGTCCGCCGAGAACAAGCTGAACTACTGGAAGGCCGTACGGCCCGTGACGCCCCGCGACGTCGTCTGGCACGTCAGTACCGGCGCCGGCTCCGACGAGTTCGCCTTCGACGACTACCTCTACCCCGACACCTTCGTGGTCTCGAGCATGGTCCAGGCGCTGCGCAACGATGGGGTCCAGATCACGCCGTACGATGGCATCGGCGGGAACCCGGCCCGTGTCCAGAACGGCTCTGGGGCCACGCCCGATCGCTGGCTCGTACCGCCCTACGGAGGGCTCGTGAACGCGCGGATCGAGCGGGTCGCGCTCGGGGGCATCCACGGCAAGGGGCTATGGCTGTCGGGCGACGCGTACGTCGACTACAGGGTAGTCGCCCAGCCTCAGGACATCCGCAGCGTGCTGTGGCACTTCAGCCTCTTCGTGGACACTCGTTTCCCGAACGACGAGGTCGTGCGGGTGTTGATCACATTCCCCGACGGCAGCGAGCTGCAGCTGGTCGGGCGCGATCGCGTGCAGTACTGGAACGGGAACGTCGTTCACACGGTCGCCCTTCCGCACGAGGTCCCCGACACGGGCTGGGCCCACCTGGGGCTCCAGATGTCGGCTGCGAACCAGACAGCAGAGCTCTACCTCGACGGCTTCCTGCTCGACCGCTTCGAGCACGACCAGCCCTTCTTCGAGCTCTCCCCCGGAAACCTCAGCGTGGGCCGGAACCCGGCGCGCGTCGTGGAGGGCTTCCGCGGCTGGATCGACGACTTCAAGGTGATCGCCCATGCCTCGGGCAAGGAGGAGTGGTGCAACCACGCCGGCGGCACGCTGATCGGCGTCGGCGCCTCCGGTGCCTGGCACGACCTGGCCTCGAGCCATCCCGACTTCTCCCACCAGGAGATCAGCGATTTCCTCGCGTTCTTCGGGAAGCCGACCTTCCCCCTCTACGCTTGCTACCACGACTACTCGGACGACCACGCCGCCCACCGCGCAAACATCCCGGTCGGGCACACGGGCGTCGGCGCGAGCTACAACTTTCCCGAAGGCCCTTTGGAGCATGACCAGCCGCGACCCGACTCGTCAGGTAATCATTTCTGTCGCAACTGCCACACGGCGACCGGGCTTCAGGGCCTGAACCTCGACGCGCTCGCATTCATTCCCGACCTCAACGCCAAGGACGATCCCCGGCGTCAGCCCCTGCAGCCCTACCCCCGCGTCCACGGGAACATACCCGCCGACTGGCTGGGCGCCGGGCTCCCAGCCGAGGCAATGGTGGCGCCGCCTGAAGGCCTGGCCATCGACACGCTGCTGCTGCCGGAACCTGGACAGGGGTCCTCCCTCGTATTCGGGGCGGCGTTGCTCGGTTGGATGGCCCGCCGCCGTGCCGGGTTCTAGACCGCCGAGGACGGCGACGGTCGATCTCAGGCGCTCCTTGACACCTTTCGATGTCGGTGAGAACGTGAACTGAGCCTGCTGCTCAGCCAGTTGCCCCGAAAGGGGCGTTGTTCGCCTCCTTTCCAGCGGACCATTCCGTCGAGGCCGCCGAGAAACCACCGCCACCAACGCAACACGTACTGCCGAAGGCGACGGGTGTCGCCCTCTCGCTCATAAAGCCGGCGAGCCCGCTCACGTAGGCGACCGTTCTGAAAGCCCAGCCCCTCGGCGGAAGGCCGCAGCCTCACCCCCGCACGGATCCGGTAGCCGAGAAAATTAAAACCTTGGATCGTGCGCCCAATGAAGCGCTTCACGCGGTGAAGGCGTAATCCGAGCGCCGCAATCTCTTCGTGCAGCGCGGCGATGGCGCGCCGGAGTTGCCAGCGGGTGCGGGCCAATAACACGATGGTGTTGAGTGGTGGAGGCGGCGGGAATCGCGGGCCAGCAAACCTTGCCATGCGCTTCGCGAGCAAAGCTCGCTCGCGAACCCGCGTCCACTTGGCTCTAGCTGGCCTGTGGGGCACTTAGAGCCCCAAAACAGCCCTTAGAAGCGTGCCCCAAACGTTGCACCCACAGGCGAATGCATCAGTCCGCCTGTGCCTTCTCGCTAAAGCCCAAAAAGCGGTGGTGGCGGCCGGCGATCCCGCTCTCTGGCTCATAACCCGAAGGTCGTGGGTTCGGGTGGGGCCTGCCCGGAAGTGTCCACTCGCTCCGGCCCGAGGACGCGCTAGGGCCCCTCTAGGCTTTTCTGATGGCGTTCGACAACCAATTGTCTGCCACTTCCCTGCCTGTTCCTGTCAGAATGGGCCCACACTCACTCACCCTCGGGAAGGAGTTTGTTATGCGGAAGCTTGTTCTGGCAGCGGTATTGGTTTTGATGGCGGGCGGCGCGCAGGCTGTGACGCTCAATGTCGTCGGCGGGCAGTTGATGGGCGCGTCGAACGTTTTGGTGGACGGCAATTTATACGATGTTCAGTTCCTCGATGGTACGTGCATTGATTTGTACAGCGGTTGTAACGATCCACTTGACTTTACGTTTAATACAGAAGCTTCAGCGTCCCTAGCTATGCAGGCCTTGCTCGAC
>DUCH01000122.1 GCA_012959865.1 Myxococcales bacterium | reverse complement strand
GCGAGACACCGCGGCCCACATCCTGTGCCAGTTCAACCCGGATCTTGCCGAGGGCTGCAGCGACGCTTTCTCAAAGGCCGAGGTGCCTCCAACGGCGAACCTCACGACGGGTGCGGCGGAATACGCTGCGAACTGCGCATCTTGTCACGGAGCCAATGGCCAGGGCTCGGCCTTCTACCCTGGGAGCCTGGAGAATTGCGAGGTCTGCAAGGGAACTTTCGAGGGACTGCAGAACAAAATTCACTTCTCAATGCCCCCGTCTAATAGTGCGAGCTGCGTCGACGATTGCGCGGAGAACACCGCGGCACACATCCTGTGCCAGTTCAACCCGGACCTTGCCGAGGGCTGTAGCAACGCCTCCACGAAAGCCGAAGTTCCTCCAACGGCGGATCTCACTGCGGGAGCGAGCCGATTTAATTCCCAGTGTTTGGGCTGCCATCGGTTTAACCTGAGCAACTGCAACCGCTGCCAGGGAACTTTCGACACGTTGCGGAATTACATCAAGGCCGCGATGCCCAGATTCAATGCCGGGGCCTGCATCGACCCAGCCCCCGGCGTGAGCGACCCGAGCAATTGCGCGGAAAACACCGCGGCTCATATCTTTTGCGTGATCAACCCTTCACTCGCCGAGGGGTGCCCCTCTTCACCTTGATGCCGAACCCACTGGATTTGGGACCCGTTATGACGAAGCAACGGAAGGTACGCAAATTAACAACAACCCTGGAGAAAAGTTTGTATGAAGAATAGAAAACGAATGACTCAGACAGTTGTACTGCTCGGTGTCTTCGGCCTCGCGGCCCTAGTGGGATGCTCGGACGGGGACTCCGGGAGTCCGGATACCCCCCCTCCCTCCGCTCCCACCACGATCACGATGGATTCGGCCTCGAACCTCACCTCCGGCGGAACCACTTACAGCACGGCATGTATAGAGTGCCATGGAGCTCAAGGCACACAACAGGGCCGCGTCAACAACCTCAGCGTGGGCCCAGCGATGCCGCCGGCGGAATACTCAGATTTCACTGACCTCATGACCTATATCGCGGGCTTTATGCCACAAAACGATCCCGGGTCGTGTACAGGGGACTGCGCGCGCGACGTGGCCGCGTACGTGCTCTGCGAATTCAACGACGGGATAATCCCAGGCGACCCGCCAACCCCAGGAGGCAACGACATAGCAGAGGGATGCCCCCCCTCCTGAGCCAGGCATAACCGTCCACGAGCAGCCGGTCGTCCGGCCGGTTGCTCGTGGGGTAGGTGCTCGCCTTCCGGGCAGGCGCAGGATTGGGTCGGTGGATGGGCGCGGCTGCGCCCGCCCCCTCCATCGATGCGACGGCCCTCGCGCCGCTTTCTACCTACGCGGAGTCAGGCGTCCCTGTGAGCGACCCGAGCAACTGCGCGGAGAACACCGCCGCCCATATCTTTTGCATTCTCAACCCTTCACTCGCCGAAGGGTGCCCCCCCTGACGCGGAATCCACTGGGGGATGCCCAACCCGCTATGACGCGCTGCGCCTCCAAGGCTCCGACCCGGCTCCGACACCGCCGGGACGCACGGCGGAGCCGAGTCCGACGCGGAGCCCACAAGCTCAAGGAAATTTGGATCCGCCAAAATACGAGATCGGCACCGCGCGGCCGACGGTCGAGGAGCCGACATACGATAACGTTGAAGGATGCACGGAGAACGCGACGACCTCCAGCCTCAGAATCGTCGACACGACCCTCGAGGCCGAGCCATAACGCCTGCCCCTGGCGGTTCGAAGCTTCGAACCGGGGTGCGCCTGGCCCTGGGGTGGGCTCTGGCCTTTGGAGTCGGAGTGGGAGTCGGGCGGTGGGCGGTGGAGTGGATGCGGGCGCCGATGGATACACCCGTCGCAGCGCCACGCGCCGTTTCCCCCGGGCCGCCCCCCCCCCAACACGTTCCGAATTTGGCGGCCAAGAAATCCGGCGCCAAAATCGCTCCGACCGAGACGACCTCGCCCGGCATGGATCGCCAAGACGACCGAGTCGCCGATCTCGCCCCGGACCGGAGCGGTCCCGTCGAAATCCTCAACGCGGCCATCGATTCCCTGCGCGACGATGAAATCATCGCGGCGCTTTCCACCGCGACCCAGATGGACCCCGAAGAACTGCGCGATGTGCGCGACCCCCGAGCCATGGCCCAACGCATGTCCGCCATCGCGATGGAAGACCTCATCGACACCGGCAAAGAAAAGTCCGGCGAACTGGCCGGGGTTCGGTTCTCCAAAGACGGTTCTGGCCGCGCTCTTGACTCCAATCAGCCCGATCACTCGAATGACTCGAACGGAAACTCCAGCCCCCAGGCCCCCGGTGAGCGGGGTCCGAGCCGGTTCAGCGGCAAGGATTCGATTCGCGCGACTTTCTCCACCGCCGACTATGCGGATCGCCGTGTCTTCATGAAGTGGAGCCGGATCGACGATCCCGAAGTCGTGCTGTTTCGCCCCTACCCTGTGACTCCGGGTGCGCGAACCAGCGAGGTCTCGCTGCAGCCCCGATCCGAATTGCCTCCCGGGCGCTACAAGGTGGCCTTCTACAGCGGCGACGAGACCATGCGTCCGTTGGCCAGTGGCCTGTACACCGTGGTGTCGCCCGGAGAAGACACGGATTGAGCCGGCCTCGATTCATTCCCGAGGCGAACTCCGGATGCACCAGCGGGGTCCTTGACCCAGCCCAGCCCGTACCTGAAAATCTCAAAACCCAGAGGAGATCACCATGGCGTCCCGACAAGGCTTGCACCGATCCGACGACCGCATCGTGGCGGGGGTTTGCGGGGGACTCGCCGAGTGGCTCGACTGGTCGCCCACCCAGGTGCGTATCCTCTACGTTGTGGTCTCGGTGTTGAGCGCCGCCTTCCCGGGCATCCTTGTTTATCTGCTGCTCTGGTGCCTGATGCCCGAACCCGAGGATTGGATTCCTCGCTCCCCCGGTTGAACTCCCAGCCGTTTATTCTCGGAGCCCAACCCCAGCCGTTTTTTTCGGAGCCCAACCCCAGCCGTTGCTCGCTCTGGGTCTAGGGCATCGGTCCGAAGGCCCCGCCGTCGGTGCGCGGATCGCTGCCTCCGTAATGGAGACCGCTGGCCGGATCGATAACGATCGCTTCGGCCGCCGACCAATGGCGCGATTGGACGTCCACCGTGTGGCCCAGGGCGGCAAGAGCCCCGGTGACATCCCGCGGCGTCTCGGGCTCGACCCGCAGGGTGTCGGGAATCCATTGGTGGTGATAGCGGGGCGCCGAAACCGCCGCCTGGATGTCCATCCCCCAATCCACCACGTTGAGGATGGTCAGCAGCACCGTGCTGATGATCCGCGGCCCGCCCGGGCTTCCCGTCACCATGAAGGGCTTGTCATCCTTCAGCAACAACGTCGGGGTCATGCTCGAAAGCGGTCGCTTGCCCGGCGCAATGGCGTTGGCGCCCCGGGTATCCACCAGCCCGTAGGCGTTGGGGGTATCGGGCGCCACCGAAAAATCGTCCATCTCGTTGTTGAGAATGATTCCCGTGCCGGGCACGGTAATCCCCGAACCGTACGAGGTGTTGATCGTCATGGTGATCCCCACCGCCCCGCCCTGGCCATCGGTCACCGAAAGGTGCGCGGTGCCCTGGTCATCGGCGGGCAACCCAGGCGCCTTCACCGGCGTCGCCTTGGCGGGATCGATCCGCGCGCGTTGAGTCCCGGCGTATTCGCGAGAAATCAGGCGCGCAACGGGCACATCGACGAAATCGGCGTCGCCCATATAGGCCGCGCGATCGGCGAAGGCGAGCTTCATGGTTTCTGCCACCCGGTGAATGCTCGCCGAACTGCCGGGGCCGGTTGCCGTGAGATCGAAACCCTCGAGAACGTTGAGGCATTGGAGAAGGACCGCGCCACCCGACGAAGGCGGCGGAAAAGAGTAGACCGTCAAGTCGCGATAGCGGCCGCGAACCGGCGCCCGAAATTTCGGGGCATAGCCCGACAAGTCGGCCTGGCTGAGGATGCCACCCCGCTTGCGAATTTCGCCGGCGATCGCGGCGCCGATGCGCCCGCCCTGAACAACCCCCGGCCCCTCCTGGGCGATGGCCCGGAGCGTCCGGGCGAGGTCCGCTTGAACGAGCATCTCGCCCACTTCGGCTTGGCCGTCATCGGCCGCCGGAGCGAACTGGATGCGCGCGGTCTCGGGAAAGCGGGCGGGATCGAAACGATCCTTCAAAGCATTGATGCGCCGGGCCTGAAAACTCGCCAGGGGAAAGCCTTCGGCAAGCCGAATCGCCGGCTCCAGAACCCGGGCCAGGGGCAACGTGCCGAAACGCGCGAGCATCAGCGCCATCCCCGGCGTAAAGCCGGGAATCGCCACGGCGAGGGCGCCTCGGATCGACGGATGCTCGGGCAACTCCGGGGCGAGATACATGTCCCGAGTGGCCGCGGCCGGGGCGGTCTCCCGCGCATCGAGGGCGAAGACTTCGCCGTCCGGGTTGCGGATCAGCGCAAATGCTCCGCCCCCGAGACCGGCCGAAAAGGGCTGGGTCACGGCCACCGCGAAGGCCGTCGCCACCGCGGCATCGACCGCATTGCCCCCGGCGGCGAGAATCGAGGCCCCCGCCTGGGCGGCCAGGGCCGATGAACTGACCACCATGCCACCCTCGGCCACAACGGGAGCCCGCGCGGCTCCGGTCGCCTCACCCAGCGTGAGCAAAAGCCCACACAAGATATACGCGAGGCCGATCCGCGGGATCCTTCTGTCGACCGGGCCCCGATCGTTCCGGGCTCCTGCATCGGGGCCATCGCTGGCTTTGCGGCCCGAGACCCTGGGCCGGCAGGTCCGGCTTCGGCTTTGGTTTCCCCGGACCCATCCCCATCCCCAGACCCCGCCCGAGCCCGAGCCCAGCGCGCGCACAAGGTCTCCGAAGAAGCGGAAAACGCTCAACTTCCGGGGCGCCGAGGTCGATGGATACTTCATGGACCGCATCTATCCAACCCTATCACACGCCCTGTCCCTCGCGACGGTGCGGCCGGCGGCCGGGGCTCGAACCCGGAACGCGGCCGTGGCGCTCGGAGTCCTGCTGACCCTCATTATTGCTTCATGCGGCAATGAAGAGACGGATCGTCAGGCTTCGGCGACCACGACCGCAACCTTCGCCTGGCCGACCGGTCCGCATCCGCGCGCGGTATTCCATATCGAAAACAAAGGCTCGATTTTGCTCGAGCTCTACCCCGAACTGGCGCCCAAGACCGTGGCGAGTTTCATCGAACTCGCCCGCAGCGGCTTCTACGACGGCACCACCTTTCACCGCACCCTTCCCGGCTTCATGATCCAAGGCGGCGACCCGAATTCGCGGGATCGAAACCCGGGCAACGACGGCGAGGGCGGCCCGGGCTTCACCCTGCCCGACGAATTCAGCCCCGCACCTCACCAACGCGGCACCCTTTCCATGGCGAATACCGGCCAACCCAACTCGGGGGGCTCGCAATTCTTCATCGTCCACGGCGATGCTCGTCACCTCGACGGTCGCCACACGGTTTTTGGCCGCGTGGCCGCTGGCATCGAAGTCGCCGACGCCATCGCGGCGGCAGAGACCGACCTTCACGGTCGCTGGGGCAAGCCCAACCGGCCCCTCGAAGACATCGTGATCGAGCGAATCGAGATCCTCCAGCCACCGCCATCCCCGACCCAGTCGGCGCCCGCGGACACCCACACACCGACCTTGCGGTCGCGCCTCGGACCCGAACCACCCCGAGTTTTCCCCGCTCTCGCCCAGCGATGAATCGCTGGGAAATCCCGACCGGGCGGCTATGATCCCGGTCGCAAAGCGGTGGCCTGGTAGCTCAGTTGGTAGAGCACGTGACTGAAAATCACGGTGTCGACAGTTCAATTCTGTCCCGGGCCACCAGCTTGTGTCGCCGTTTCTCCC
>DUCH01000121.1 GCA_012959865.1 Myxococcales bacterium | reverse complement strand
ATTTCAAAGGCCGATTCTACACCCTGGGCCATGTAGGGTATAGGTTAAAGAGGGGACACAGGGGGATAGGACATTCAAGCTGGGTTCTGGCAGGGCATCCCGGTATGAGCGCTATGTCAAGTTTCTATCGGGAGGCCCGTGACGGGCACGGACAGCGGGTCTGAATCGGCTTCCAGAGGCCAGCGGTCCAGCGACTTCAACAGTCAGTGCAACACCCGTCTGAGTGGATAGCGAGGGTCAAGACCTATATCCTGCTGCGAGATCTGGTCCCTTCGAGAACTCGTGCTGGGAACGCCCCCACGCCGCGAGCCCCGCAGAAGTGTGGAGCGATGGAAAAACTGCAAAACCACCGACTCACCATTCGCTACGACGGCCGGGCCTACTTTGGGTGGCAACGACACGGCGAGAAGCCCACCTTGCAGGGGGCTCTCGAGCAAGCGATCCAACGGGCCTTCATGGTCGAGAGCGTGGTGACGGCGTCGGGGCGCACGGACCGCGGTGCCCACGCCGAAGGCCAAGTGGCGCATGCATTGCTCCCCACCGGTCCCCTCGAAGCGCTCAACAGCTATTTGCCCGCTGATATCCGAATTCTGGAAGCCGTTTCCGTGGCGGCCGATTTTCACGCCTGCTACTCGGCCGTTGGCAAACGCTACCGCTATGAGATCTGGAACGCGCCGCAATGCCCTCCAGAACGTGAAGGACGGGTGTGGCATATCGCTGGCCCCTTGGACCACGAAGCCATGGGCGAGGTCTGCCCTGTCCTGGTTGGGAAACACGATTTCGCATCCTTCGCTACGCGGCCCAATTTTAAACAGAAGTCCACTGTGCGTACGATCTCCAACATCGGGTTTCAGGCCGACCTTCCTCTTATCACCCTGACCTTCGAATCCGACGGTTTTCTCTACAAGATGGTGCGCAATCTGGTTCGAGCCATCGTCCGGGTGGGCGAAGGTCGCAGCGACGTTGAGAAAATCAAAGCCGTCTTGCAGGCCAAGGATCGCAAAGCCGCTCCGGGTACGGCACCGGCCTCCGGCCTCTTTCTAGACGCGGTTTTCTACGAGTGAAGACCCCCGAGCACCAGCGGCACAAACCGCCCAGCAAACTGGACCGCCCCCGAGAGTTGGTGGTGGCGTGCGTGGCCATGCGCAGCAACGTCAACATCTCGGCCATCGCTCGCACGGCCAGCGCAAGCGGCGTCCAACGACTTGTCTTGTGTGGAAACGCTCGGCTCATTTCCAAGATCGCCCGCGACGGTGACGAACAGCTGGACGTGGAGGTCCGACGCACCCTGCCGCCGGTCCTGCGGGCGTTCCGAGAAGAGGGCTACAGGATCGTGGGCGTGGAGCAGGCCACCAACTCACAAAACCTACAGGCCTTCGAGTTCCACCGCCGTACGGTCTTGGTCATCGGCAACGAACGCCTGGGTATCTCGGAAGAAGTGCTCACCCTGCTGGATGATGTCGTGGAGATCCCGGTGTACGGAATGCCACATAGCTTCAACGCAGCCGCGGCCGCAGCCATGGCCATGTACGAATATTGTCGGCAGTTCCCTACGGGCTAACAAGTCCAGACTCGCTACCCAGCGCAAGGAGGTTCCGAGTCTCTAGAAGCGGGACGACGCGAACCTGTACCCTACCGTCCATGCACGGGAATTCTTCTCAAGCACAGAGTCAAGGTGGTAGTAGGGTCTGCCCTCGAGTACGCCGGAATGAGAAGCCCGCGCTTCTTCGACGATCCCCGTGCCTATCCGCAGGGGGTTACTACGGCGAACTCCAGCTGAGAGTTCTTCTGCGTAAATCTTGCGGTCCGGTTACGACGGATGTGCAATCGGTAGACACCAAAGAGTGTCCTGCAAACCGAGCCTTACAGCGAAGTAATCGGGCAGGCTCTCAATAGTGGTACTCTCGCATGGTGGGCGCGCCGTTAAGCAAAATCTAAGTCGAAAATCAGGGTGGGTGCTGGTCGCCCCCCTTCCCGGCCTACTACAGCTCCTTCTCCTTTGACCTAGTACAGCTCCTTCTCCTTTAAAGAGAACCGGGTGAAGAGAACCGGGATGGCCTGGCGCTCAACGGATCACATTCGATTCGGAGGGAGCGACGAATATCCCGCTATGGCGAAGGACGCAGCTTGCAAGATTCGAATTATTCCTCGCATCCGAGCGCAGTGAAACAAATGGTTGGTTCGCAACAAGTCTTCTCAAGGCAAAAACGCTCCCGCGGCCCGCTGGTCCTGATTAGGCCTGCTCAGTTTCTCGTTGTTCTCGCCATCGTTCTGGGCTGGAGTATGCGGGAAGATCGTTGGTTCGTCCCTCAAGAGGGGGTCGGGTACGCATTTGGAGTAGGCGGACTGGGGCTGATGACATTGCTGCTCTTTTACCCTTTGCGAAAGCGTTTTCGCCTGATCCGAAATTGGGGGAGGCTTTCGGACTGGTTCGAGGTCCACATGTTATTCGGGCTGATCGGTCCACTTGCGATTCTGTACCACGCCAACTTTCGTCTTGGATCGCTTAACGCAAACGTCGCCCTCGTCACGACTCTTACGGTCGCGGCGAGCGGAGTAATTGGTCGAGTAATCTACCGGCACATTCACGAGCAACTGAGCGGTCGAAAGAAAACGCTGACCGAAATGAGGATGGGGCTTGATGCGACGCGGGAAACGTTGTCCGGCGATGAGGCTGTCGCACTTGTAAGAGACTCTCTCGTCGCCTTCGAAGAAGGGCTGCTCGGCCGAAGCTCAAAACGCATCAGCTTCCTTTCGGTCATGATTGTCACACCCTGGAAAGCCAGGGCGACACGAGGAAGGGCCTTCCGGTCTTTGAACCGTCACCAGCCAACCCTCGGCACCGATCAGGTAAAGAAGGCCCAAGAATCGGTACGCAAGTATCTCCGCGCGGTGAGAAGCGTGGCCGACTTCTCTGTCTATGAACGGATCTTTGGTTTGTGGCATATCGCGCACCTTCCCCTTGCCGTTCTTCTCTACGGAACAGCCATAATTCACGTTGTGGCAGTCCACATGTATTGAGGTGTCAGTTCTGAAGCTTCAAGGCATCAGAGTTCTGCGCTGCGCTCTCTTGGCCGCAGCCATCTTTGGCTTCTTGTCGGCTGAACGCTTGAGTTCTGCCCACGCGGTCGATTTCAAGCTGATGATCATGCCTGGCCCTGTGGTTTTGGCGCATGCAGACGCCGAAAATGATTGTCAAAACTGTCATCAAGCCTTTGAAGGCAATGCTCAGGCCAATCTCTGCATGGTCTGCCACGATTTGGTCGCGTCGGACATAAGGGCCGGGACAGGGTTTCATGGAAGGCAGAAAAGGCGAGGCGAAATGGAGTGCCGGGTGTGTCACGCAGATCACCGAGGGCGAAGCGCAGATATTGTCGGTCTTACGCCGGAAATTTTCGACCATGGCGATACCGATTTCGCCTTGGACGGGCGACACCATGCATTGGCCTGTGAGTCTTGCCACCAGCAAGGCACGCTCCACCGGGAAGCCCCGAGCCAATGCGTAAGCTGCCACGAACAAAACGACCCTCACTCGGGTCGTCTGGGAGAAACTTGCGAAAACTGTCACAGCACCAGCGGTTGGACGAAGAATTCCTTTGATCACGACAAGACCGATTTCCCTCTTTTTGGAGCCCATGCGTCGGCGGACTGCGATCTCTGTCATCCGGCCGAAGCATACAATCAGACTCCCAGCGCGTGTTTGGACTGCCATGCCTCGGAGGATTCACATCGAGGTCGGATGGGTCCGGATTGCGGCCAGTGTCACACCCTTACGAGTTGGCGCGACGCTGCTTTTGATCACGCCAAAGAGACGAAATTTGCGCTCGTCGGAAAGCATCAAGAAGCGCGTTGCAATGACTGCCACCTAGAAGAGAATGTCGGTAGTTTCTCCGGGAAATCCAGGAAACTCGAAACCACCTGCTTTGCGTGTCACGACGTTCAAGATGATCACGAGGGAAGCTTCGGTCGGTCATGCAATGACTGCCACACGCCCTCCGGTTGGAAGAAAACCACTTTCAACCATAAGCGAGATGCCAAGTATGGCTTGTCTGGGGCCCACGTCTCTCTCGAGTGTACCCAGTGCCACCGCGGAGTTCTTGGAAAGGAGTCACTTCCAACCCAGTGCAGTGAGTGCCATTCAGAGTCTGACCTTCACGCGGGGCAGTTGGGCGCTCAGTGCCAGTCATGCCACAGTTCAACCTCCTGGATTAAGAACGTCTCGTTTGATCACGATATGAGCAGGTTTCCCTTGCTGGGAATTCACGCAGTGGCAGCCTGCGAGGACTGCCACTCCAGCAATCGCTTCCACGACACGTCAAAAGATTGTCTTGAATGCCACGTAAAAGACGACATTCACGAACGAACCCTCGGGACCGATTGCAAGGCGTGCCACACACCGAACGCATGGAGCCTGTGGCGATTCGATCATGATCAACAAACGTCGTTTTCTCTTCGCGGCAAGCATACCGGCCTTGAATGCCGGGCTTGTCATTCCTCGAGTACCACCGGTGGAGCCGGCTTATCCCCACAATGCGATGCCTGTCACTCCCTGGATGATCCGCATCGCGGATCGTTCGGCACGCGTTGCCAAACATGTCACGCAGAGACTTCCTGGAGTGATACCCGAATCCGTCGCTGAGGAGTAAGGCATGAATCAAAAATCATTGTGGAACCGCGCCATTGTCATCCATTCCAAATCGGTGACCAGTTTATTCGTGAGCCTTTTAGCGATTCTTGTCTTGTTCCTTCTTGGGGGATCGAACCAAGTTCTCGCGTCGGGAGTGACGGATCTACGAGTCGGGTCCCACAAGAATTATGTCCGAGTAGTCATCCAACTCGATAGCAAAGCCGCGTATACAATTCAGCGCGAAGAAGATGGCAAGGTGGTGGCGCTGAGTCTTGATGCCGATTCAAGAACCGAAATACTAAAATCTCTTCCAGCGCCGCTGGGTTCAGTGAAAATTTCGCCAAGTGGACGAGGCTCAAAAGTGAGAATCGAGCTTCTTCGGAGCGGCGTTCGGCTAAAAGAGATGGTTCTGGTGGGGCCTCCGCGAATCGTTCTTGACTTCTTTCCGCCTTCGCCGGGCGTACCTGGGGACGCTGCAGTGGCTTCTACGCCTGCGCCCGCAATTACTCGCCCGGCGCCTTCGAAAGTGACCGAGGCACCGGCTCCGGTGCTGTCGAGCGAGTCCAAACCTGCGGCGACGTCATGGCCGGTTGATGAAGGTTCGGTTCCTGCGGCCGAGTCGGGCTCATCGCAAGCCAACGATGCGCCGGAAAAATTTACTTCATGGGGTAGCGAAGTGCCCGGACCGGAAGCGGCGGTAGACGACTTCGATCACTTTCGAACCCGATTTCCCCTGATGGGCGGACACGAGCGTGTGTCTTGCGAAAAATGCCACGTCGGGGGGGGCTTTCAGGGCACACCGGTGCGCTGCGCAATATGCCACGATGGCAGCGGCATACTGAGCGACTCCGGAAAAAATGTTCGGCATATTCGGACGACCAACGAGTGTGGAGACTGCCACCTGCAAGTCGCTTGGGTTCCATCTCGGGTCGATCACGCCGCGGTGATCGGCGGCTGCGCGGATTGCCACAACGGACTTGGCGCGCCGGGGAAGCCTCCTAGTCACCCTCAGTCTTCCAATCTTTGCGAGGACTGTCATCGGTCGATGACTTGGTTGGGCGCGCGTTTTGATCACTCCAACCTGACAGGCTCGTGTTTTTCCTGCCACAATGGAGTCAGCGCGACAGGGAAACCAATGAGCCACATTCAGAGCAGCAATCTCTGCGAGGACTGCCATTCCCCGGGCTCATGGTCGAACGCGCGCTTCAATCATGCGGGAGTCAGTGGGAACTGCTTCAGCTGTCACAATGGTGTGGACGCCACCGGGAAATCGCCGAATCACGTTCAGAGCAGC